>CAYZQM010000143.1:12927-17101 GCA_964480175.1 uncultured Sandaracinaceae bacterium
GCACGCGCGCCGAGCGGGCGCACTCGCCAGCCCGAGACGCCACGATCGCGCGTCAGCTCGCCGTCAGGCGCGCCAGCTCGCCCTCGATCCACGCGCGAACCGCGGGATGGTCGATCCAGAAGTGATGGTCGGCCTCCCCGATCATGAAGACCATCGGGCAGCTCCCCCGACCGCTCGGGGTGAAGTCGCGGTTCGCGACCTCGTCCCCGCTCGCCATGTCGCGGATCACCACGCGGCGGGTGTCCCGCACCATCGCGAAGCCGCCTTGGCAGCGCTGCGTCTCGGCGCTCGTGATGGTCTCCGTCACCACGAAGCGCGCGGCGACGCGCTCGGCGCCGATCCGCTCGAAGGCGGGCTCGCGCGGGCCATGTCGGTGCGACCAGATCGCGCCGCTCGCGCCCTCGGGCATCGCGCCGTCGGGCGCGTCGATCCACGCCTGCACGTAGCCCTCGACGGCCGCAGCGCTCATGGGCACCGAGACGGTGACGGCGCGCTCGGCACCGTCGTGCTCGAGCACGCCCGCGAGATCGAGTGTGCCGCCCTCGGCGAGCGCGCTCGGCGCCGCGAGCACCGCGGGACCGAGGTCGGCGGGCAGCGCGCCGAGGCCATACGCATCGAGGGCCACGGGCGTCCCGGCGAGCACGAGGCTCGATCCCGCGGGCGCAGCGATGCGCGCTGGGTTCGTCGCGGTCGCGGGCACCAGACCGACGTCGGCCTCGGGCAGCGCGCGGATCGTCTCGACGGGCAAGGGGACGTGCACGCTCACGTACGACTCGTCGGCGAAGAGCTCCGCGGGCTCGACGCGCAGATCGATGTCGAAGGGCAGGGGCGGGTTCAGGCTGTAGTAGGTCATCTCCTCGTCGAAGCGGAGCACCCCGCTCTCCGGGACGGTCCGCTCGGTGGAGCCCAAGCGAACGACGGCGCCTGCGGGCGCCGTCACCTCCAGCGTCACCGTGTTCGCGCGGATCCCGGCGAGGCGCGCAGTGGGCGGCTCGCTCGAGCCGCAGCCGAGGGTCAGGAGGATCGAGGCGAGCGCGAGCAGGCGGATGGACATGCGCGATTCGTGACCGACGCGCGCCCGACGATGCGGCCCGTGGCGCGGACGGAGCCATCCTCGTCGCCTTCGGTTCCGGTGCTTCGCTCGACGCTGCGTCGTCGGTCGCGGGAGCTCGTCTCCGCGACATCGAGGCTCAGTCCATCGCGTCGAGCAGGGCCTGGATCTCCTCGAGGTCGGAGCTCTCGGGATCGAGCTCGCGGGCGCGCGCCAGGTGCTGCCGCGCGCGCCGTGCGTCGCGCGCCTCGATCGCCTCTCGCGCGCGATCGAGCTCGTCCTTCGCCAGGTCCTCGCGCTCGGCGCGGGTCAGCTCGGGCGGGGTGTCGGGCGCGTCGGGCGCATCGAGGATCACGGGCGCATCGACGCCCGCGTCGAGCTCGGGGGTGTCCTCGCTCGGCGTCGTGGGTCGAACGCGCGCGCCCCCGTCCAGCGCCTCGCCTGCGTCGATCGCGGCGGCGTCGACGTCGGATGCGCCCCCGCCCTGCGAGGTCACGCCGAGGACGATCGCGACGCCCACCGCGGCGAGCAGGAGCAAGCCCAAGAGCGCCCCCAAGGGCCCGGCGCCGCTGCTGGGCGGCGTCACCATGCTGACCGATCCGCTGGCGCGGATGGTCTGGGTGGTCGCGTCCACGATGCCGGCCGCGACGTACGCGGCGAGGAGCCGATCGGCGAGCTCGGTCGCAGAGCCGAAGCGCTCCTGGGGATCCTTGGACATCGCCTGCGCCAGCAGCGCATCGACGCTCGGCGGGATCTTCGGCCCGGTGGCGACCTCGCTCGCGGGCGGCGGCTCGTCGTGGATCACCTGGTGCGCCACGGCGATCGCGTCGTCGCCGGGGAACGCGCGGGCGCCGCTCGCGAGCTCGTAGAGCACGACCGCGAACGAGAAGAGATCGCTGCGCGGCGAGTACTTGCCGGACGAGAGCGTCTCGGGCGCCGCGTAGCAGGGCGTGCCGAGGAACTGCCCCTCTTTGGTGAGCGCCGCGTCGGGCACCCGCGCCACCCCGAAGTCGGCGAGCTTGGCGCGCCCGTCGTCGCCCATCAGCACGTTGTCCGGCTTGATGTCGCGGTGGATGATCCCGGCGGCGTGCGCGACGTCGATCGCAGCGGCGAGGTCGCGCGCGATCTCGCAGAGGCGCGCGGGCATCAGCGCGCCGTTGTCGCGGAGCTCCTGCTTGAGCGAGGCGCCCCGGATGTACTCGAGCACCAGGTAGGGCCCGTACTCCTCGTCCTCGCCGACGTCGTAGACCTGCACGATCGAGGCGTGCGAGAGGCGGGCGGCGGCGCGCGCTTCGTTCTTGAAGCGATCGAGGAAGCGCTGCTTCTTCTCGGGCTCGAGATCGAGATCCTTCACCGTCTTGATCGCGACGCCGCGATCGAGCGAGGGATCACGCCCGAGGTACACCTGCCCCATCGCGCCCTGACCCAGGAGGCGCTCGATGACGTAGCGACCGATGCGTGCGGGGGCGGGCAAGGACTACAGGCGGTGGAGCTTCACGGTGTTGGTCGCCGACGAGAGCGGCCAGCCGATGACCAGCGCGAACTCGTCGCCCTTGGTGCAGAGCTTCTCTCGGATGAGCAGCGCGGTGGCGATGTGCAGCGTCTTCTCCAGGTCCTCGGGCGGGATCTCCACGCGCGGCACCACGCCCCACTCGAGCGCGAGCCGCTGCGCGACCTCGGGACGCGCCGTGATGGCGACGACCGGCGCGCGGGGGCGGGTCTCCGAGAGCAGCCGCGCCGTGCGACCGTCGCGGGTGAACGTCACCAGCGCCTTGAGCGGCAAGAGGAACGTCATGCGCGCGGCGGCGCGCGCTGCCGCGTCCGCGAAGCCCCACTGCTGCGCGATGAGGGTGGGCAGGGCGGCGGGGCCCGACGCGGTGCGCAGCATCTCGCGCTCCACCTCGCGCACGATGGCGTCCATCATCGAGACCGCCTCGATCGGGTAGCGCCCCGACGCCGTCTCGCCGGAGAGCATCACCGCGTCGGTGCCATCGAGGATCGCGTTCGCCACGTCGGCGGCCTCCGCGCGGGTGGGGCGCGGGTTGCGGATCATCGAGTCGAGCATCTGCGTCGCGGTGATGACGAGCTTTCCGCGCGCGTTCACCTCGCGGATGATCCGCTTCTGGATCAGCGGCACGAACTCGCTGCCCACCTCCACGCCGAGATCGCCGCGCGCCACCATCGCGCCCTCGGCGGCGTCCAAGATCTCGCCGAGGTTCTCGACCGCCTCGGGCTTCTCGATCTTCGCGATGATCGGGGTGCCGCGCGCGATGCGCTGGGCCTCGAGCACGTCCTCGGCGCGCCGCACGAACGAGAGCGCGAGGTACTCGACCTTCAGCTCCTCGACCGCGAACGCGAGATCCTCCCGGTCCTTCGGGGTGAGCGCGGGCGTCGAGAGCGGGGCGCCTGGAACGTTGAGGCCCTTGCGATCGGAGAGCTCGCCGCCGACCTCGACCTCGGTGATCACGTCGGTGTCGGTGGTCTCGACCACCCGCAGCTTGAGCAAGCCGTCGTCGAGCAGGATGTGGGTGCCGGGCGTGACGTCGCGCGGCAGCGGCTCGTACGTCTGCGAGACCCGGCTCGCGTCGCCCAGCACCTTCTGGGTGGTGAGCGTGAAGCGCTGGCCCACGACGAGCTCGATCTTGCCGCCGCCCGCCGGGTCGGGTCCGAAGCGGCCGACGCGCATCTTCGGTCCGCAGAGGTCGGCCAAGATCGCCAGGGGCCTGCCGGCGCGCGCGCTCGCGTCGCGCACCAGCTTCGCGGCCGCGCGGTGCGCGTCGTGATCGCCGTGGGAGAAGTTCAGGCGCGCGCAGTCCATCCCGGCCGCGACGAGGCGGTCGATCATCTCGGCGTTGGTGACCGCAGGGCCGAGGGTGCAGACGATCTTGGCGCGCCTCATGGGTGCGCCTTTCTAACACGCTCCCTCCCCGCCTGGGCGCCTCGTGTCGCGGTCCCCGTGGAGCTGCGCGCTCGGCCCTTGCGCCCGCTCGGGCGTCCTGCGACAACGATCGGCCTATGGAACGCCGCATCGCAATTGGTCGCAACCGAGACGGACGCCTCGAGGTCTTCAGCATCGCCAAGGACGGGAGCCTCCGGCACAACTGGCAGGAGCGCCCCAACGGG
>CAYZQM010000144.1:0-17072 GCA_964480175.1 uncultured Sandaracinaceae bacterium
CGCGGTCGGGCCTGCTCACGACGTGTCGTTGCTGTTGACGCGACGCGTGCTATCCGAGCTCCGCGAGCTGGCCGTCCCGCGCGCGATCAACACCCCGACGCCGATCACGAGCACCAAGACCCCGAAGAGCGGATGGATGCGGAAGGCGATGAAGACGAGCTCGATCAGAAAGAACGCGCTTCCATCGTGATCGCTGCTGCCGCCCCCACCGCCGTAGCTGCCGCCGCCTCCACCGCCGCCGCCGCCCCAGTCGCCGCCGCCGAAGCTCCCGCCCGTCGACTGCGCCTCCACGATCCCGGTCCCGAGCGCGAAGCACGCGATCACCGCCAGCGAGAGCAGGGTCAGCGACCACGCGAGCAGGCGTCGCGCGCCGTGTTTTGTGGGCGAGGGGCTGGTCACGGCGGTCATGGTATACGGCCGGCGCCATGCTGGATCCCCGATACGTGAGCGAACACCTCGAAGAAGTCCGCGCCGCACTGACGCGTCGCTCGAGCGCGCACGCCGCGACGCTCGACGGAGTCGCGCAGCTCGCGACGGAGCGCCGCCACGCGGTCACCGAGACCGAGGGCCTGCGCGCCAAGAAGAACGAGGCGAGCGAGAGCATGGCCAAGCTCGACAAGAAGAGCGACGCGTTCGCCGCGAAGCGCGACGAGCTCAAGGCGCTCGGCGAGCAGATCAAGGCGCTCGAAGGAAAGCTCGCCGCGATCGAGGCGAAGCTCGAGGACGCCGTCCTCTATCTCCCGAACCTGCCGCACGAGACGGTGCCCGATGGCGCCGACGAGACGCACAACCGCGTCGCCAAGGTCTGGGGCGACAAGCCGACGTTCTCCTTCGCGCCGAAGGATCACCACGACCTGGGCGTCGAGCTCGGCATCCTCGACTTCGAGCGCGCGGCGAAGATCAGCGGCGCGCGCTTCACGGTGCAGGTCGGCGCCGCCGCGCGCATGACCCGGGCGCTCATGCAGCTGATGCTCGACGTGCACACCGGCGAGCACGGCTACACCGAGCTGTGGCCGCCGGCGCTCGTGCTCGCGTCGGCGCTGCGTGGCACCGGCCAGCTGCCCAAGTTCGCGGCCGACGTGTTCAAGACACATCGCGCCGAGCTCGGCGCCGACGCCAAGGCGGACGAGCACGCCGCGAACGAGCTCTATCTCGTGCCCACGGCCGAGGTGCCCGTCACCAACTACCACGCGGACGAGATCTTCGATCCCGGCGTGCTCCCGCTCGCGTATTGCGCCTACACGCCGTGCTTCCGCTCCGAGGCGGGCAGCTACGGCAAGGACACGCGCGGCCTCATCCGGCAGCACCAGTTCGACAAGGTCGAGGTCGTCCGCTTCTGCCGCGAGGATCAGGGCCTCGAGCAGCTCGAACTCTTGCGCGGTCACGCCGAAGCGATCCTCGAGCGCCTGAACTTGCACTACCGCACCGTCGAGCTCTGCGCGGGCGACCTCGGGAACGGAGCGCGCAAGTGCTACGACCTCGAGGTCTGGCTCCCTGCGCAGAACGCGTACCGCGAGATCTCGAGCTGCTCGTGGTTCGGTGACTACCAGGCGCGCCGCGCCAAGATCCGCTACCGCGAGGAGGCCGCCGGCAAGGGCAAGCCCAAGCTCGCCCACACCCTCAACGGCTCCGGCCTCGCGATCGGGCGCACGCTCGTGGCGATCCTGGAGCAGTACCAGCAAGAAGACGGAACGGTGGTGGTCCCGGAGGCCTTGCGGCCCTACATGGGCGGCCAGTCGACGATCGAGAAGCGCTGAGCGTCTCTCGGCGCGCGTCACGTTTCCCATGCTGAGCATCGAAGAGAACGTCCCCCTCGCAGGCTTCACCACGCTGGAGCTGGGCGGGCCCGCTCGCCACTTCGTGGAGGCGCAGCGCGAGGAGGACGTGCTCGAAGCGATCACGTGGGCCGACGATCGGGGCGTGCCGCTCGTGGTGCTCGGCGGGGGATCGAACCTCGTCGTGGGCGACGAGGGCTTCGAGGGGCTGGTGCTCGCCGCGCGCTTCCGGGGCTTGCGCTACCAAGACGACGGGGATCACGTGCTGGTGAGCGCGGCCGCGGGCGAGCCGTGGGACGCGCTCGTCGAGGGCACGGTCGCGGGCAACCTCGCGGGCCTCGAGTGCCTGTCGGGGATCCCGGGGTTGGTGGGCGCGATCCCGATCCAGAACGTCGGCGCGTATGGACAGGAGGTCGCGCAGACGATCACGTCGGTGCGCGTGTTCGATCGGCGCGCGCGTGAGGAGGTCGTGCTCACTCCCGACGATCTCGCTTTCGCCTACCGCGACAGCGCGCTCAAGCGGGACCCCTCGCGCGCGGTCGTGCTGGAGGTGACCTTTCGCTTGGCCAAGGGCGGCGCGCCGCGCGTGGCGTACGCGGAGCTCACTCGCGCGCTCGAGGGGACCGAGCCCACGCTCGCGGCGGTGCGCGCCTCCGTGCTCGCTCTGCGACGCAACAAGTCGATGGTGATCGATCCGAGCGATCCCAACCGGCGCAGCGCGGGCTCGTTCTTCACCAACCCGATCGTCAGCGCAGACGTCGCCGACGCCGTCACCGAGCGGGCGATCGAGCGCGGGCTGATCGAGGACCGAAAGGCGCTGCCGCGCTGGGCCGAGCGCGACGGTCGGGTGAAGCTCGCCGCCGGCTGGCTGATCGAGCGCGCCGGGATCGACAAAGGGCTCAAGCGAGGGAGCGTCGGGATCTCGAGCGCGCACGCGCTCGCGCTGGTGCACCACGGCGGCGGCAAGACCGCCGATCTCCTGGCGCTCGCGGAGCACGTCGAGCGCACCGTTCACGACGCGTGGGGCGTGACGCTTGCTCGCGAGCCCGTGCTCTGGTGATGGTGCGCGTCGCGCTCGTCGGTCTCTTGATCGCGGGCTGTGGCGCGTCGCGCGCTCACCCCTCGTCGTCGCGCGCAGAAGGGGAGACGGTCGCGCCCGCCGCAGAAGCGCCCGACGACGGGAGCGAAGCGCCGGCGTGCACCGCGAGCGCGGAGCATCCCCTCGACGACGCTGTCTGCGCGGTGTGCGCGGTCGACGAAGAGCCCACCGTGCACCCGGCGATCGACTGGCTCGAGCTCGAGATCATGGACCCCGGGCCGCTGCGCACCGGCGAGGTTCATCGCATCGAGGTGCGGGTGACCAACGTGGGAGCGTCGCCGCAGCGCGTGGTGTTCGGACGTCACCTGCTCACGCTCGCGCTGCTGGCTCCCGGTGGTAGCGGGGCAGCGGTGGATGACCGTGCGCCCGAGCGCTGCGGCTCGTCGGTGCAGGTCGTCCTCGAGCCGAGCGGCACGATCGTCTTGCACCGAACGCTCTCGCTCCTTCATGGGGGCTACGACTGCGCGGAGCTCTCGAAGAACTGCTTCCCGTCCTCCGAGCCGGTGCTCCCGGGGGACTACCAGCTCTACGTCGGGCTCGATCTGCGCCGGGTCGCGACGCCCGCGGGGCCCGGTGACTACGCGAACACGCGCCGCGCCGTCACGGTGATCCGCCCTCCGTCGGAGTGAGCCCCGAAGCCGCACGGCGATGGGCCGTGGTACCACCGCGACGATGCGCTCCGCCCTCTCGTACACGTCGCTGCTCGCGCTGGTGACTGCGTGCTGCTGGGGCGGCGGCGCGCTCGACGTGCCCACACCCGAGCCGATCGCGCCCGTCGACTTCTCCGACTTGCTGCCCCCGCCGGTGCCGTCACTCACGGGCGACGGCGCGCTGTCGTGGGATCCTTGGGACCACCCGAGCTCGGGCGTGAGCGAAGCGTCGTTCGCGAACGAGCGCCGTCATCTTCCGCAGCTCGGGGGGCTGCGGGCGCGCTTCGACGCCGCCGCGGCGCGCCGCCTCGACGCGTTCACGGGTGTGCTCGTGTGCCGGGTCCTGCTCGCGCCGGGCGGCGGTGGCGATCTGCTCGGTGGAGGCCCGGACCTCTACCTGAGGCTCACGAGCGGCGAGCTCGTGGTCTCGACGGACGAGGGCGAAGGCGATGGGTTCTTCTCCGTGCCCGTGACCTCGCTCGCTGCGGGCGCCACGGGGACGCTCGAGGTGTTCGATCGCGACGTGCTCTTCGACGACGAGCTCGCGCGCGCCGCGGTGACGTTCGACGGTGCGCTCCCCTGGCACCTCGACGTCGCTGGCGATCGCGACGGCGTGGTGGAGTGCCGGGGCGCCGACGACGCCGCGATCGAGGCGGAGACGAGCGCGGCGATCGCCGGCGTGGATGGCGCCCTGCGAGCGCTCGGTACGCCACACGCCGATCTGGGTGGCGCGACGCTCGGGTGGCCCGTCGGCCGCGGCGCAGCGGTGCACGCGGCGATGGCTCAGCTCTCGGGGCTGCGAGGCTTCGCGCACCCCGACGTCGTCGCTCGCGTCGCGGCGTCGGACGCGGTCGCCTCCGCGATGCGCGCCGAGGTCGCGCGCGCCGTCGTCGCGCGCCGTGACGCGCTGCCGCCCACGGGCGATCCCGTCGAGCTCGGTCCCGGACTGACCGGGATCACGCGCGTGCTCTGCGAGGGGGACGACGTGCCGCCGGCGATCCTCGAGGCGTCGCTGCGCACGCCCTGCTACGTCGCGCTCGACGTCACGGCCTCGGAGCCCGTCGCGCTCGATGGGCTGGGCGTGGGGCGATCGGGCGCGCGTTGGATCGACACCGCGGGACACACTGCGCTGCTGTCGCTCGCGGGCGCCTTTCACGAGGACGCCCCCGACACCCGCCTCGCGCAGCCCCATGCCCTCGCGGCCGGCGAGCACGCGACGCTGTGGTGGAGCGCGCCCCGCCTCGAGCAGGGGCTCATCGTCTTCTCGTTCGCGCCTTCGCCGGCGCCCACGTTCGTTCGCCGCTGAGGTGGCACGCGCGATGCTGCGGTCGGCCGACGATGTCTCGCTGGCTCACCCTGACACTGCTGCTCACCGCTGGTTGCTACGCGGAGCATGGGCTCGATGGACGTCGCGACGCGGGGCGCAGCGACGGCTCGGTCCGCGATGCGGGGATCGCTTGGCCCGACGCGCCGCCCATCGCGGATGCGGGGTTGTGTCGAGCCCTGCCGACTTTCATCGAGGGGCTGCGGTGTCCGGCGACCGCGGAGGCGGGCGCGCCGGTGATCGTCGAGCTGACCCACAGCGCCAGCGCCTGCTGCGGCGAAGACGCAGCGCGGATCGAGGCGACTCGGACCGGGGAGCGCGGCATCGTCCTCACTCCGAGCTGGGACTCGTGCGGCTGCTGTGAGGACTGCGAGTGCGTGGGTCCGCGCGTCACCCAGTCGATCGATGTCGGTCCACTGAGCGAGGGGATCTGGACCGTGGCCACCGACAGGGCGATGGGGTGCACCATCGTGGTCGGTGAGTTCGAGTGCGTCGGCCACCCGGTCGAGGCCGCGATCGTGCCGGACGCGAGCCCGATCGACGAGCCGCTCCCGGTGCTCTTGCAGGCCTCGGGGCTCTCCTGCGGCTGCACGCCGCGGGGGACCTACTACATGCCGCGTGAGGGGCCGGCTTTCGTCGGGCTCGAGCGCTGCAGCTGCAGTGACGAAGACCCCTGCGTCGATGCTGGCTACGAGGCCACTGCGCTGGTGCCCGTGCCGCCGTTCGAACGTCCCTTCACGGCGAACACCGACGTGGGCCCGATCACCAGCCAGATCGTCGACCCGTCGCGCTGCGGCGGAGGCATGCGCGTCGTCGGGGTCGCGCCGATCGGGATCGATCCCGACGTGATCCACGACGCGCCGGTGCACGTGTTCGCCGATGTCACGTACGAGGCGTCGTACTGCTGTTCACCGCCCACGGCCTTGGCGCGCGCGCTCCCCAGCGCCGGGTTCCCCGCCTACGAGCTGCTGAACTGCACCCTCGAGGACTGCGACTGCATCGGCCCGGTGCGCACCCTGAGCGCCGTCGTCCACCTCGGCACGATCGCGCCGGGCACGACCATGGTGCAGCTCGGCGGCTTCGACTTCCCCATCTCCATCCCCTGAGCCTGGTCTCAGCCGCTCAGCCGTACATCGAGGTGGCCATCTCGTTGGCCGAGAGTTCGAGCGCCTGCAGCATCTCGCGGATGGTGATCGCGTCGCCGTTCTGCACGGCGTCCTTCAGCGCGGCGACGTCGCCCTTCACCTTGTCGAGCACCTCGGGCGCGACGAGATCGGCGAACTCGGTCACCGCGCGCTCGCTCGTGTAGAGCAAGGCCTCGGCGCTCTGCTTGAGCTCGGCGAGCTCCTTGCGCTTGCTGTCGCTCTGCTTGTACTTGTCGGCCTCGCCGACGAGCTCCTCGATGCGCTCTTTGGTGAGTCCGCTCGAGGCGACCACGCGCACCTTCTGCTCGCGGCCGGTGCCGAGATCCTTCGCGGAGACCGCGACGATGCCGTCCGCGTCGATCTCGAACTTCACCTCGACCTGCGGCACGCCGCGGGGCGCGGGCGGGATCGGCGCGAGCTCGAACTTGGCGAGCGACTTGTTGTCGACGGCCATGTCGCGCTCGCCCTGCAGGACGTGCACCGGAACGAAGGGCTGGTTGTCCACCGAGGTGGTGAAGATCTCTTTGGCCGCCGTCGGGATCGTCGTGTTGCGATCGATCAGGCGGAAGAACACGCCGCCGCCCACCTCGACGCCGAGCGAGAGCGGGGTGACGTCGAGCAGGAGCACCTCGGCCATCTGGCCGTCCATCGACGCGCCTTGGATCGCCGCGCCCACGGCGACGACCTCGTCGGGGTTGACCCCCTTGTGCGGCGGGCGCCCGAAGAACTCGGTGACTTTCTTCTGCACCAGCGGCATGCGGGTCATGCCGCCCACGAGGATGACCTCGCCGACGTCCTTCACCGTCAGGCCCGCGTCGGCGAGCGCCTGCTTGCACGGCCCGAGCGTGCGATCGACCAGCTCGGTGCAGAGGATCTCGATCTCGCTCCGCTTGAGCGCGGTCACCAGGTGCTTGGGGCCCGTCGCGTCCGCGGCGATGAAGGGGAGGTTGATCTCGGTCTCGAGCGCGCTCGAGAGCTCGTGCTTGGCCTTCTCCGCCTGCTCCTTGATCCGCTGGAGCGCGACGCGATCCTTGCGCAGGTCGAGGCCGCCGTTCTCCTTGGCGAAGCGATCGGCGAGCTCGTCCACGATCACCCGATCGAAGTCCTCGCCACCGAGGTGCGTGTCGCCGTTGGTGCTGAGCACCTTGAAGACGCCGCCGTCGATCTCGAGCACCGAGATGTCGAACGTGCCGCCGCCGAGATCGTAGACGGCGACCTTGCCGCTCGCCTGCTTCTCGAGGCCGTACGCCAGCGCGGCGGCCGTCGGCTCGTTGATGATGCGCTTGACCTCGATGCCCGCGATCTGGCCCGCATCGCGGGTGGCCTGGCGCTGGGCGTCGTCGAAGTACGCGGGCACGGTCACCACCGCGCCGTCGATCTGGGTGCCGAGGTAGCTCTCGGCGACCTCGCGCATCTTCTCGAGCACGAACGCCGAGACCTCGGGCGGCGACAGATCCTTGCCCCCGGCGGTCACCCAGGCGTCGCCGTTCGTGGCCTCCGCCAAGCGATACGGCACGGACTGCGCGTGGCGACGCGCCTCGCTGCTGTCGAAGCGGCGACCCATGAGGCGCTTCACCGCGTAGACGGTGTTCTCGGGGTTCGTCACCGCTTGGCGTCGCGCGACCGTGCCGACGCGACGCTCACCATCCTTGGTGAACGCGACGACCGACGGCGTGGTGCGCGAGCCCTCGGCGTTCGGGATGACGACCGGGTCGCCGTTCTCCACGATGGCGACGCACGAGTTCGTGGTCCCGAGATCGATGCCGATGATCTTGCTCATGCGTCTGTCGGGTCGCTCCGCGGAAAGCTCGGATCAATAAAGGGAACAGCTCACGCCGAGGCGGCGGGCTTGCGGGCGACCACCACCATCGCGGGTCGCACGAGCTTCTCGCCCAGGCGGTAGCCCGGGACGATCTCGGTCATGACGGTGCCAGGGGGGTGCTCGTCGGTCTCGACCTGCTGGATGGCGTCGTGCAGCGCGGGGTCGAAGCGCTCGCCCACCGCGACGACGCGCGCCAGGCCGATGCGGCTGCTCTGATCCTCGAAGAGGCGAAGGACCATCTTGATGCCGTCGACGATCGAGCTGACCTCGGTCGTGCTGTTGGCGGCCTGCACCGCGCGCTCGAGGTTGTCGATCACCGGCAGCACCTCGCGCATCACGTCTTCCTTCGCGCGACGCTCCGCTTCCTCGACGTCCTTGCGGGCGCGCTTGCGGTAGTTGTCGAAGTCGGCGGCGACGCGCAGGAGCTGATCCTTCAGCTTGTCGCGCTCCTCCTTCATCAGGGCGAGGGGATCGCTCGTCTCGGTCGCCTCGGTCTCGGCGCCTTCGTCGGCGGGGCTCTCGTCGTTCACGTTGTCGTCGTCGGCAGGGTTCACGGCCAAAAATCTCCGGTCCGGACTGTACTTACCGGGCGCCGACGCGCCAGCTTCCGGCGTGGTCCAGGCGCACGCGCTCAATGCGTGGCCGTCGTTTCTCGGCGCAAGAAGCGTCGCCGCGGATCCCGAGGCCAGCCGTTGCGGCGGAGCTCGAAGTGCAAGTGGGGCCCGCCCGCGAAGCCCGTCGTGCCCACCTCTGCGATGCGCTGGCCCCGCTCGACGTGCTCACCGGCGGCGACGAACGTGGCCTGGCAGTGGGCATAGAACGTCGAGTCGCCGTTCGGGTGGAGGATCATGACCATGTTCCCGTACCCGGTGATCGCGTTGTCGCTGTAGACGACGATGCCGCCGCGCGCGGCGACGACGGTCGAGCCGCGGGGCGCGCCGATGTCGAGGCCCTGGTGGCGACGGCGCCGGAGCTCGCCGGTGCGGGTGTAGCCGAAGCCGCGTCCCGCGTGTCCCTCGGGGACCGGGAAGGTGAGGCGCTCTTCCGTGTCGGGGTCGCCCTCGAGCAGCGCGAGCCACTGGGGGAACGAGGCGCGGTGCATCATCACCATCGCGGTGCCCCGCTCGCCGAGGCCGAAGTACGACGCGAGCGCCGCCGCCGGCCCGCTGGGCTCGGGGACGACGCGCTCGCCGGAGCAGTGCTCGCGGTAGCCGCCGCGGGTGCGGCAGCGTCGGGGCATCCGGCGTCGCTGGCGCGCGGGCTCGAGGAGCCACGCGTCGGTGACCTCGGACCACCAGGCCAGCGGGACGTGATCCGCGAGCACCACCGGCTCGAGGGTCCGAAGGGACTCGGGCAGCGCGGCGCGGAGCGCGTCGTAATCGTGCGCCGGCGGGCGCGGGCCGTCCTCCGAATCCAAGGAGGTCGCGTCAGGCGCCGAATCCAAGGAGGCCGCGGGCGCTTCCAGCTCCGGCGGGGGCGGCTCGCCGGGCGCTTCGGCATCTGAGGAGGTCGCCGGCGCTTCCGAATCCGCGGTGCGCTCGGTCGGCTCGACGGGGCGCGGCGAATCCAAGGAGGTCGCGCGCCGGGGGCGGGCGCTGTCGAGCGCGAAGCGGCCGGTGTCCTGCGCCCCGACCGCCAGCGACGCGCCGATCACCGAGCAGATCCCCAGCCCTGCGAGGAGCAGGGCCGCTGCTCGTCCTCTCCGGGGACCCGCCTGAAAAGCCGGCGACACGGCCGAGACGGTACTTGGATTCCCGGGGACCTGGGAAGCCCCCATTTCAGTCAGCTCGGAAACCCGCTCTGGCTGCCCAGCGATCAGTCGACGCGGATCCGCAGCCGGGCCCACGCGCCTACCGGGCGGTGGTCGGAGCAGGGGCCGCCGCAGGTGGTGGGGATGTCGCGGGTGTCCGAGCCGTAGCGACCCTCGACGATGCGGTTGGCGCGCACGAAGACGAGGTCGATGCGCCGCCCATCGCGGCAGGGCCCGCCGCCGGTGCGAGGCACCGACCGCTCGCCATAGCCCCGGCAGTGGCTGGCGTCGTCGTCGTCGAGCTCGCGGAACGCGCCGCGGTTCGCGGGGTTGTGGTCGGGGTGGTTCGCGCCCGGCGCGTAGACGGCGTCGAACGCGCGGTCGTTCGGCTCGAGGTTGAAGTCGCCGGCGAGGATGATCGTGTCGCGACCGTTCTCCCACCAGGTCTCGAGCTGCTCGTGCACCCGCGCGAGCTGGGGGCGCGCCAGCGACGTGGCGGGGCTCAGGTGCGTGCTGCAGAAGCGGAGGCTCGGGCGCGAGCGCAGCCGACCGCACAACAGGTTGCGCGTTCCGTAGCGGTCGGCGCCGAGCCGATCGCGGGTGATGCCGAGCAAGTCGTCGCGCGAAAAGATCGCGTTGCCGACGTTGCCCCCGATCACGAAGGCGGAGAAGAGCGCCGTGCTGCGCATCCCCCACAGCTCGCGCAGGCCCTCACGGATGCTGTCGTACTGCGAAGGGCAGACCTCGTTGAGGCTCACGAAGTCGGCGTCTCGCTCGCGCACCATGCGCACCACCGCCTCGGTGATCGCGCGGGTCGCGCAGCGGTGCTCCTTGCCGCCCGCGATGTTCCAGTGGAGCACCCGGTAGCTCGCGCGGATCTCCGTCGGTTCGTCCGGATCGGGCGCGTCGATCTCCCGAGGGGCTTCGGGCTCCTCGACGTCGATGGGCTGCGGCTCGTCGGGCACGCTCTCCATCTCCGGCAGCCACGGCTCCTCGAGCACCCCGCTGTCGCCTCCCGGACCGGCGTCGATGATCGAGATGTCCGGGTCGTAGGGGTCGACGACGGTGGGCGCATCGAGCGCCTCGAAGTGCGCGTCGGCCGCGCCTGCGTCGGTCGAGCTCGCGCCGGGCGCCCCGCACGCCGAGAGAACACCGGGACCGAGGACGAGGAGCGCGAGGGACAGATTCCGGAGCACGGCCGCATGGTGGCACGTGCGCCGTGGGGCCGACCTTACGTGGCCCGCGCGGGCGGCGACGCAGGCCCATCTTGCGCTCGCCTCCGGCTCTCTGCGAAGGTCCCGCCCCCATGTCCGTACCGAGCAGCGAGTCCTCCGCGTCCGAGACCGGCACCCCCGAGGGCTTGCCCAACCTGGGCGATGCCCCCGAGAGCGAGCGCGACGCCCTCTGGCTCAAGCACTACTACCAGGGCGACCGACCTCAGCTGACCGTGCGCGCCGTCCTCATGGGCGGCTGCCTCGGCATGGTGATGAGCGTCTCCAACCTCTACACCACGCTCAAGCTCGGCTGGGCGTTCGGCGTGGCGATCACCGCGTCGGTGCTCTCCTACGTGATCTGGAACGGCTTCAAGGTCGCGGGTCTCGCCAAGACCGAGATGACCATCCTCGAGAACAACTGCATGCAGTCGACGGCGTCGGCGGCGGGCTACTCGACGGGCGGCACGCTCGCGACCGCAGTGGGCGCGCTGCTCTTGATCACCGGAGACGAAGAGCGCCTGGGCTGGATGTCGGTCGGCGCGTGGGTCTTCTTCACCGCGATGCTCGGGGTGTTCCTCGCGATCCCGATGAAGCGGCAGATGATCAACAGCGAGCAGCTGCCGTTCCCCTCGGGCATCGCCGCCGCAGAGACCCTGCGCAGCTTGTACGCCAAGGGCGAGGAGTCGGTGCAGAAGTCGCGCGCGCTCTTGGCCGCGCTCGGGGCCGGCGCGCTCATCGCGCTCATCCGCGACGCCTTCGCGCTCATCCCCGCGTCGATCGAGTTCGGCTTCGACGTCGTGAGGAACGCCCGAGGGCGCAACTTCACCGGCAGCGACCTCGGCATGGGCTTCGACATCGGCCTGCTCCTGATCGCCGCCGGCATGATCGTGGGCATCCGGGTCTCGACCTGGATGTTCATCGGCTCGCTCACCAACTACACCGTGCTCGCGCCCATGGCGCTCTCGCAGGGCGACTGGGAAGAGGAGGGGCGCACGTTCTACGGCCACATCGACTCGGCGGCCTACGGCGTGAACTTCCCGGTGGGCGGGAGCGAGGTCGACGAAGACACCAGCGCCGCTGCGCTCGAGATGCTGGGCGGCGCCGAGGGCACAGGGCACTTCCGCCTGGTGCCGTTCGCGCGCGAGACCGAGCCCGACGCGCGCAACCTCGCCGTCGCGCGGGGTGAGGCGCTCCGTACGGCGTTGCTCGCTCGCGGCATGGCGCCCGAGCGCATCGAGCTGGGCGAGCCCGAGATCATCGGAGTGCGCGATGGCTCGCGGCGCGTGCTCGTGCTCCAGCTCGATCCGGGCAACCCCGACGTCCATCTGCGGCCGATCACCCTCGGCCTCCGCCTCATGCGCTGGAGCCTATGGCTCGGCACCGCGCTCTTGGTCGCCTCGGGTCTGACCTCGTTCGCGGTCGGCTGGCGCACCATCCTCCGCGCGTTCGGCGCGTTCCGTAAGAAGAAGCCGGGCGTCGAGGGCGGCGACGACGATCCGGTGGGCCACCTCGAGGTCCCCACCTCGTGGCTGGTGGCCGGCATGATCCCGGTGTCGATCGGCTTGATGGCCGTGTGCTGGCTCTCGTTCGGCATCGCGCCCTGGCTCGGCCTCGTCTCCGTGGTGCTCTCGTTCGTGCTCGCGCTCGTCGCGGCGCGCGCCACCGGCGAGACCGACACCACGCCGATCGGCGCGATGGGCAAGATCACCCAGTTCACGTACGCGGTGCTCGCGCCCGCGAACACGACGGTGAACCTGATGACCGCCGGCATCACGGCGGGCGCTGCGGGCAGCTCGGCGGATCTGCTCACCGACCTGAAGAGCGGGTATTTGCTCGGCGCGAACCCGCGCCAGCAGTTCATCGCGCAGTTCATCGGCATCTTCTTCGGCGTCGTGGCCGTGGTGCCGCTCTGGTACGCGCTCGTGCCCGATCAGGCGGCGCTCGAGGCGTTCAACTCGCCCGCGACGAGCATGTGGTACGCGGTGGCCCAGGCGCTCGCGAACGGCGTCGAGGTGATCCCCGAGACCGCGCGCTACGCGATCGTGGTCGGCGCGCTGCTCGGCGTGGTGCTCGCGTTGATCGAGGCGCTCGTGCCCAAGCGCATCCGCCCCTACACCCCGAGCTCGATGGGCTTGGGGCTGGCGTTCATCGTGCCCTTCGCCAACGCGTTCTCGTTCTTCATCGGCGCGGTGATCGCCGAGGTCTGGATGCGCGTCGCCAAGAAGAGCGCCGAGCGCTTCATCGTCCCGCTCGCGTCGGGCGCGGTCGCGGGCGAGTCGATCGTCGCGGCGGGCGTCGCCATCTACGGCGCGGCGACCGGCCTCGCGGGCGGCGAGTGACGACCCGGGGGGGCATCGACGGTGAAAAAGGGGGCGTGGTAATCTCGGCCTCACCATGACCGACCCATCGTCCTCGCCCTCGTCGCGCAAGAAGATCCTGGTCATCGACGACGACCCCGTCGCGCAGAAGATGCTGACCGACTTCTTGGTCGCGAAGGGCTACCAGGTGCACTGGGCGCAGAACGGCGCGGACGGCCTCGAGGTCGCGGGCTTGGTGAACCCCGATCTGGTGCTCTGCGACGTGCTCTTGCCGCGCAAGAGCGGCTTCGAGGTCTGCTTCGAGCTGAAGCGCGCGGGCAACAAGGAGCGCCCCGTGATCCTGATGAGCGCGATCCTCGCGGGCGACGCGGATCAGCGCTACGCGAAGGAGGGCGTGCGGGCCGATGGCTTCCTCGCGAAGCCCTTCACGATGAGCTCGATGCTCTCGCGGATCCAAGAGCTGCTGCCGGCGTAGCCCGTGGCCTCGTTCCCTTCGCTCGCGCCGCCTCCCATCGCGACGCAGAGCTCTCGAGGCAAGCACACGCCGAGCGTGCGACCGCGCTCGGGCTTTCCGCCCGCCTTCGTCCGCGAGGTCGCGACCGAGCCCTTCCGCGCCAAGCTCCTGACCGGCGTCTTCACCGGCTACGCGACGGTCGCCGTGTTCTTGATCATCGCGATCGCGATGCGCGCGGTCGGCGTGCTGCCGGGGGGCGACTGGCCGTTCGCGTTGCTCGGGCTGAAGCTCGTCACCAACACGCTGGCGTGGCTCGCGTGGCGCTCGCGCCGGCTGGTGATCTCGCTCTCGAGCTTGAACATCACCGCCGACGTCGTGCTCATGACCGCGGCCGTCTACTACACGGGCGGGGTGCTCTCCCCGCTCGTCGCGCTCTACTTCATCGAGGTCGCGGTGATGGCCCTGCTCACCAACGTCGGCCTCACGGTCACCGTCGTGGCCGGCTCGTTCCTCTCGTACGCCTCGATGGTCGTGATGGTCCACACGGGCGTGCTCGATCCCATGCCGCCTTTGGCGGGGAGCCTCGAGGACGTGACCACGCCGCTGGTGATCGCCGCGCTGGCGCTGATGGGCTTCACCACCTTCGGCCCCGGCATCTACGTCGCGCTGATCGTCGATCAGCTCCGCAAGAGCGAGCGCGCGCTCGAGGCCCGCGCGGCCGAGCTCGTCGAGGCGAGCCGCACCAAGAGCGAGTTCACCGCGAACATCACCCACGAGCTGCGCACCCCGCTGCACGGGATCATGGGCATGGGCGAGCTCATCGAGGAGGGGGTCTACGGGGACGTCAACGACCAACAAGTCGAAGCGGTCCAGACGATCCGAAAGAGCGCGCGCGGTCTGCTCGAGATGATCGACGCGCTCTTGGTGCTCGCCCGCGCGGAGGCGCTCAAGCTCGAGGTGACGCAGGCGCCGGTGGACGTGGCCGAGGTCGTCGCGTCGGTGGTCGCGACGGGGAGGATGGTGGTCGGCGGGCGCGGCCTGCGACTGAGCGCCGACGTCGCGCCCGCGCTGCCGAGCATCGAGACCGACCGCAAGAAGCTCATCCAGATCCTCGTGAACCTCCTCGCGAACGCGATCAAGTTCACGCCCGACGAGGGCGAGGTCACGGTGCGCGCGCGCGCGGAGGCGGAGCACGTGGTGATCGAGGTGATCGACACCGGCACGGGGATCCCGGCCGAGGATCTGTCGCGGATCTTCGAGCCCTACGTGCAGGCCGATGGCTCCCCCGTGCGAGAGCACGGCGGCGCGGGGATCGGGCTCTCGGTGGTGAAGACGCTCGCGGATCTGCTCGCCATCGAGGTGGTGGTGGTGAGCGAGCTCGGCAAGGGGAGCACCTTCAGCGTCCGCGTCCCGCTCGGTCTGCCCTGACCCGTGTGCGGCGTCAGCTGCGCAGCGCGGCCGCGACGTCGAAGTCCGCGGGGAGCTTGCCTTCGGCGTGCTCGGGGCGGCCGCCACCCTTGCCGCCCGCGGCGCTCGCGAGCCGTCGCAGGAGCGCGCCGCAGTCGGTGCTCGCGCTCGCGCCGCGGCTGATGATCAGGTGCGCGCCCGCTTCGATCTGGGCGCGTACGATCGCGGTGCATGTGGGATCGCGCGTCAGCGTGCTCGCGAGCTGCTTGGCGAGATCGACGCCGCCCTCACCGACGTCGAGGTAGACGCGCCCCTCCGCGTCCGGCGTCGCGCCCGCGGCGAGCGCCGAAGCGAGCGCCGCGCGCAGCTTGCCCGCGCGCTCTTGCTCGGCCGTCAGCCGCGCCTCGAGGCGCTCGATCCCGAGGTCGATCTCCGTGCGCGGCATCGAGACTCGACTGGCTGCCCGGCTGAGCGCGGCGTACTCCGCCGCCACCTCGCCACGCGCTCGCGGCCCTGCGCTGAACGTCACCCGGGTGCCGCCTTTGTAGCGCTCGCTCTTGGTCACTCGGAACAGGCCGATCTGCGCGGTCTGGGTGACGTGGGTGCCGCCGCAGGGAGAGACGTCGACGTCGCCGAACGCGACGACGCGGATCCCGCTCGTCTGCTTGGGCGCGCCGCAGCGGGAGCGAGGCGAGCTCGTCGGGCTCGGGGAAGTACGCGCGCACCGCGAGATCGGCGTCGACGCAGCGGTTCACCCAGCCTTCTGCTTCGGCGAGCTTGCGCTCGTCGAGCGCGGCAGCGTCCACGTCGATGGTGCACGCGGTCTCGCCGAGGCGTGAGCTCACGGTCTCGGCGCCGCCTACCTCGATCAGCGCGCGCGAGAGCAAGTGCTGCGCGCTGTGCAGCGCCATGTGCGCGAGGCGGCGGGCGCCGTCGATCGTTCCGTCGATGGGCGCTCCGATCGGCGGGAGCGGGCCCTCGACGCGGTGGTGGACCACGAGTGCATCGTCGATCTGCACGTCGAGCACCCGCGCGTCGCCGAGCGTCCCGCGATCGGCCATCTGCCCGCCGGACTCCGGATAGAACGCGCTGCGATCCAAGACGACGGTCGGCGCGCCGCCGTGCTCGCCGTGGCCGACGACGCGCGCCGCGAACGAGAGCAACCGAGGATCGTCGAAGTAGAGGCGTGTCGTCATCAGGGGCTCGACCGCTCGTCGACGCGGCGCTGGCAAGGACGGTAGAGCGGGATCTCGCGCGCGCAGTCCGTCCACACCCGGAGCGCGCGGGGGAAGCGCCCGCGGTTCGCGTGGATGTCGCCCACCAAGAGGCGGTACTCGCCCTCCTCGTCGTCCCACTCCACTGCGCGCTCGGCCCACGTCAGCGCTTCGTCCGGCTGTCCCTGACGAAACAGCGCGAGCGCGAGCGAGTACGCGGCGCGCGCATCCTGGGGATCGTCCTCGAGGAGGGTCCGCGCGAGCGTCTGCATGCGATCGTAGTCCCGCCCTTCGCGCGCGGTCTCGAGCTCGGCGAGCATCGCCGCGCGCTCGCCGTCGGACATGCCGATCGGCGCGTCGGGCACGCCCGCGTCGAACGCGACGACGACCGGTGCAGGCGGCGGGGGTGGCGGAGGCGGCGGGGGCTCCGCCGCGCCGAAGTAGAGCCAGCCCTCGACGACGAGGGCGACCACGAGGATGGCCACCACGATCCACGCCCAGACCGGGACGCGGGGCGCGGGCTTCGGCGGAGCCGGCGCTGCGATCGGCGCGGGACCGGGCATCAACGCAGCGGGCGGCGCGTCGAGCTTCGGCGGTGGGATCGACGCGAGCGCCACGCCGACGTGGGCCGGGATGCTCGCGGAGACCGACGCGCTCGCGAGCAGGTCCGAGCTGCTCTCTGGCTCGTCGCCGATCGAGGGGTGATCGTGGGCGAGGTCGGGGAGCGGTTGGGTCGGGAGCTTCGCGGGGAGGGGAGGGAGCTTCGGCGCGGCTGCGGGCGCGGGCGCGGGTGCGGGCGCGGGTGCGGGTGCGGGTGCGGGCGCGGGCGCGGGCGCGGGCGCGGGGGCCGGCGCGGGCGCCGGGGCGGGCGCGGGCGGCGGCGCGGGGGTGGGGGCGGGG
>CAYZQM010000145.1:0-8371 GCA_964480175.1 uncultured Sandaracinaceae bacterium
GAACATCCTCTACCCGTAGTCGAAGCAGGCCGGCGGCGCGAAAGCGTCGCCGGCCACCACCACACCACCGATCGCGACGAGCGCGCGCGTTCGCAGCGGGAGTAGACCCGCGAAGCGGCTGAGCAAGACGACCGCAGCTGGCGCGACCCAGCTAACACGGCCGACGTTGTCCACGCACAACCTCAGTGCGTACGGCCCTGGTGCCCGTCACGAGCAAGCAAGGGTTCTGGGTCGCCCAACCAACGCCCCCCCGCGCGCACCGCGACGCGCATCTCTTGATCCCCGAGATCGTTCGCCTCGGGAGAAGTCCCGCGAAGCGGCTGAGCAAGACGACCGCAGCTGGCAGACCCAGCTGGCACGGCCGGCAAAGTCGACCCCAACGTCCGTGCGCCAAGCCAAAGCGAGCGTGCGAGCAGGCAAGGGTTCTGGGTCGCCAGACCGAGGCCAGTGCGGCCCAAAGGGGGTGGGGGTGCAGGGGGTGCGACCGTAGGTCCTACCCCCTGCAAGATGCAGAGAAGAAACCGCCCAGTGCGGCACGACGCGCGTAGCGAAGATCAGTCGAAGACGGAGGCAAGCGCAGCGAAGAAGCCGAGCGCAGCGGGAAGCAAGCGCAGCGCAGAGGCCGAGCGCAGCGGGAAGCGAGCGCAGCGAAGAGGCCGAGCGCAGCGAAGAGGGCCCAGCGCCCCGAGCGGTAGGCTATTCTCCAGGCCCCCGGAGCATCACGACATGACCTCACCCGATTTCGCCACCGTCGCCCCCAAGGTCTCTGCCACCCCGCGCGATGACCTCGACAAGAAGCTCGCTCGCCTCGTCGCCAACAAGGACGCGTGGCTGAAGGTCTCCACCGATCAGCGCGCCGAGCTGCTGCAGCGGTGCATCGAGCACACCCTGCGCTGCGCCAAGGACTGGGTGCGCGCCGCGTGCGAGGCCAAGGGCATCGACGTCGGCACGCCGCGCGAAGGCGAAGAGTGGCTCGGCGGCCCGATGACCACGATGCGCAACCTGCGCCTCTTCAAGGAGGCGATGCTCGCCGGTGGCGAGCCCGCGCTGCCGGGCCTCACCAGCGCGGTGAGCGGCCAGACGGTGGTGAAGGTCTTCCCCCAGAACGGCTACGACAGCGTGCTCTTCGGCGGCCTGACCGCGGAGGTCTGGCTCGAGCCCGGACAGCCTCCGACCCAGGGCAAGATCTATCGAGAGAAGCGCAAGGAGCCCAAGACCAAGGGCGCCGTGTCGCTGGTCCTCGGCGCGGGCAACGTCGCGTCGATCGGCCCCATGGACGCGCTCTACAAGCTCTTCGTCGAGGACGAGGTGGCGCTCGTGAAGACCAACCCGGTCAACGCGTACCTGCAGCCCTTCTGGGAGGAGTCGTTTCGTCCGCTCCTCGATCTCGGCGTCTTCGCCGTGGTCCGCGGGGGCGCCGACGTCGGCAGCTACCTCTGCAATCACCCGGACGTCGACACGATCCACATCACGGGATCCGATCGCACGCACGACGTCATCGTGTGGGGCCCACCGAAGGAGCAGGCCAAGCGCAAGGCCGAAGGTCGTCCCGTGCTGACCAAGCCGATCACCTCCGAGCTCGGCGCGGTCACCCCGTGCATCATCGTGCCCGGGCAGTGGAGCGACGACGAGCTCGCGTACCAAGCGGAGAACGTCGCCGGCATGGTGACCAACAACGCATCGTTCAACTGCAACGCCTGCAAGATGCTCGTGATGAGCGAGGGGTGGGCGCAGAAGGAGATCTTCGTGAAGCTGGTGCGCGACGCGCTCGAGCGCACACCCTCGCGCAAGGCGTACTACCCGGGCGCGCAGGAGCGCTTCGACGGGTTCCTCGAGCACTACCCGAACGCCGAGATGCTCGGCGAGCGCACCAAGGACGAGGTGCCGTGGACCATCTTGCCGGACGTGCCGCCCGAGGCGGGCGAGTACGCGCTCACGAACGAAGCGTTCTGCGGCGTGCTCGGCGAGACGTACCTGCCCGAGACGGACGCGGGTGAGTTCCTCGCGGCCGCGACGAAGTTCGCCAACGACGTGTGCTGGGGGACGCTCAGCTGCATGGTGCTGATCCATCCCAAGGAGCAGGACCGCTACCAGCGCAGCTTCGATCAGGCCCTCGCCGATCTGCGCTATGGCGGCATCGCGGTGAACACCTGGGCCGGGATGATCTATGGCCTGGTGGTGACGACGTGGGGCGCCCACCCCGGTCATCCGCTGGAGGACATCCAGTCGGGCCGCGGCGTGGTGCACAACGCGCTGCTGCTCGATCACCCGCAGAAGTCGATCGTGCGTGCGCCCTTCGTGTGGCGGGCGCTCGGCTTCGGGCCCGCGCTCAAGCACGCGTACTTCAGCAACCACAACTCGCTGCACACCCTCGGCGAGGCGCTGACGAAGTTCGAGGCGAACCCGAACCCGTTCACGGTCGCTCCCGTGCTGGGCGCCGGCATGAAGGCCTGAGATGGCGCGCTGCGCGCCCGTGCTCGCAGCGATCCTCGTGCTCTGTGCGGGCTGCGCGCCCGCATCGATGGACGACGCCGGCTCGAGCGACGCAGCGCGCCTCGACGCGGGCTCGAGCGACGCGCCGCTCGTCGATGCCGCGATGATCGACGCCGCGGGCGAGCCGCTCGATGCGGGGCACGACGCCTCTGGGGGGGACGCGGGCTACGGCACCTGCTCGGTGCGCGGGGCGCCTGGGGTCTGCGTCGCGACGAGCGATTGCCCCGCGGGCTCGATGTCGGTGCCCGGCTTCTGCCCGGGCCCCGCCGACATCCAGTGCTGCGTGGCGGCAGGCAGCACCGCATGCGATCCCGAGGTGCGGCCGCTCCCGAACGAGGGGCTCATCGAGGAGCCCGGGGAGGGCGGGTGTCCGTCCGGCATGGTTCGCGTCGAGACGTTCTGCATCCAGCGCTTCGAGGCGGCGCTCGTCGATGCGGACTCCGGCGAGAGCGTCAGCCCCTTCTTCAACCCGGGCACGCGACGCGTCCGCGCGGTCTCGCTGCGCGGCGCCGTCCCACAGGGCTACATCAGCGGCACCCAGGCGGCGGCCGCCTGCGCGGCGTCGGGGCTGCGCCTCTGCACCGACACCGAGTGGCTCGCCGCGTGTCGAGGGAGCGAGGCTTTCACCTATCCGTACGGCGACACGCGCGAGGTCGGCCGCTGCAACGATCACCGCGCGCGTCACCCCGCGGTCGAGTACTTCGGGACCAGCGAGAGCTGGATCTACTCGGAGCTCGATCACCCGTGCTTGTCGCAGCTCCCGATGTCCCTCGCGACGACCGGCTCGTTCTCGGGCTGCGAGAGCGAAGGCGGCGCCTTCGACATGATGGGCAACCTGCACGAGTGGACCGCCGATCCAGCGGGCACCTTCCGCGGCGGCTTCTACGTCGACACCCGCATCAACGGCGACGGCTGCCTCTACCGGACGACGGCGCACGACGTCGGCCACTGGGACTACTCGACGGGGTTTCGCTGCTGCAGTTGACTGGAGCGTCTGACGCGGACTCGCCGGGGCCCGCCACCCGACCCGCGTTCGCTACGCTCACGCTGCCCGTGGGTCGCGTGTTCGAGGGACCGCTCGGTTTGCTTCGGTCCGCGCCGAGTGGGACACCTCCCGCCCGATGCCCGACGGTGCAGAGCGTCCTCTGGTCGATCTGTCGCTCCTCTCTCCTGGGCTGACCCAGACGTGCGAGGAGTACCGGGTGCAGCATCGCGCGCGCCTCGCGGCGATGATCGAGCGAGGGGAGCCCGGGCCCGACGTCACGGCCGCGCACGCGCGCACCCTCGATGGCCTCCTCGGCGCGTTCTTCTGCGCGGCGGACGCCGCCACCCGGATCAGCGGCGCGCGCAGGCCCACCCCCGAGATGCCGGGCAAGGTCGCGCTGCTCGCGGTCGGCGGCTTCGGACGCCGCAGCGTGTCGCTGCACAGCGACGTGGACGTCATGGTCCTCACCGACGGCACGGACGACGCAGGTGCGCAGCTGCTCGCAGAGGCGTTTCTCTATCCGCTGTGGGACTCGGGCATCGAGCTCGGGCACTCGGTGCAGAGCCTCGGGAGCGTGCTCGCGCTCGCCCGGACGGATCTGCGCACGGCGACCATGTTGCTCGACGCGCGCTTCATCTCCGGCGACCGCGCGCTCTTCACCGAGCTCGGCAAGCAAGCGCGCGCGCGCGTCTTCGATCCGGGCCGCACCGAGCTCCTCGAGCAGCTCGCGCAGGAGCGCAGCGCGCGCCACGAGCGCTTCGGCGGCAGCCGCTACTTGCTCGAACCGGACATCAAGAGCGCCTCGGGCGGGCTGCGCGATCTCGATGTCCTGTTCTGGACGCTGGGGCTGACGGTCGGGGCGCGCACTCCGGACGAAGCCGTGAGCCAGGGCGCGCTGGTCCGCCGCGAGGCGCGCGAGATCGAAGCGGCCCGGGCGTTCTTGCTGACGGTGCGCGAGCGCCTGCACCTGCGCGCCAACCGCAGGCAGGACCGCCTCACCTTCGAAGATCAAGAAGAGCTCGCCCCTGCGATGGGCTTCGTCGAGGCCGCGGCGCCGCCGGTGGTCGAAGGGGTCTCGGAGCCGAACAGCGCGATCCCGCTCGCCGACCTACCGGTCGAGCGCTTCATGCAGGCGTACTACCAAGCGGCGCGCGCGATCGATCTCGCCGCCGAGCGCGCGCTGAAGGGCGCGCTCGAGGCCGCGCGAAGCCGGGACCGAGCACGCGAGCCCGGCGCCCGCAGCAGCGAGAGCGGACGGCGCCGTCGAGCGCCCGAGGTCGTCGAGCCGCAGATCATCGTGCACGAGCAGCCGGGCGGCCGAAGCCAGCTGACCTTCGTCGACTCCTCACAGCTCGAGCACGATCCCGCGCTCGCGCTGCGCCTCTACCGACAGGTGATGCGCCGGGGTGAAGCGCCGTATCCCTTCGCCCGCGAGGCGATCACCCGCGCGGCCGCGGATCCGAGCTGGTGCGAGCGGCTGCGCGCGAGCGTGGAGGCGGGGCCCATCTTCCTCGAGCTGCTCGAGTGCGCGCCCGATCTCGGGAGCGCGAGCGACGAGCCGCTCCTGCGCCGGGGATCGATGCTGGGCGAGCTCCACGAAGTGGGCCTGTTGCTCGCGATGATCCCCGAGTTCGCGCCGCTCACCGGGCGGGTGCAGCACGACGTCTACCACGTGTACACCGTCGACGTTCACTCGATCGCGGCGATCGATCGGCTGCGTGCGCTGCGGCGCGGCGACCTGGTGAGCGAGCTGCCGCGCGCCACCCGCTTGATGGCCGAGCTGACCCAGGCGCCGCTGCTCTTTCTGGGCGTCCTCTTGCACGACGTGGGCAAGGGACGCGGCGGCGATCACAGCGAGAAGGGCGCGCTCCTGAGCGGGCCCATCGCCGAGCGGCTGGGGCTCTCCGCGCCGGAGGTCGCGCACGTCGTGTGGCTCGTGCGCGCGCACTTGCGCCTCTACCACTGGGCGATGCGGCGGGACACGAGCGACCCCGACACCGCGCAGCAGATGGCGCGCGAGGTCGGCACGCTCGAGCGCCTGCACGATCTCTATCTGCTCACCGTCGTCGATCTCTCGACGACCAACCCGACGGCGCTCACCCGGTGGAAGGCGGATCTCCTCGACGCCGCGCTCGGCGACGCGGAGCAGGCGCTGCGGGATCGCACCGAGCGCGGCAGCGTCGTTCCGCGCAGCGAGGCGATGCGCGAGGCGCTCGTCGAGGCGCTCGCGGACGAAGAAGGGGGCGCGGCGTTCCTCGCCGGCATGCCCGCGCGCTACGTGCACACGACGTCCGCGGGCGACGCGCGCCGCCACGCGCGCGCTTGGCGCGGCGTGCTCGAGGCGAGCAAGACCCAGGGCGAGAGCGCGATCCCGGTCGCGGAGCTCTTCGTCGAGCCTGGCAGCGACCTGGCCGAGCTCGTGATCGTCGCGCGCGACCGCTTCGGCTTGCTCGCCGACATCGCCGCCGTGCTCGCGAGCCAGCGCCTCGCGATCGTGACCGCGAACATCCACACCCGGACCGATCGGGACCTGGCGTTCGACGTGTTCGTGGTGCGGCGGGTCACCGCGGACGCCGGGCCGCCCGAGCCCGAGGCGGCGGCGCGCGTGACCCGGGATCTGGTGGACCTCGAGCTGGGCAAGGTGACCGCCGCCGAGCTGCTGGCGCGGCGGGCTCGCCCGCCGGCGTGGGCGGAGCGCCGCAGCCCCGCGGTGCGCACCGAGATCCAAGTCCACGACGACGCGTCGTCGGAGTTCACGGTGATCGACGTGTTCAGCAAGGACCGCGTCGGCCTCTTGCACGTGATCGCGCAGACGCTCCGCGAAGAGAAGGTCTCGATCGCGCTGTCGAAGGTCAGCACGGAGGGCGATCGGGTGGCCGACGTGTTCTACGTCGTGGATCAGAGCAGCAAGAACAAGCTCGGTACGGAGCGCGCCAGGGGCCTCGTCGCCGCGCTGCGCAGCGCCATCGAGCGCCTGGATGGGTGACGCGTCGCCGCAGGACGAGGCGAGCTCGCTAGAAGCGCAGGAGGTCCTCGAGGCGATCCGCGTCGTGCTCGAGGCATCGAACCGCGGCTTCGTGTTCTTGGTCGCCGTGCGCGACTCGGACGGCGACGTCGTCGACTTGCGCTACCGCTTCCGGAACGCGGCGGCCGCGCGCTACGACGACGAGATGCCGGTGTCGCTCTACGGGCGGCGCATCCTCGAGGTGGTGCCCGTCTTCGCGTCGCACC
Organism: uncultured Sandaracinaceae bacterium; assembly: GCA_964480175.1. Lineage (GTDB taxonomy): Bacteria > Myxococcota_A > Polyangia > Polyangiales > Sandaracinaceae > CAYZQM01. The sequence goes on from CAYZQM010000145.1 coordinate 6,710, forward strand.
CGCTCTGGGCCCTCGCGATGCAGGTGCTGACGACCGGTGAGTCGTTCCGCGGCGAGGTCGCCGGCTTCGGTCCCTCGGCGGACCGGCACTTCGTCGTGGTGCTCTCGCGCGCGGGCGATGGCGTCACCCTGATCTTCGACGAGGTGACCGATCAGCGCGCCGAGGAGAGCGCGCGCGCCCGGGCTCTCGCCGAGGAGCGCGAGGCACGTCGCGTCGCCGAAGAGCAGCAGCACATGCTCGATCTCGTCATCCAGCAGTCGGGCGACGGGATCATCATGGCGGACGCGGAGGGCGTGATTCGGGTCTTCAACCCCGCGGCCGAGCGTCAGCACGGCGCGAGTCGACAGGCGGTCTCCGCGCCCGAGTGGGCGGACACGTTTGGTCTCTTGCGGCCGGACGGGCGCCCCCTGCCACTGGACGAGACGCCGCTTCACCTCGCGGTTCGCGGCGTCCCTTCCACCAACGTGCGCTGGCTGGTGCGGCGTCCCGACGGCGCGATCCGCACGCTGGTGGGGACGGCGACTCCCCTACACCGCGAGGACGGAACGTCGGCCGGCGGCGTGCTCGTGAGCCGCGACGAGACCGAGCGGGTCGCCGCCGAAGAGGAGCGTGAGCGGCTGCTGGTCGCGCTCGCCCAGAGCAACGCGGAGCTCGATCGGTTCGCGTACGTCGTGAGCCACGATCTCAAGGCGCCGCTCCGGGGCATCGAGCACCTCAGCGAGTGGATCGGGGAAGAGCTCGGCGCGAACACGTCTCCCACGCTGCAGGAGAACCTCGGTCTGCTTCGGGAGCGGGCGCAGCGCTTGGGCGCGCTCATCGAGGGGATCCTGGAACACGCGCGAGTCGGGCGGCTCGAGGGGATGACCGAGCAGGTCGATCTCGGCGCGCTGCTCGACGAGACCATCGTGCTGCTCGGGGACCCCGCGCACGCGGTCTCGGCGCCCGAGCCGCTTCCGGCGGTGCGCGCCGAGCGGGTGCCGCTGCAGCAGGTGCTCATCAACCTGATCAGCAACGCGATCGAGCACGGCGGCGGCGCGGTGCGGGTGAGGGCAGCGACCGCGCGGGGAGGCTTTCAGCTGAGCGTGGAAGACGACGGCCCCGGGATCCCGGCGAGCGCACACGAGCGCATCTGGGCGCTCTTCGCGACGCTCGAGCCCACGCTGGGCGCGGCCGCCTCGTCGGGCATCGGCCTGGCGACGGTGAAGCGAATCGTGGAAGGCCGGGGTGGGCGAGCATGGGTGGTGTCGAGCCCCGGGGAGGGCGCGACATTCCATGTCTGGTGGCCGACGAGGGAGTGACGCACGGTCTAGGATCGGCGTCTGTCTCTGTCTCTGTCTCTGGTTCTGGTTCTGGTTCTGTCTCTGGTTCTGTCTCTGAATCGGGCGCGGGCGCGGGCGCGACGCGGGCCTGATCGAGAGCTCGAGTCCCGCGCTGCCCGATCCGCTCGGTCCTCGGCCGGCCCGCGTTCGCGACCGAGGCGTGCTCGAACGGAGTCGGAGCGGGGACGGGAGCGACGCGGACGGGGACGTGACCTGATCTCCGCGAGCCCCCGTGCCCGAGCCTGTGCCTGTGCCTGCGCCCGCTCTGATCACGATCGGGGCGGCGACGGTCCCTCCGAGTTTGGCAAAACGCTCCCCGAGCGAGCGAAAGCCGAATTCGGCG
>CAYZQM010000145.1:8381-16952 GCA_964480175.1 uncultured Sandaracinaceae bacterium
CCCTCCGAGTCGTGGGCCCCGCGCGTGCACCCCTACGCTCGCGACCATTTCGGTTGGACGCGCGTCGGTGTAGCGTGCTTCGTCATGCGCTCCTCGCTCGCTCGCCTCCTCGCTCTGCTGCTCATGCTCGGCCTCGCCGCGTGCCCTCGGGCCACGACCCGCACGGACGAGAGCTCGGGCGATGAGAACCTCGCGTTCGAGGAGGAGCGCGAGGACGCGAACGCGCTGCCCGCGACGGAGGACGTGCTTGCGGCCGAGGCGCTCTTGGCCGACGGCCGCCCGCGCGAGGCGCGCATCGCGCTGAGCGAGATCGTCGCCGCGAGCCCGGATGACCTGCGCGCGTGGCTCGATCTCGGGCTCGCGTACGAGATGCTCGACGACGCCGCGCAGGCCGAGACCGCGTACCGCCAGGCGATCGAGCACGGCGCGGGGCAGGGCGCGCAGTCGGCGGAGATCCTGAACAACCTGGGCGCGCTCTTGCGCGACACCGAGCGGCTCGAGGAGGGCATCGCGCTGTTGCGGCAGGCCGTCGCGCTGCGGCCCGCGCTCGCGTCGGCCCACCTGAACCTCGCGCTCGCGCTCGAGGACTCGGGCGACGACGTGGGCGCGATGGCGTCGTACCGGCGGGTCATCGCGCTCGCCGAGCGGGAGCCCACGAGCCGCATCAACCTCGGCCTGATCCTCTTGCGCCAAGGGCAGCGCGACACCGCGCTCATCGAGCTGCGCCGCGCGCTGCCGCTCGCCGAGGAGCCCGCCGATCTCGCGGCGCTCGGCAGTGGTCTTCGGCAAGCGGGCGATCCCGCGATGGCCGTGCGGGCGCTGACCGCCGCGATCGACGGCCTCGAGGACGACGTGCCGCCCGCGCTGACCGCAGAGCTCGCGCTCGCGCAGTTCGCGGCCGATCACCGTCCGGAGGCCGAAGCGACGCTCGTCGCGCTGATCGCGAGCGCCCCGAGCTATGCGACGTCGCACTACTTGCTCGCGAACATGTACGCGGCGCGCGAGGCGTGGACCGACGCGGCGCGCGAGTACGACGCGTTCCTGCGAGCAGCGCCGACGGCGCCCGAGGCGGCCGAGGCGCGAAGGAGGCTCGCGTTCGTGAGGGCGCAGTAGGGCGGACGCGCGATCTTGGGGCCGCCCTTGACTGGGCCAGGCGTGGCACGCGGCAGGCCGCGTTCATTCGGTGGGCAGGCGACTCGCCGTACTTCGCGGGAATGGGGACTTCGGTCTGGGCCGGAGGACTCGGAGGCATCGGAGGATATGTATCGCCGTTCGACTGAGTCCGAGCACGACGATGTGACCCGACACCCTCATCGCTGGTGGTGGGGGAGTGTCGAGATGTTCGAGCGAACGTGTACGTGGTCGTCGGAGACGCAGCTCGAGCGACCCTCGTGGAAGGTGGTCGTTGGGCTCGCCGTTTTTCGGTGGCGCCAGCGGTTCCCCTACTCCGAGCGACGGGCCCACGGCTCGGGGCGAGGGCTGTTGGCGTCGGTTCGGTTGCGGCTCATCGCCGGACTCACGGTTCCCGTGTGGCTTCCAGGTGAGCACACGATCGAAATTTGGCGGCGCGACGACGGTTGGTGGGGCGCCTTGGTGCTGGTCGCCGGCCGACCGTTCGTGGTGTCGTTGCACCGCTCACAGCGAGACGCGGTCGAGTTCATCGAGGAGATCTACCAGCACGTTCGGTGGGCTCCGCAGCCCGTCTACTTCGACATCGATTCGGGCGAAGAACGCCCACGAGAGCTGCCGACGTCGGGCCACGTATCGCCTCGAGGTGCTGCTAGGTCGGGACGACGGTGACCCACGTGCGTTCGATGGGCGCAGGCTCGCCCGCATGGCGGTCGCAAGGTCGGCAGAGGCTCGCGCACGCCGCGACCGGATCGCCAGCAGACGCTGCTCTTGATCGAGCATGAAGGCGGAGGCTTCGCGCTCGACCGCCGTCGTCATGCGTCGTCCGCGCTGTCTGTCGTGATCGCGGCCCTCAGAACACCACGACGTCGCAGGGGAAGCGGGCCGTGAGCGTCGCGCCCGCCTGCAGGTCGTCGCACGCGTCTCCGGTCAGCTCGATCGTCGTCGCGTCGATCGCGCGCCAGCCGTTCGGGTCGTCGCAGGGGATCACCTCGCCGCCCAGGCGGACCTCGCCGCTGCACGCGAGGCTGGGATCGATCGAGCCGCTCAGCGTGAGCCGGCAGTCGACGACGCCGCCCACGATGGTGGCCAGCGCGTCGTTCAGCATGCTGACGTCGGTCGCGACGAAGTAGGGCGCGTCCGGATCGCTGCCGCTCCTCCCGAGGCCCGCGTTCGCCACGTCCTGCAGATGGTCGGCGCCCACGTCGTCCCCGACGCTGATCACGTAGGTGGAGATGCCCATGGCGAACGCAGCCTCGGTCGCGTCCACCGACTCTCTTCGTCCCCCGACCTCGTCGTCGCCATCCTCGCAGGTGTCGGGCTCGCCATCCGTAGCGAGGATGAAGATGGTCGGGTCGCCGTCGTCTGCGGTGGGCACCAGCGTGTCGAGCATCGCGAGCACCGCAGTGATGCTGTCGCCCGTCGGGGTGTCGCCGCCGGGCGACTGATCGCGGTAGCTGTCGTCGATCGCGTCGTAGTTGTCGAGGCTGCACGCGACGGTCTCGAGGTTGGGGCACGAGCCCGCGCCGCTGTACGTCACGAAGCCGAAGCGGATCGACGACTGGAGCGAGAAGATGAGCCCATCGGGGGTGTCGAGCAGCGCGTCGCGGACCGCGACCCAGCGGCTGGTCCCCGAGTCCTCGGGGAACTCTTGGTCGCCCATGCTCCCGGACCGATCGACGATCACGAGCACGTTCGGGGTGACCCGCTCGGCGTCGAGATCGACCGCGGCGCAGGTGTTGTCGGTGGGGAGCACGTCGAGCGGCATCACGTCGACGATCGAGCCGTCGGGGCGCGAGACGCAGGTGCCCGTCGTCAGCTCGCAGGTCGTCCCGCCTTCGCAGGGGATGCTCGCCGAGCAGTCGGCGGAGCAGGTCCCGTCATCACCGCAGTAGAAGCCCGGGGTGCACGGTGCGCTCGTGCTGCAGGCGCGTCCGCAGGTCGAGGGCGGCATGGGCACGTTGCACACGCCGTCGCGCGACGGTCCGGCGCAGTCGCAGCCGGCGCTCGCGAAGAACGACGCGACGGCGAGCCAGAGGAGAAGGCGGGGCGTACTCGAAGACGGCATGGTCGACACCTGCTTTCCTCGGCGACGATCGCACGGAGCACGCGCGCGCCGCAATCGCGGCCACGTTTGTCGAATTGTTGCCGCTGTGTTGAGACGCGTTGGGCCCGCTTGAGTCGTCGCGCTCGGTGCTTACGGCTGCGCGCACCATGTTCTTCGACCCCCTCTACCTGATGATCCTCGTCCCCATCACGCTGCTGTCGCTCGGCGCGAGCTGGCTGACGCGATCCCGCTTCGAGACGTGGGCGCGCGTCCCCAACCGCCGCGGCATCACGGGCGCGCAGACCGCGCGCTACATCCTCGATCAGAACGGGCTCTCGAACGTCGCGGTGGTGCCCTCGCGCAGCGGCACGCTGTCCGATCACTACGACCCTCGGGCCTACGCCGTGCGCTTGTCGCCCGAGGTGTTCTCGGGCCGCTCGGTCTCCGCCGTCGCGGTCGCCGCGCACGAGACGGGGCACGCGCTCCAGCACGCGCAGAACTACGCGGCGCTCACGCTGCGCAACCTCGCCGTGCCGGTCGCGAGCATCGGCTCGAACTTCGGCCTCTTCTTGATCCTGATCGGCGCGTTGCTCGCGTTCACCCAGATGATCTGGCTCGGCATCCTCCTCTTCGGCGCGACCGTGTTCTTCCAGGTCATCACGCTGCCGGTCGAGATCGACGCGAGCCAGCGGGCCAAGCGCGAGCTGGAGCAGCTCAGCTTGATCCTCCCCGGCGAGAAGCGGGGCGTGCGCGCGGTGCTCTCCGCGGCCGCGATGACGTACGTCGCCGCTGCGCTGGGCGCGGTCGCCACGCTCGCGTACTACGTGTTCCGGCTCGGCGGCCTGGGCGACGACCGCCGCTGACGACCATCCACCAGGGAGCGCTGAGGCCGAGCTGGCTTGACCCGCTCGGGAGCTTCTGCCGATGATGCGCGGGTGATCTGGCGAAGGACCATCGCTTGACCGCGCGCGCTTCGGGCGCCGACGGCGCCGTGCTCGATGGCCGCTGGCGCCTGCGCAAGAAGATCGCCGAGGGCGCGATGGGCTCGGTCCACGAGGCGGAGAACATCGAGCAGGGCGGCCTCGGCGCGGTGAAGCTGCTGAAGCCGGATCTCCACGCCGAGCCCTCGATCCGGCGGCGCTTTCGTCGCGAGGCGTCGGTGCTCAAGGCGCTCGAGCACCCCGGTGTGGTGCGCGTGCTCGATCTCGGGAACGACGACGGCGAGCGCAGCTACACCGTGATGGAGCTGCTCACCGGCGAGACGCTCGATGCGCTGCTGACGCGTGAGCCTCAGCCCTCGCTCGCGGTGCTCGCGCCCATCTTGCTCGGCATCGCGGAGGCGCTCGCTGCGGTGCATCGACACGGCGTCATCCACGGGGATCTCAAGCCCGCCAACGTGTTCCTGCCGCGCGACGGAGGCTTCCCCATTCGCCTGGTCGACTTCGGCCTCTCGAAGATCGAGGGCCTCGAGCGGCTCACCCGCACCGGCGAGCTCACCGGCACGCCGGTGTACATGGCGCCCGAGCTGCTCACGGGGAGCGGGGAGATCGACGCGCGCATCGACGTGTATGCTGCCGGCGTCTTGGCCTACCTCGCCCTCGCCGGGAAGCTGCCCTTCTCGACCCAGCGCCATCCCGGCGCGCTCATGTTCGACATCGTGATGGGCAAGCTCACCCCGCTCGATTCGCTGCGCCCCGATCTGCCCCCCGCGCTGATCGCCGCCGTGAAGCACGCGATGGCGCCCAAGCGCGAGCAGCGCACGCCTGATGCGGACGTGCTCCGCGCCGAGCTCGCCGAGGGCTTGCCTGCTTGAGCCTGGCCGGGCGCATCGAGGTGCCGCTGCTGCGGGCTGCGTGCCTGCGCGGCAACGTGCTCGGTGATCCCACCGACCGCGAAGTGCTCGTGTACCTGCCGCCGAGCTACGACGAGACCAAGCCCAAGCGCTACCCGGTGGTGCTGGTGCTGCCGCCGTTTGGGAGCAACCACCGCTCGCTCGCGGGCTTCCGCCTGTGGGAGCGCAACGTCTTTCAGCTCTACGAGCAGCTCTTGCTCCGCGGTGAGGCGCGCGAGGCGATCCTCGTCGTGCCGGACGCGACCACGCGTTGGGGCGGCAGCCAGTTCCTCGACTCGCCCGCGACCGGCGAGTACCAGACGTTCGTCGTCGACGAGGTGCTGCCCTTCGTCGATCACCTCTTCCGCACCATCCCTCGCCGTGAAGCGCGCGCGGTCGTCGGTCGATCGTCGGGCGGCTTCGGCGCGCTGCGCCTCGGCATCGATCGTCCCGACGCGTTCGCGGCGATCGGGAGCCACGCCGGCGACGCGCTCTTCTCCGCGAGCTTGCGGCCCGACTTCACGCGCGTGGCGATGACGATCGAGCGGGCAGGGGGCCTCGGCGCGTTCGCGGATCGGATGGCGCAGTCGGGCCCGAGCCAGTCGGGCGAGCACGAGGCGATCGCGCTGCTCGCGTACGCGGCGGCGTATGCGCCCGTGATGGACGCGCCGTTCCCGCACGCGGGGCTGCCCTTCGATCTGCGCACGGCGGTGCCCATTCCCGAGATCTGGAAGCGCTGGCGCGCCCACGATCCCGTCGAGCTCCTGGAGCGCTTCCCGGACGCGCTGGTTCGCGCAGAGCTCGTCTACCTGGACGCGGGGGATCGCGACGAGCACGGCCTGCACTTCGGCGCGCGCCGCTTGGCGACGCTCTTGAGCGAGCGCGGCGCGCGCTTTCATCACGAGGAGTTCAGCGGAGGCCATCGAGGCACGACCGACCGCTACCTCGCGTCGCTGCCGCGCCTGCTCGCGGCGCTCTCACCCGACTGAATCGAGGTCGCGCGTCATTCCGGTGACGGCGCAAGTGCAGGGGCGGAGGTAGCGATCGGGGCGATCCCAGCTAAAGAGCGCGCCGTGACTTCTCCCAAGACCTTCTCGACGCTGGGCCTCGACCCCGTCCTCTTGCGCGCGATCGAGCGCGAGGGCTACACGATCCCCACGCCGATCCAGGAGGCTGCGATCCCCCCCGCGCTCGAGGGGCGCGACGTGCTGGGCAGCGCGCAGACGGGCACGGGCAAGACCGCAGCGTTCTCGCTGCCGCTCCTGCAGCGCCTCGATGCGCGCGCGGGCGATCAGCCGCTGCTGCGCGCGCTCGTGCTGACCCCGACCCGTGAGCTCGCCGCGCAGATCGGCGAGAGCATCAAGCGCTACGGCGATGGCCTCGACCTCTATCACACCGTCATCTTCGGCGGCGTCAGCGAGCGCCCCCAGATCGCGGAGCTGCGTGAGGGCGTCGACATCGTCGTCGCGACGCCGGGACGGCTCTTGGATCTCTTGCGGCAGAACGTGCTGCACCTGCGCGACATCGAGATCTTCGTCCTCGACGAGGCCGATCGCATGCTCGACATGGGCTTTCTCCCCGACGTGAAGCGGGTGATCGCGGGGCTGCCCAAGAAGCGGCAGACGCTCTTCTTCTCGGCGACGATGCCGCCCGACATCAAGCGGCTCGCGGACCAGCTGCTGGTGGATCCGGTGCACGTCGCGGTCGCGCCGCCCAGCACGACGGCCGAGCGCATCACCCAGCACCTCTACTTCGTGCACACCCGCGCGAAGGCGTCGTTGCTCGTCGATCTGCTCAAGGGCGACGCGGCGATGCAGCACACGCTCGTGTTCACCCGCACCAAGCACGGCGCCAACCGCCTCGTGGGACAGCTGGAGAAGGCGGGCATCGCGGCCGCCGCGATCCACGGCAACAAGTCGCAGGGCGCGCGTGATCGCGCGATGGGCGCGTTCCGCACCGGCGCGCTGCGCCTCTTGGTCGCGACCGACATCGCCGCGCGCGGCATCGACGTCGATGGGCTGAGCCACGTGGTGAACTACGACTTGCCGAACGTGCCCGAGACGTACGTGCACCGCATCGGTCGCACGGGGCGCGCGGGCGCGGCGGGCATCGCGATCTCGTTCTGCGCGGACGACGAGCGCCCTTACCTCACCGACATCGAGCGGCTCACGCGGGTGAAGCTCGAGCGCAAGGGCGACATCCCCGCGCCGCCCGGCGTGGTCGACAGCGAGCCGGATCGCAGCGAGGGTCGCGGACGCTTCGGTGGCGGGGGACGGGGCGGACACGGCGGCGGTGGTCAGCGCGGTGGCGGACAGCGCGGCGGTGGTGGAGGTCGCGGACCTTCGTCGGGCGATCGTCCGGGTGCGCAGGCGGGCTCGAGCGGATCGCGCCCGCAAGGCGGCGGTCGCCCGCAGGGCGGTGGTGATCGCCGGCAGGGCAACGCGAGCCCCGCAGGTCGTCGCTGAGCCGTCGACGTCGCGCGGCGATCGCGTGCGCGTCGAGTCGTCGGGTGTGCGAGTGACGCGCCACCGAGCATGCAGAGCTCGGTGCTTTCGCGTATGCTCCCGGCCCTGGGAGCCCGCTCCCGATCGAGATCGACTCCACTGCCCCGACACGGAGAGAGCCAGGACCGCGCACGATGAAGAGGACCGCCGCCAAGACCTCCAAGGGCTCGCCCGCAGCGAGGGCCCAGAAGCCGGGAGGAGCGCAGTCGAAGTCGAGCGCGCAGACCAAGGCCAAGACGAGCGTCGCCAAAGCGAAGGTCGACACGGCGCCGAAGAAGACGGGCAACGGACACGCGAACGGCGCGCCGAAGCCCGCGCCGGAGAAGGACGTCGCGGTCGAGCAGCCCGTGGTCGCCGAGGTGGCGAGCGAGGCCGCGCACGAAGAGGCGCCGCCGGTCTTGCAGCTCGCCGACGATCTCGCGTCGGGTAAGCCCACCGCGATGGCGAACGCCTCGCGGGTCATCGAAGAGTGGCTCGTCAAGAAGCCCGAGGTGATGGTCCCTGCGATCGATCGCCTCATCGGCTGCATCAGCTCGCCGCAGAAGCGGGTCGCGCAGACGGCGGCGCTCGCGCTGCCGATCATGGGTCGCATCGCGCCCGCGCGGGTGGCGCGTCACCTGCCGACGCTCACCGAGAAGTTCCCCGAGTGCACCGACATCGCGAAGGACGGCTTGGTCGCGACCTTCGCTGCGCTCTGCACCGCGTCCGTCGCGTACCAGAAGCGGCTCGAGCCGGTCCTCGATCTCGCGCTCTCGAGCGCGGAGCCCAAGACGCTCCTTCGCTGGGCCGAGGTGATCTTGCCGTCGCTCAAGGGGGAGCCGCACGCGCGCGCGCGCGCCGTCGTCGAGGGGCGCCTGCCCGAGATGCCGAGGCCGCAGGCGCAGCCCATTGCTGGGTTTCTCGGGATCAAGCTGCGGCCGCTCCCCGTCTAGCCTGGCCGCTGGGCCTTCGTCTTCGCTCCGCGTTCTTGCTCTTCTCTCGTTCTGCCGAACTGGCCGGTAGCTTCTCTGCAGTGCGAGGGGCAGGACCTACGGTCGGTTGTCGCTCGGGCCGCTGGGCCT
>CAYZQM010000146.1:0-2900 GCA_964480175.1 uncultured Sandaracinaceae bacterium
TGCGACGACGTCTCCGAAATACGTGCTTCCGGGACAGCCATTCTCCAGGGTCACGAACGCATTGCACATCCCCGACACGGCGCCGCAGGTGCACGGCGAGCATCCTCGGGTGTCCGTCACCCCTTGTCCCGTGCGCCGCGAGATGGGGAATCCCGCCGGACAGGTCGCGTCACCATCGGTGTACACGCAGATCGGCTGAGCGGCCGTGGGGGTCGGGGCGCACACCATCGCCGCGCCGCAGGCGACGGGTGAGGGCACGGTGCACGCACGGTGCGAGGCGCTCGCCGTCGACGGAGGGACACTCACGGTGGGGCTCGGGGTGCAGCTCGCGCCCGATGCGGAGAACGCGGGGCGCGAGAGCGTCCAGCCGCCGCCGCTGGGCATGGTCACCGCCTGACAGGCGCCGTCTGCGAGCGTCGCGATGGTGGTGCTGCCAGCGGTGCACGTCGCGTTCGTGCTGATCAGGCTGGCGGAGCCGCAGCTCATCCCCGAGCTCGGCGCGCTGCAGCTGCACCCACACGTGGCGAGCGCGCCCCCGAGGCCGCTCTGCGCGGTGAAGGCTTGCGCTGGGGCGACCGAAGGACACGCGGGCGCGGCGCCGGCCGCGGGTCCGGAGAGGAACACCACGGGTCCCATCCAGCCCGCGGGCGCGGCAGGAAGACAGCTGTAGTCCAAGGGACAGAGCGGACCCGGCGCGTCCGGCGCGTCCGGCGTGCCCGCGTCGATCGGCGACGCATCGGGCGCATCCATCGCGCCGTCGATGGGCGCGTCGGCCGCGGGGGCGTCGGCCATCGGCGCATCGACCGGGCCGACATCGGTCGGCGGTGCGTCGAGCCCGGGCGCGTCGAGCCCGGGTGCGTCGATCGGCGCGCCCGCGTCCGTCCCGCTCGCGTCGCCTCGCCGCCTCGACGGATCGAGCACGAGCGAGCAGCCGAGCTGGGTGATGACCGAGAGCAGCGTGATCGCGGTGATTGTGGCGCGGGACATCAGAACACCCCCTGAGCGGTCAGGCCGCCGCCATCGAGCGAGAGAAACGGCGCGATCGACGCGGTGTCGGCGGGGGCGTCGCCGGGCAGTCCGACGGTGAACACCAGCACGGTGCCGGTGACGGCAGCCACCAGCGCGGTGACCCAACCAATGTCCGCGACGAGCGTCAACGTGCCGAGCGTGTCGAGCTGGGCGGGCGTGCACGCGACACCACACGACCCCGCGAGCGCGTCGTCTTCGGCGAGCGCGAGCCCGCCGACGATCGCGAACGTCATCAAGCCCGCGCCCGCGACACCGAACGCGATCGCCGCGGGCAAGAGATCGCCCGACGATGTGGCGCGCGGCGCCGACGCGGGCGGCGTCTCCGTCGCGACCTCGTGGGATGGCTCCTCCGGCGTCGTGCGCGCGTGCCGCTCACGCAGGTTGTCGAGGCGCGGCGTCAGGTGCGCGCGGCGCTCGTCGTCGGGCGCCCCCTCGGACAAGTAGCGCTCGAGGTATCCGATCGCCGCGTCGAAGTCGCCGAGGCGCTCGGCGCTGAGGTAGAGGTTGTAGAGCAGCTCGGCGCGGTGGCTCAGCTCGTAGGCGGCCTCGAACTCGCGCTGCGCCTCTTCGTAGGCGCCCCGATCGAAGTGCAGACGCGCGGCCTCGAAGTGGGCCCGCGCCTCGCGGTCCGAGGCACTCTCCTGGGCGAGCGCCGGATGAGCGAGCCCACTGCCGAGCGCGACGCACGCGACGGTCACGATCCAAGACATCACTCGACTCCGCATCATCACGACCTCCACCGCGCGTCCCTGGACGCGGGCGGAGCGGCGTAGTGCAGCGGGTGTGCCGCGCGAAACCTCGCGAGATCCGCAGGATCGGAGGCGCGGTCCCGCGCCGCGCAGTGAGACGGTCACACGACGGCGCGATCGAACGGATGCGCGAGCCGACCCGCGCGCGAGACGACTGGGCGCGCGTCCCGGCGAGGCCGACGCGATCGTCGTCAGGGCGCGAGGGTCGGCGGCATCAGGATCCCGAAGGGCGTTCCGTCGCTCACCGTCAGCTCGCTGGCGACGGCGTCGCGTGCGGCGCTGCTCACCCGCACCACGTCGCTGTCCCAATCCGGAGGCAGCCCCGCGACCCGCTGCGCGACCGCGCCGAGGGCGGTCTCGGGCGCGTCGACCTCGACCGCTTCGAGCGCGATCGAGAGCGCCTCGCCGCTGCCATCGAGCACCAGGCCGACGCGCGCGTTGCCCGCCAAGCCGACGCGGGTGAGCGACACCGACAGCTCCGTCCCGGGGAGCTCGGCGACGTGGATCCCGTCGCCCATCATCTCGCCAGCGAACCCGCCGGCGACCGGCAGCGGCGCCTGCCGCGTGTCGTCGACCTGGCAGTCGGTGAGGGTCAGCGCGCTCGCCCCGACCGCCGCGACCGCGGCGCCCGCGTTGCCCGTCAGCGTCGCGTTGGCGAGGGTGAGCGACGAGCCGCCCTCGACCCAGAGCCCCGCCTGCTCCAGCCCCTCGACGGTCACCTGCGACAGCGTGCTCTCGGTGTCGGTCGCGAAGAGACCGAACCCGGGCGCCGCATAGAGGCCGAGCCCCACCGCGTCGATGACGGAGCCCGACGCCGCGATGCCGATGCCGGGCAGCCCCGGCGACGAGAGCGTCGCGCCGACGTCGAGGCGCTCGATCGCCAGCGTGCAGTCGACGGCGAGCACGCCGATCCCGCGGTTCTCGTTCAGCACGAGGTCACGCATCGTGATCGAGCCGCCGCCGCAGCCCACGCCCGCGCTCGCGAAGCGCTCGATGATCGAGCTCTGCGCCACGGTCGACTCGATGGTCACGCTCGCGCCGCTCATCGCGACGACCCCGAAGGTCGCGAAGCGATCGGGGGGCGCCGGGTTGGGGAGCGAGAGCAGCGCGCCGGGGTCGACG
>CAYZQM010000146.1:2911-15640 GCA_964480175.1 uncultured Sandaracinaceae bacterium
TGCCCTCGAGGCGCGAGTCCGCGATCGTCACCTGCGCTCCGTCGAGCGCGACGACCGCGACGCCGCGCTCCAGATCCACGTCGAGTCGCTCGATGCGGGCCGTGCCCGCGCCCTCGACCAACACCGACGCACGCGCGCCGCCGCCTTCGATGCGCGCATCCAGGAGCGTCGTGATCGGACTGCCTGGCGGGGCAGGCGTCATCCGGATGCTGGCGTCGGCCGGCAGATCGAAGTGCGCGCTGACCGTGGCGCCGGCGGGGATGGTGACCGAGGTGCGCACCACGCACGCGGGATCGACCACGAGCCGCTCGCCGCTGAGCAGGGCTTCGATCTGCGCGACCTCGTCGCCGCAGGTCGGCGCGCAGCCGACGGCGAAGGACGCGATCACGAGGCCGCCCAGGGCTCGAGCGAGGGCGGACATCGTCGGGAGACGTCGCATCGCGTGCGGTTCTATCAGAGTCGTCATCGGGCCGTCCTCTCCGGAGCGCGGGCGCTCGGCGGGCACGTCGAGAGCAATCGGCGCGCCGCACGACACCGCGCGCGATCGACGATCACCGGCCGGCATCGTCGGGACCGTCCCATGGGACCGTCTCACTCGAGGCCTTCGATGCGCGGCGGCTCGACGGAGATCTCGGTGGTCTGCTGCTCGACCGCGTTGTCGAGGAGCACGACGTCCACGAGCTCGATCCCCGGATCGAGCCCCAGGTTCACGGCGAGCGATGGGCTCACGACCATGCCCACGCCGTTGTCTTCGATGAGCCCTCGGGTGAGCACCACGTGCACGCCCGAGGTCGCGACCACGCCTGCGTACGCGACGTCCGCGGCGCGGAAGTCGGTGACGACGAGGCCCGCTCCGTCGTGCGCCACCAGCGCAGCGCCGCCCGACGTCTCCGGGCAGCGATCGACCGCGCACGGCGCCCGCGCGACCGACGTCACCTCGACGTTCGACAGCATCGCGGCGGCCATCCCATGGGAGAGCACGCCCCAGCGGACCGTGTTCTGGATGACCCCGCGATCGAGCTCGAGCGTCGCGGGTGCGAGGGTCCCCGTGACCAGGATCCCGATTCCGTCCACCTCGTCGAGGGGTCGCACTCCGTCGACGAGGAGATCCTCCACCAGTCCGCTCGCCTCCTCGAGCACGAAGGCGACCGTGCTCGTGTCGCGCAGCTCGGCGCGCGCGAGGTGCAGCGTGGCGCCATCGACTGCGAGCACGCCGTACGCGGCCTGCCCTTCGCGCACGTGCTCGACGAGGACGTCGGACGCGCGAACGTCTCCGCCGAACGCGCCGAGGCCGAAGGTGTGGGTCTCCCGGATGCTCGCGATGCTCAAGACGAGCTCCGAGCGCTCGGCGCGAATCCCGCCGCCGACGCTCGTTCCCGCGGCGAGCGGCGCGACGCCCGAGATCACCACGTTGCCCAGCGTCGCGCGCGACGCCTCGAGGTCGATGCCCGCGCCCATCGCGTCCTCGATGTGCACGTCGCGGACGTCCAGCGTTCCCTCGAAGGCAGCCACGCTCGGCGCCGTGCTGTCGTCGAGCACCCAGCCGTGGCCAGTGACGACAGCGCCCTCGGCGACGAAGACACCGCCCGCCGTCTCCTCGGTGCGCAGGCCGATCACCTCGGCCGTCGCGCCGAGCAAGGAGAGCCCCGGGCCCGTGATGCGTCGCGCGACCAGGTCGCGCACCGACGCCGTCTCGCCCCGGCCGTTCAGCCCGATCCCCACGCAGTCCTCGATCACGACGCGCTCTGCGATCAGCGCGCCGACGTCGGCTTGGATCTGCCCACTCCCCGGATCGTCGCCGCCGCCGATCACCACGACGTCCCGCATGGTGAGCGCCATGCCCGGCTGACCCGCGGTGCGCTCCGCGTAGAGCGCGAGCCCGGTGAGGCCCTCGAAGAAGACCTGCTCGAGCTCGATCGCGGCCGCGTCGAACGCGAGGAAGCCGTTGCCGCCGCCGCGCACGCTCACCCGCCGCGCGATCACGGAGCCCGCGATCTCGAGCGCGCGATCGAGGCCCGTCATGCGCACCTCCTCGAGCGTGAGGGACGAGCCGCCGAACACGACGACGTGGGTGAGCGGCGGTCCCGTGATGCGCGCGCCACGGATCGTGACGTCGGTGAGCACGAGCTCGCCGCTGAGCACGAGCTCGGTCATCGCGGGGCAGCGCCCCTCGATCGTCATTCCGGAGACGGATCGGGAGAACGCGTGGCTCCCATCCGACAACATCACGTCGCGCGCGCCGGCCCGCCACGCGTCGTAGATCGTGGCGTACGGTCGCTCCGCGCTCCCGTCTCCGCCCGCCGGCGCACCAGCGCTGACGAGCGCTCGGCCCGCGTCCGGCACGGGCGCCGTGCACGGCGAGATGGGCTCGCAGCCGACCCCGGGGATCAAGAGCTCGTCCTCACCACACGTCGGTCGCTCGCCGGCCCATGGCTCGCACACCGTGGTCCCATCGCCGCGGACGGCGCTCGACCAACCGTCGGGACAGACGAGCACGATGGGGCTGGGGGCCGCGGGCGGCGCGACGGTCCACGGCGGAGGCGGCGGTGGTGGTGGATCGACCGGGGGTGGATCGCAGCCGAGCGCGAAGGCGCTCGCCACGAGCCAGCCGCACGTCTGGGCGAACGACGAACCGAGGGGGCCAGGCCGCATGCGGTCCCGATGCTATCAGCGGCGCGGTCGCTGTAGAATCCGCCGGGCTGCGCCATGACCTCTCCCCACGACACGACGCTGCGATCGCGATCGCAGAAGGCCGCGTCGATCGACCGACAGCTGATCGCCGTGTGTGTCGCATCGCAGCCGCTGGTGCCGCCTCGACGCCATGCGCTCGGCGTGCGCGGCGGGCTCGAGCTCGGCCGCGCGGCGCTGCCCGACGTCCTGGGTCTTGCGTCGGATCCTCGGGTGTCGCGGCGGCACGCGGCGATCACCCGCGACGTCGATGCGCGGGTGGTGATCGCGCCGATCGGCGGCGCGGCCGTTTACGTCAACGGCGAGCCCCTCGCCGGCAAGCGGGTGCTCGACGACGGCGACGTCGTGATCCTCGGCGAGTCGGCGTTCGTGCTCCGCGAGTCGCTCGCGCCATCGGAAGGCGCCGCGACCGACGACGGTATCGTGGGGATCTCGCCGCCCATGATCGCCCTCCGCAAGGCGGTGGCGAAGGTCGCCAAGACCAAGGTGACGGTGCTGCTCCTCGGCGAGAGCGGGACCGGCAAGGAGATCGTCGCGCGCGCGCTGCACGATCGATCGCGGCGGACCGGCGCGTTCGTCGCCGTGAACTGCGCGGCCATCCCCGGCGCGCTGGCCGAGGCGCAGCTCTTCGGTCACGTGGCGGGCGCCTTCACGGGCGCGCTCAAGGCGAGCCCGGGCTTCTTTCGCGCGGCCGAGGGCGGCACGCTCTTCCTCGATGAGCTGGGCGATCTGCCCCTCGAGCTGCAGCCGAAGCTGCTGCGCGTGCTCGAGGAGCGCAAAGTCGCGCCGGTCGGCTCGACGGCGGCGATCCCGATCGACGTGCGCGTGGTGACCGCGACCCACCACGATCTGTTCGACGACGTGCAGGCCGAGCGCTTCCGCGGCGATCTCTACGCGCGCATCGCCGAGTACGTGGTGCACATGCCGCCGCTGCGGGCGCGGCGTGAGGACGTCCTCTTGCTCTTGGCGCACCTCTATCGCGGCGTCGCGGGCGCGCCCTTGCCGCGCCTCGGCTTCCCGCTGATCAAGCGGCTGCTCACCCACGCGTGGCCCTTCAACGTGCGCGAGCTGCGCAGCGCCGCCGTGCAGCTTCAGCTCGCCGCCGTCGACGGCGCGGTCGAGGACGACGCGGCGCTCGAGCTCCGGCCGCTGACGCCCAAGTCCGCCGCGGCGGCGCCGACGCCGACGTCCGCGCCCAAGACCCCCAAGCCCGAAGGCCGCGCGCCGCCCACGCGAGACGACCTCGTCGCGCTCTTGCGACACCACCGAGGCAACGTCGCCGAGCTCGCTCGGGCCCAAGACCGATCGCGCAAGCAAGTCTACCGCTGGCTCACCGCGCTCGACCTCGATCCGTCGGAGTACCGCGACGGATGACGACGCGGCTCGAGCGCCTCGGCCCATACGTGATCGAGAGCGAGCTGGGACGCGGCGGCATGGGGGTCGTGCTGCGGGCGCGCGATCCCTCCGGGCGCGCCGTCGCGATCAAGCGGATGCTGGTGCGCGACGCGCACTTGGCGCAGCGCCTCTTGCGCGAGGGCGACGTGCGCATCGAGCACCCGCACGTCGTGAAGGTGCTCGCCGCGGGGCTCGACGAGCGCGGCGATCCCTACGTCGTCACGGAGCTGCTCGAGGGGCGCGACCTCGCCGATCGCGCGGCGGGCGGTCTGGCGCTGCCCGCGTTGCTCGAGCTGATGGCGCAGGCGGCCGACGGGCTCGCCGCGATTCACGCCGCGGGCGTGGTGCACCGGGACCTGAAGCCCGCGAACCTCTTCGTGTGCCGCGGCACGGAGGCGAGCCCGCGCGAGACGATCAAGGTCCTGGACTTCGGCATCGCCCGCTTCGGCGATCTCACGGGGCACGGATCGCTCACCGGTCTCACCGCGACCGGCTCGCTGCTGGGCACGCCGGCGTACCTCGCGCCGGAGCAGGCGCGGGGCGTGCGCGAAGTCGATGGACGCGCCGACGTCTGGGCGCTGGGGATGACGCTCTACGAGCTGCTGGCGGGGACGCTCCCGTTTCAGCGACACAGCGCGATCGCCACGGCGCTCGCGGTGCAGCTCGAGCCCCTGCCGAGCTTGGCGCGCCGCTGTCCGCAGCTGCCCTTCGAGCTGGTGGAGCTGGTCGAGCGTTGCCTCCGTCGCGCGCCCGACGAGCGCGTGCAGCACGCGAGCGAGCTCGCCATCGCGCTGCGCCAGGTGCCCAAGGCCGGCCAGCGGCTCTCGCAGCCCTTGGTCCGCGCGACGAGCGAGACGTGGCGTCACGTCGCGCTGATCGTCGTGACGGGCATCGAGCTCGACGACGCGCTGCGCGCGGAGACCGAGGACGCGGGCGCGGCGCTGGTCCCCACGCTCGGTCAAGCGGCCGCGATCGTGTTCGGCGCCGACGCGTCGCACGGCGACGAGCTCGATCGCGCGATCCGCTTCGCCATCGGGCTGCTCGAGCGCTGTCAGGTCGCGGTGGTGGGCGCGGGCCGGGTGCGAGATCGACAGCGCGGAGCTCTCGCCGATGTTCACCCTGCTCGCCGAGGTGGGCGAGGGCATCGTGCTCACGCCCGAGGCCGCCTCGCTCGCGCCCGCCGACCTGAAGCTCGAGCTGCGCGAGGACGGCAGCGCGCGGCTGATCGGGAAAGAGGACGCGGGCGCTTCCGCGGAGAGCGCGCTGTGCATCGGGCGGGACGCCGAGCTCGCGGCGATAGACGCGCACCTCGACGAAGGAGGACGACGGGTGGTGATCGAGGGTCCGCCGGGCTCGGGCAAGAGCACCGTGCTCCGCGCATCGATGGCGCGGCGTGCGAGCGGCCGGAGCGTGCTGGTCGAGGCCAGGCACCACGGCCACGAGCCCCTCGGCGCGCTCACCGCTGCGCTCGCCATCGAGCCCCCGACGTCGGAGCACATCGACGTGGCGATCGACGCGCGCCGCGTCGCGGTGATCGATGCGCTGGGTGCGCTGCTGTCGGAGCTCGACGACGGCGCGCTCGTGCTCTTCGTCGACGACGCGGACCGGCTCGACGGCGCCGCGAGCGCGCTGCTCGACGATCTACCCTTCGTGTTCGAAGGCAGACCGCTGGCCGTCGTCTCGAGCGAGCGCGCCTCGCCCGCAGCGCGGGTGTCGGAGGCGCCGACCTCGGCGGCGGACGTGCTGCTCTCCGACGCGCTGCGCGGCGAGGGCCGCTCGGCTTTGGGACGCGATGCGCGCATCGTGCTCGGGCCGCTCTCGATCCCGGTGGTGCGCGCGCTGCTGACCGCGCGCTACGGGGCGATGATCGACGGGCGCCGGATCGGTGAGATCGCGGAGCGCGCCGGGGGCAACCCGCTCTTCGCCGAGCAGCTCGCGCGCGCGAGCAAGCACGGAGGAGGGAGCTTGGGTCTGCCGCTCACGATCGAGAGCGCCGTGCAGGCGCAGCTCGATCACCTCGCGCCGGAGCTCGCGCAGGCCGTGTACTCGCTCAGCGTCGTGGGCTTCGAAGGCGACGCCACGAGCGTGCGGGCGGCCCTCGGCGCCCAAGCCGGAGGGTGGATGGCCGCGCTCGAGGACCGCGGCGTGATCCGCCGCGTCGATCACGGCTTTCGCTTCCGGTACCGGGTGGCGCAGGAGGTCGCGTACGCCGCGATCGACGAGGCGGAGCGGGTGCGCTTGCACCGCGAGCTGGCGCGCCGGCTCGCGCGGGTGATCGACGAGGCGCCCCGCGCGGGCGGCCACGGGCTCTCGCCCGACCGGGTGCTCGAGCACGCAGAGCGCGGTGGAGACGAGGCGCTCGCCGGCCGCTTCGCGCTCGAGGCGTTCTTTCATGCCGCGGAGGTGGGCGATGGGCCTCGGGCGCTGGCGCTCGTCGAGCGGGCTCGACGGAGCACCGATACGCCGTTTCGCTGCCTCTTCCTCGCGGCGCAGGCCGCGGCGTTCGTGCGGAGCGGCGAGAGCGAGCCGCTGCTCACGGCCGCCCGCGACGCGGCGCGCACCCCGCACGAGCGCGCGCTCTGTCTCACCGAGCTCGCCGAGCACCGTCGGCGCGCGGGCGATCGCGACGGTGCGCAGATGCTCTTGGACGAGGTCGGCGCGCTCCTGTCGGGCGACGAGACCAGCGAGGTCGCGGCGCGGGCCCGATGCCGCGCGGCGCTGCTCGCGATCGGTCGAGGATCGATGGAGCGGGCGAGGGAGGCGCTCGCGATCCCCTCGCTCGCTTCGCTGCCCGACGCCGTCGCTGCGCTCGTCTGGGACACCCGGGGCTACCTCGCGGGGGCGACGGGCGACCTCGGCGCTCGCCTCGCGGCGTACGAGCGCGCCGCCGAGCTCTATGCGGCGTGCGGCGACGTGCGACGCAACGCGGGCGCGAGCGCGAACCTCGGCGACACCCAGCACACGATCGGCGACGACGACGCCGCCGAGCGCACGCTGAGGCGCGCGATCGACGGCGCACGCAAGGTCGGCAACACGCTCACCGAGGCGTACGCCCTCACCAACTTGGGCGCGGTGCTGCGGCGCCGCGGACGGCTGCGCGAAGCCGCCGCCACCCTCGAGACCGCGGCCGCGCGCGCGAGCGCGGTGGGCGACGCGCGCCTCTCGCGGATGATCGCGCTCCACACCGCGAGGGCGCGGGGCCGGGACGTCGACGACGCGACGCTCGCCGCGACCGAGGACGACCCGACGCTCTTCGCGACGGCGCTCACGCTGCGGCTCACGCACGGCACGCCGAGCGCCGACGTCCTCGACGCGGCGGCGGCGCTGCTCGCCTCGAGCGACGTCGAGCAAGGCGTGCTCGAGCTCGGCGCTGCGCTCTTCGCGCGTCGCCCGGATCCGGCCGTGCGCGCCGCCATCGAGGCGCAGATGGCGCGCGCGGTGCTGACGCTCGGCGAGGGCGAACGCGCGGCCTACGCGCGAACGGCGAGGGCCACCTTGGGCGCGGGCTTCGATTGAGGGGGACGGGAAATGAAACCCCGCGACCTGCGTCCAAGCCCCGCTTTTTGGCCCTCTTTCGCACAGGGGCTACCATTCGTTCCCCTCTCTGGAGTCCGCATGCGCAAGAACGTCCTCGCCCTCGTCGCCGCCGTGTCCCTCGCGCTCGGCCTCTCGCTCTCGCTCGCGGGGGCCCAGACCACCGAGCTCGAGCGCCTCGAGGCCGCCGCGCGCGCGGCCCCGCGCGACTACGACGCCGCGCGCGCCCACGGGATCGCGCTCTTGCGGGCCGGTCGCTTCCGCGACGCCGATCGGGTGCTGACCCGCGCGGCGCGCTTGGCGCCTCGCGGCTCGCTCGAGCCGCTCTTCGACGTGGCGCGCGCCGCGATCGACGCGCGCGATCACCGGGCCACCGAGCGGGCGTGCCGCGCGATGGGGCGCATCGAGAAGGCGGCCGTGCTCACGTACGTGTGCAACGCGCGCGCGGATCTCGTGTGGAACCGCAGCGCGCGCGCCTTCGAGGAGATCGAGGCCGCGCTCGCGCTCGACGGCGCGCATTACGAGGCGCTCTTCGCGCTCGGAGAGGCCCATCGCCTGCGCGCCGCGGTGCCGGAGGCCGAGAGCGCGTACAACCGCGCGGCGGCGGCGCGCCCGACGTCGGCCGAGCCGCACCTCGGCCTCGGGCGCCTCTACTTCGCCGCGGGTCGGCGCGACGACGCGATCCGCGCGCTGCGACGCGCGCTCGAGCTCGAGCCGACCTGGCCCGAAGTGCAGTACGAGCTGGGCCGCGCGCTGCCCGCGAGCGGCAACGAGGAGGCGCGTCGCCTGCTCGAGCAGGCGACGACCGGTCGCCCCGGCTGGGCCGACGCCACCGTCGCGCTCGGGGATGCGCGGCTGAGCGCGTCGATGGCGAGCGAAGCGGAGGCCGCCTACCGCGCGGCGATCGCGATCGACGACGATCTGGCCGCGGCGCACGTCGGCCTGGGCCAAGCGCTGATCGCGCGGAGCGAGTGGGCGGCGGCGGAGACCGCGCTCAGCCGCGCGCTCGAGCTCGTCGCGAACGACGCGACCGCGACGCTCGCGATGGGCGACGTGCTCGCGCACACCGACCGCGAGGAAGAGGCGCTCACCACCTACCGCCGCGCGAGCGATCTCGATCCCCGCAACCCCGAAGGCCTGCTCCGCGCGGCGCGGCTCGCGCTCTCGCAGCACCGCGACGTGCTCGCGAGCGGCTTCCTCGACCGCCTGCTCGAGCGCATGCCCGACAACGCTGCTGGGCTCACGCTCTACGGCGACGTGATGGTCGCGCGCAGCGACCGCACCCACGCGCGCGAGTACTACGAGCGCGCGCTCCGCGGCTCGGGCCCGGTCGATCGCCCCTACCTCGAGGCCGCGCTGCGCACGGTGCGCTGAGCATTCGAGCACCGTACCCGGACCGAGGGCGGATGCGCGGGCCCTGCTTCGCGAGGCGCGACTGAACCGTACGGCGAGACGCCCGCTACGCTTCGTCTCCGTCGATGCGCTCGCCGCGCCGCAGCCGCGCCCAGCGCTCACGCACCTCGGGGCTCGCGAGGTCGTAGGTCGCCCGCGCCGTCTCCTCGATCCACTGGAGGCGCCGCTCGATCGGAACGCTGCGGTACGCGTCGATCTGCTCGTCGGTGACGTAGTAGGTGAAGCCGCCCAATGCCGTCACGTCGCCCTCTTCGTCAGTCGTAGGAGGTGCTCGAGATCGGCCAAGTCCTGCGCTCGCGACGCCGCGCGCTTGAGCGCGATCAGGTCGTCCAACGCGACCAGCCGGAGCTCGAGCTGCTTGCCCGCGACGAGGCGAGCGCGCTCGATCAATCCGTACGCGTCGATCGGCGGGTTCACCAGCACGTCGACCTCTCGCAGCGGATCGTTGGGATCCGTGAAGGTGACCGCGATGAGGCTTCGTGCGTCGAGCGCCTCGCCACGCTCGTCCGCGAGCGACTCCAGGACCAGCGGGAGCCGGCACCTCAGGCCGAGCGACTCCAGCGCCTCGCGGCATCTGCGCAGCGACTCGGCGTCTCGGATGACGACGATGTCGAGATCGAACGTCGTGCGCGGGATTCCGTAGAGGTTGACCGCGACGCCTCCGACCACGGCATAGCGAACGTGACGCTGCTCCAGCGCTTCGGTGACGTCGCGAACGAACACGACGCCCAAGGTAGCACTCGCCGTGCGGCGCTGAGGATCAGAGCTCGGTCGAGGCTTCGGCTTCGTCGGCGGTCGTGGCGGCTTCGGGGTCGCAGACGGGCAGGAGCGCGCGGCCGATGGCGAGGCCGAGGACCATCGCGAGCGCCGACGCGATCATCACGCCGAGCTTCGCCGCGCCGAGCATGTGCGGCTCTTCGAACGCGAGGCCCGCGATGAAGAGCGCCATCGTGAAGCCGATGCCCGCGACGACGCCGAGCACCACCATGTGGCGGGTGCTCAGCCCGGTGGGGAGGCTGGCGAGCCCGGTCTTCACCGCGATCGTGCCGACCAAGAGCACGCCGAGCGGCTTGCCGAGCAAGAGGCCCACCGTGGTGCCCGCGGCGACCAACAGGCCGTCGCCTTCGATCGACAGCTCGCCGAGCTCCACGCCCGCGTTCGCGAGCGCGAAGATCGGCATGATGCCGAACGCGACCCAGGGATGAAGGCCCTCGATCAGGCTCTCAGCGGGTGAGATCGCCTCGCGCCGCGCGACCTCGATGGTGTGCAGGTGCGCGTGCAGCTCGTGCGGCAAGAGACCCCCGGCGCGCGGCGTCAGGCGCGCCATCGCGTCCGCCGCGTCGCGCAAGAAGCCCTCGGGCCCGCGCCATGCGGTGACCGGCGTCATCATGCCGACGATCACGCCCGCGATGGTCGGGTGAACACCCGCCGCGTACGTGCCCGCCCACACGACGATGCCTGGAAGGATGTACGCCGACTTGTTGCGCACGCCGAGCGCCTTGAACACGAGGATGATCAGCACGCCGATCGCCGCGATCGCCACGCCGCTCAGCGAGATCCCCGACGAGTAGAAGAGCGCGATCACGACGATGGCCCCCAGGTCGTCGATCACCGCGAGCGCGAGCAACAGCACGCGCATCGCCGCGGGCACCCGGTTGCCGAGCAGCGCGAGGATGCCGAGCGCGAACGCGATGTCGGTCGCCATCGGCGCGCCCCATCCGCGCTGCGCCTCGGGGGTGTGGGCGATCAGCAAGTACAGGCCCGCGGGCGCGAGCATCCCGCCGATCGCGCAGGCGAGCGGGAGCGCGGCGCGGCGCAGCTCGCTCAGCTCGCCATGATCGATCTCGCGCCGGATCTCCATCCCCACCACGAAGAAGAAGATCGCCATCAGGCCGTCGTTCACGATCCACTCGAGCGAGCGCTCGAACGAGTAGTCGCCGAAGCGGAAGCCCACCATCGTGTGGAAGAGCGCGCGGTACGAGTCGGCGAACGGCGAGTTCGCCCAGATCAGCGCGACGGCGGTGGCGACCAAGAGGATGATCCCGCTGGCCGCCTGGATGCGGAGGAACTTCTCGAGCGGCCGCAGGGTGAGGCGCGCGATGCGCCTTAGGGGCGCCCACGATCCCGGCGGCGGGCTTCCCCCGGGGTCGGTCGCGAGCGGGTCGTCCGCGATGGGTGCGCTCACTTGCCGTGATCCCAGAAGCGCGGCGAGACGGCGAACGCCGCGTGGATCAAGCCCACGTGGGAGTACGCCTGCGGGTAGTTGCCCCACATGCGCCGGCTCGTCGCGTTCACGTCCTCGGCGATGAGCCCGAGCGGCGCGTCGATGGTGCGCAAGAGGTGCTCGAGCATCGCGCGACCTTCACCGATCTTGCCGACGCGTGCCAGGGCTTCGACGCACCAGAACGTGCAGAGGATGAAGGCCACCTCCGGCGTGCCGAAGCCGTCGTCGATGCGGTAGCGGCGGAGCAATCCCGACGACTCGAGATCGGCGCGCACGGCCGCGATGGTCCCCTCCGCGTGCGGCTCGCCCGGACCCACGAGACCGAGCGTCACCGCCTGCAACAGCGCGGCGTCGACCTCCTTGCCGCCGTAGTCGGCGACGAGCGACGAGCGCTTCGGATCGACGGCCTTCGCCATCACCTCGGCCTTGATCTTCGCGGCCGCGTCCCTGAACTCGATCTCGAGCGTGGGCGCGTGACGCCGCGCGATGTGGCTCATGCGATCGGCCGCGGCCCAGCACATCAGCGAGCTGAAGGTCTGGGGGCGCCACTCGATGCGGTACTCCCAGATCCCCGCGTCGGGCTTGCCCGCCACCGCGATCGCCTTGCGCGAGAGGCCCGTCACCAAGTCGAGCACGGGCGTCGTCACCTGCTCGCGGAAGCGCGCGTCGAGGAAGAGCGGCGCGAGCGCGAGCACCATCTCGCCGAAGACGTCGAACTGCTGGTGCAGCGCGGCGCCGTTGCCGACCCGGACGGGACCGTTGCCCTCGTAGCCCGCCCAGTGCGGCAACGTCGACTCGGACAGATCGCTCTTGCCGTCGACCCGGTAGAGCGGCGCGAGCTCGAGATCCTGGCTGCTGCCCGCGACGTTGAGGAGGAACTCCGAGAACTGCTCGCGCTCCTCGAAGTGGCCGAGCAAGCGGAACGCGTCGAGCGCGTAGTACGCGTCACGCAGCCAGCAGTAGCGGTAGTCCCAGGTGCGGCCCGAGCCCGGCGACTCGGGGATGGACGTCGTGTGCGCGGCGACGATCGCGCCGGTGTCCTCGAAGCAGTGGAGCTTCAGCGCGAGCGCGGAGCGGATCACCTCCTCTTGGAAGTGCTGGGGGATGTCGCAGTGCTTCACCCAGCGCTGCCAGTAGTGCACCGTCTGGCGGAAGAAGCGATCGCAGAGAGGCTCGAGCGGCTCCTCGACCGGCGCGCCCCACGACAGCACGAAGTGCTTGGGCGAGGTGAGCGCAAACGACTCGCTCTCGAGGTAGGTGAGCGACGCGTTGGTGGTGAGCCGCAGGTCACCGGGATAACCGAGGAACTGCACGTGGTGCGAGCCCAGCTCTCGCCTCGGCGCTTCCTTGGACCAGCCGAGCACCGGCGCGCAGCGCACCTTGATGCGCGGCGTCCCCGAGAGCGGCTCGACGATCCGCATGAGCTTGGTGGGCCGGAACGTGCGCTCGTTCATCACGAAGCGCGGCATGAAGTC
>CAYZQM010000146.1:15650-16949 GCA_964480175.1 uncultured Sandaracinaceae bacterium
CTGATCCAGGATTGCTTGTTTTCGGCTGGCTCAAGTCCGCCGCTTTGCACCAGCATGGCGCTGCGCGGCATGAAGTCCAGCACCCGGAAGCTGCCGTCGTCCGTGGTGAACGTGGTCTCGAGCACGTTGGTGTTGGGCAGGTAGCGCTGGGTGCCCTCGCGCCCATCGGGGCAGCCGATGGTGAAGGCGCCCCCGTCGGGATCGAGCAGCGCGCCGAAGAGCGGCTCGCTGTCGAAGCGGGGCATCGAGCACCACACCACCGCGCCGTCGCGGCGCACCAGCGCAGAGGACTGACAGTTTCCGATCAAGCCGAGGTGCGAGAGATCCATCGGCGATCACCCTAGCAGGCGAGGCCGGCAGCGCCTCGACTCAGGGCTTCTTCTTCTTCTTGGGGCCACGGGCCCGCAGCCCGAGCTGGTTGAAGCGGAGGCGCACCTTCCTGCCGCTCTGGGGATCGGGCTTCTCGAAGAGCGACGCGGCCATCCGGTCGAAGTCGCCGCCGGTCTCCTTGAACAGGTGCTCGTAGAGCTGCCGCTCCAGATCGCTCGCGACGGCGTGGAGGCTCGCGGCCCGGTGTGGGATCAGCGCCAGCGCCCCTTCGGCTTGCGCCTCCTTGGATACGCCGGCGAGCTCGGCGCCCTGCAAGAGCTCCTGCACCAGGCGCCCGGGGATCGGGATGGTGCGCGCGCTCTTCTTCGCCCGCTGCTGCTGCGCCGCGCTCAGCGCGTCGGAGAGCGCGAACACGATCGCGTTCGCGATGAACAGCTCGAGCTCGCGCACGTTGCCGGGCCAGCCGTGCCTCCGCACCGCGGTCACGCTCGGGCGATCGAGCACGAACTCGATGCCGCGCGGGTGGGTGCGCGAAGAGGGCCCCAGGCTGAGCTCGGCGTGCGGTGTCCCGGTCTCGCCGATCGCCTCGAGGTACTCGGCGAGGAGCGCGCGATCGGGTCCCTGCGCGAGCTTCTTCTTCACGAAGCTGGTGACCAGCTCGTCGATGTCCTCGGCGCGCTCGCGCAGCGGCGGCACCACCAGCCGCGCCGCGGGGTTGAGGCGCGCGAGCAGATCCGCACGGAACGATCCCTCGCGCACCCGCCCGGTCAGATCGGCGTTCGTCGCCGCGATCAGCTTCACGTCGATCGCCCGCGGCGCGCTCTCGCCCAAGCGGGTGATGCGCCGATCCTGCAGCGCGAGGAGCAGCATGCGCTGGGCCTCGGGCGGGAGGTTGCCCACCTCGTCGAGAAAGAGCGTCCCGCCGTGGGCCTCCTCGAAGCGACCCCGGCGATCGACCGCGCCGCTGAA
>CAYZQM010000147.1:0-16887 GCA_964480175.1 uncultured Sandaracinaceae bacterium
TGGCGAAGGCCGCGCGCTTGTCGCCGCCCTCCGCGGACGAGAGCGCGCCGCTCGATGCGCGAGCCCGGTCGTACCTGCACGCCAACTGCTCGCACTGTCACCGCAACGGCGGCGCCGCCGCGCAGAGCGGGCTCTGGCTGAACGTCGAGATCACCGAGCCCTCGCGCTTCGGCGTGTGCAAGCCGCCCGCCGCAGCAGGTCGGGGCACCGGAGGCCGCGCCGCGGACATCGTGCCGGGCGCCTCCGACCTCTCGATCATGACCTTCCGCATGGCGAGCGAAGAGCCGGGCATCAAGATGCCCGAGCTGCCGAACGTGCTCTCGCACGACGAGGGCGTCGCGCTGATCACCGAGTGGATCGACGCGATGCCGCCCGACGACTGCATGGGCCCGTAGCGCGCTCGACGCGCGTCGTGACTCAGTGCCGGACCCGATAGAGCCGGACCCGTGTGTCGGGCTCGCTCATCAGCAGCAGCGCCGGCGCGAGCTCGTCCGGCAGCGCGCCCACCACCAGCACGTGATCGAAGGCGCGCAGGTCCTCGACGTGCGCCAGGTCCGCGCGCCACTCGAGCCCCGGCGTCGCGCTCGAAGGGCGCGCATCGGACGCGCCGACGATCCCCGCCTGATGCTCGGCGAACGAGAACGAGACCTCGCCGCCATGCAGCGCCTGCCGCCACGCGAAGAGCTGGAGGAACGGCGGCGTGCGGATCACCTCGCTCATCCCGACGTAGTCCAGGCCCAGCGTGCGCGAGGGCTCCGGATCGAGCGCGAGCGACGCAGCGAGCCCGTCGAGCTCCCGCGCTTGCACGTCCCGCCAAGCCCACGTCGTCGAGATCGCGAGCGTCGCGAGCGCGGCCGCAGGCAGTAGCTGCCGGAGGCGCGCGCGCAGCGCGAGCGCCGGGCTCGCGAGCGCGATCAGCGCGCCGCCGACGAACCCGAAGCGGAGGTTCATGTGCCGGGTATTGAGGTACGCGTCGGGCCCCAGCAGCGCGAAGAGCAAGAGCAGCGCTCCGAGGATCGAGAGCGGTCGATCGACGGGGCCCTCCCGTCGACTGATGGCGAGGATCACCCACGCCGCGAGCAGGACGAGGAGCAGCGGCTCGATCGGACCCTCGAGGCCCCCGAGCAACACGTCGGAGAGGAATTCGAGCGAGAGCCGCTCACTCAACGGCAAGTAGCGCACGCCGAGCTCGAAGCCCGAGGCGGCGCGCTCGGCCCGGAGCGCGGGGAGCCAGAGCAGGCTCGCGACCGCCGCGGGCACCAGCGCGAGCGCGCGGAAGCCGACGTCACGCGGGGTGGGCCGCCCGTCGCGCTGCCACGCGCCGAGGAGCAGCGCGATCGAAGCCGGGACCAGCCAGAGCGAGTGGGTGAAATAGACGCCGCCGATCGCCGCCGCGAGGAGCGCCAGCGAGCGAAGGGGATGCGCGCTCGAGAGCGGAGCGAGCAGCGTCGGAAGCGCGATGAGAAACGCGGCCGCGCCGAGCAGGAAACCCACGAAGCCCCAGTAGAGCGAGACGGAGAAGACCAAGAGCGATGCCAAGGTCGCGTGCTCGGGCGGGCGCTCGCGAGAACGCGAAAGGAAGTGCAGCGCGGCGACGAAGAGCAGCGCCAGCGTGGCCATCGACGCGCGCGCCGCGGCCACGGGAGCGAGCACCCGGGCCCACAGAAAGAAGATCCCGTAGACGAGGTTGCCAGGCGCCCACCAGCGCACGGTGTAGTGCTCGAGCTCGACGGTCGCGTGCTCGAGACCGAGCAGCTCGTCGAGCAAGCGGATCTGCGCCGCGTGCTGCGGCAGGTCGCTCACCGGGACGAAGGTGACGAAGAGAAACGGGATGAGGACGAGCGCGAGCGAGAGGCCCAGCTGCACGCTTCGCTGGCGCACCACGCTCTACGGGCTCCGTCGGTCCGCGCTCAGTCGAAGTGGTAGGCGAGCGCCAGAGAGATGACGTTCAGCTCCTGCGTGTAGCTGCCCGCGTTCACCACGCCGCCGAAGCCCGCGGGGTAGCAGCCGCTGCTCACCACGGGGCTGCCCGCGTCGTACCCGGTCTCGCCGTCGCACACGCCCTCCGTCGCCACCGCCGCGATGCTGCGGTAGTTGGCCTGGGCCTCGGAGACGTTGATGGTCTCCGCGAAGACGTGGCCGTACGCCGCCGAGATGTCGAAGCGATCGATGCGCAGCGTGGCGCCGAGGAACAAGCCCACGTTCCAGCCCTGCATGAAGTCGTTCTGGGCGTAGCGCACGAAGTCGTAGTTCAGCGGCTGCTCCCACGACAGACCGGCGCGCAGAGCGAAGGTGCCGGGGACGATGTTCACGTCGCCACCGACGCGGACCTGCAGCGCGTCGCTCCAGCCATGAGGCAAGGGAAGCGTCGCGGGGATCGGCACCGCCGTCGACATGCCGCCCACCCGCTGCAGCATGCCAGTCGCGCCGGTCGGGTTGCGGATCACGAAGTCGCCGACCTGCGAGAGCTGCACGTAGTTCACGTCGAGCTCGATGTCGAAGTTCTCTCCGAGCATCGGGTCGTCGACCGCGGTCACCGTTTCGCCGAGCGCGCCGTGCTCCCAGTTGCGGGCCCGGATGCGATCCGCGTAGCGGATGCCGAAGCTGAACGTCCAGGGCTGCCCCGAGTTCAGGGTGGTGCCGTTGATCGTGGTGACCGTCGGCACCGACGAAGCCGGGTAGCCGTCGCTGCCGTCGCTCACGCCGTCACCGAACGCGCCCGTCGTCAGCGTGAGATCGCCGCTCGCGTCGACCGCGCCGCCGACCGAGTCGGAGATCCGCGCGCCGAGCATGATGTCGAGGTTGCGGTGCGGGACGACGTGCACCGAGAGGATGCCGGCGGGCACGAACGGATCGAGGACGCTGAGGCGGGTGCGGATGTCGTTGCTCGGATCCTCGTTCACGCCCGAGAGCCCCGTGCTCGTGTAGTTGGTGAAGTCGACCGACGCGATGCCCCACTGGAACGTGAAGCCGACGCGGAGCCACTCGACCGGTCGCCAGCCCACGCCGACGCTGGGCGCGAAGAGCAACAAGTTGCGCTCGAGCACCGCGTAGCGGGTCGGCGCCGGCGCGCGCTCGCCGTTCGTCGCCGTCACGCTGCCGTCCGAATTGCCGAAGCGGCCCTGGCCCACGCCGCCGGGGGTCCAGATCCCCACGCCGATGGTGAGCTCCGGCGCGAGGCGGAAGGTCGCGGTGAGCGAGGGGACGATCTGGGGATCGCCGCTGTTGCACACCGTCGGGAACGCGGTGCTGGCCCAGCCGGGGAAGTCGCGACCGAACACGTTGGGCTGCGAGAGCTCGTCGAACGTGTCGCCGTACGTGCCCGAGCGGGTGACGCACGCGTCCCAGATCGCCAAGCCCGCGCCGAGCTGCAGGCTCACGAAGTCCGGGATGTCGGCCAGCATCGCGGGGTTGTAGAAGAGCGCCATCCCGTCGTCGGCGCGCGCGTTGTACGCGCCGCCTCGACCGAGCGGTCGGGTGCCGATCGGCATCAGGTCGAAGCCGCCCGCGTGGGCCCGCGAAGGAAGGAGGGTCGCGGTCAGGGAGAGCGCGAGCATGAGCAACAGGGCGCGGCGAAACGGCATCGGGGACTCCGTTGAGAGGGCGCGAGGATAGCGGCGGGCACCCACGGCGAGGCCCAATTTCGACCGACGCAACGCGTCATCGGCGGGTCGCGGGCGCCTCGTGGCACGGGTGATCGCAGCGCGCGCTGCACCCGCATCCGACCTCGGCCGTCGCGACCCGCCGACACCAGGGTGACGCGTCACCCCTGGTCTTTACGAATCGCTTACCTGAGGTGAGGCGCAAAAGGCCTATTGCCGCGGGGTCCGCATGGGGTGGACGATGGCGAGATGACTGCACTGGTGGATGGTCGCTACGCCGTCGTCCGAGAAGTGGCGCGCGGCGGCATGTGCACCGTCGAGGCCGCGGATCACGTGCACACCGGGCGACGCGTCGCGCTGAAGCGGCTCGCGCCCGAGGTCGACGCGTCGCTCGATCGGCGCCTCTTGCTCGAGGCGTGGGCGCTCGAGCAGTGCCGCGGCCCGCACGTGGTCGAGGTGCTCGACGCAGGCGTCGATGGGCGCGCCTACGTCGCGCTCGAGCTGCTCGAGGGCAAGGGCCTCGACGCGCTGCTCACGACGCGGCGCCGCTTGCCGCGCGACGCGGCGCTCACCGTGTTCAGCCAGCTCTGCGACGCGCTCGGCGCGGTGCACCGCAGAGGCATCGTGCACCGCGACGTGAAGCCCGCGAACCTCTTCGTCTCCCAGGACGAGCGCGGCGAGCGCGTGAAGCTCTTGGACTTCGGGGTCGCGCGCGTGCCGAGCGCGCCCGACGTGCGCGCGCTGACGCAGGTGGGCGAGCGCCTCGGCACCCTCGAGTACATGGCGCCGGAGCAGGTGCTCGCCGAGACGGCGGACGCGACGTCCGACTGCTACGCCGCGGCGGTCGTGCTCTTCGAGTGCCTCGCGGGTGAGGTGCCGTACAAGGGCGGTCCGCGCGAGCTCTTGCAGGCGCTGGCGACGCGCACCGCGCCGCCGCGCCTGTCGTCGCTCGCGCCAGGCATCCCTTCGGCGCTCGACGACGTGATGCAGCGCGCGCTCGCGCACGATCGCGAGGCGCGCTTCGAGAGCGCAGACGCGCTGTCGAAGGCCGTCCTGGCCGCCGCGGGACCGGGGACGAGCGCGCTCGCGCTCCTGGAGGCGCCGCGACCGACGGATGCCTCGCATGGTCGCGGCCACGAGCGCGCGCCGTACGTCACGCCGGTGCGCGTGCTCGTCGATGGAACGAGCTTCGATGGCCACGCGGCCGACATCTCCGAGGGTGGCCTCTTGGTGATGCTCGCCGCCCGAGAGCCGACCGACCGAGGTCCGCTTCTGTCTCCCCGTGTCGGGGCGGGTGGTGACGACCGCGGCCGAGGTGCGATGGCGCAAGGACGCGCGCGCTCAGCGCGCGGTCGGGCTGCGCTTCGTCGAGCTGACCGAAGAGATCCGCGCCGACATTCGACGCTTCGTGTCGATCGCCGGCGCAGCTGAATGACGGGAGTGGCGCCATGACCGCGAGCGAACCGATCCGGGTGCTGATCATCGACGACGACGAGCTGGTGGCCGAGACCAACGGCCGCATGCTCTCGCGCTCGGGCTGCGCGGTGGAGGTCTTCACCTCGTCGGCTGCGGTGCTGGCGCGCCTCGCGCGCGGCGACGTCGACGTGCTGGTGAGCGACATCGGCATGCCCGACGTCTCGGGCGTGGATCTGCTGCGGCAGGTCCGGGCCGCGAACGACGACGTGCCCGTGATCTTCTTGACCGGGTCGCCGCGCATCGAAGACGCGATGCAGGCGGTCGAGCACGGCGCGTTCCGCTTCCTGACCAAGCCGATCACGCGCGAGGCGCTCGCGGCGGTGGTGACCGAGGCCTTCAAGTGGCGACAGCTCACCCGCGCGGCCGCCTCGAGCCCGGTGTCGCTGAGGCGCGGCGAGCTCGAGGAGCGCTTCGAGCGCGCGGTCGCCTCGATCCGGATGGTCTATCAGCCGATCGTGCTCTGCGCGGAGCGACGTGCGTATGGCTACGAAGCGCTCATGCGCTCGAGCGAGCCCACGCTGCCCTCGCCACCCGCCGTGCTCGACGCGGCCGAGAAGCTCGGCTCGCTGCACGTGCTGGGGCGCAAGCTCCGCGCGATGGTCGCGCAGCAGGCCGAGACCGCCGAGCCCGATCGCATCTTCTTCGTGAACCTGCACCCGAGCGATCTCGCGGACGAGGAGCTCTACGAACGCACGAGCCCGCTGAGCCGCCACGCCACATCCGTCGTGCTCGAGCTCACCGAGCGCGCGTCGCTCGAGGGCATCAGCGAGGTGAACCGGCGCCTGTCCCAGCTGCGCGACATGGGCTACCGCATCGCGATCGACGATCTCGGCGCGGGCTACGCGGGGCTGAGCTACTTCGCGCAGGTGAAGCCCGACATCGTCAAGATCGACATGTCGCTGGTGCGCGACGTCGACCGCGACTCGGTGAAGCAGCGCGTGGTCGGATCGATCTGCGAGCTCGCGCGCAACCTCTCGGTCGCGGTGGTGGCCGAGGGCATCGAGACCGCGAGCGAGCTGGCGACCCTGGAGGCGCTCGGCATCGTGCTGCTGCAGGGCTACGCGCTCGCCCGCCCGGGCCCTCCCTACCCGGCGATCACGTTCCCCTGATGGATCGTCCGTGAGCGAGCCGCAGAGCGACGACGCGCTGCTCGCGAGCATCGCCGCGATCGCGTCCCAGGCCAGCGGCATCGACTTCCTGCGCTACCGCGCCGCGACGCTCGAGCGGCGGATCGCGCTGCGCTTGGCCCAGAGCCAGCTCCCCGATCTCGCGTCGTACGCGGCGCTGCTCCTCCGCGATCCCGCAGAGGCGCACCTCTTGGCCGAGCAGCTCTTGGTGAACACCACGGAGGCGTTCCGAGATCACGCCGTGTTCGCGGCGCTCTCTCGTCCCCTCCTGCCCGATCTCATCGCCCTCAGACTCCGCGCCAACGCGCGGCGCCTGCGGATCTGGAGCGCCGGGACGTCGATGGGCGACGAGGCGTACTCGCTGGGCGCCGTCGCCCTCGCCGCGGCGAACGGCGCGATCGAGATCGACGTGCTCGCGACGGACGTCAGCTCCGTCGCGCTCGAGCGGGCCGCGCGAGGGCAGCTGCCCAAGGCGCGCTGGACGTGGCAGCCCGAGGGCACCGAGCATCTCTTCCGCGTCGAGGCCGATCGCGTCGAGGTCGCGCCCGCGCTGCGATCGATCGTCACGTTCGCGCGGCACGATCTCCTGGATCGCCAGCGCATCGCGCCGCGCGAGGCCGTCGTCGCGAGCTTCGACGTCGTCGCGTGCCGCAACGTGCTCATCTACCTGCGGCCCGACGCCGTGAGCGAGGTGTCCGCGCGCCTGCTCAAGGTCCTCGGACCGGGCGGGCTGCTCGTGCTCGGCACCGCAGAGCAGCTCCCGGCCGAGCTCCTCGATCAGGTGACGCGTCCCTCGGCGGGCCTGCCGATCTACCTGCGGCGCTGAGCACGCCGCCTCAAGGGCGCCGCAGCGCATCGGCCGCGACGAGCGCCGCGTCCACGGCCGCATACAGCTCGGCGCGCCCGACGGGCTTCGCGAGGTAGCCGATGCACCCGGCCGCGAGCGCCCGATCGCGATCGCCCACCATCGCCTGCGCGGTGACGGCGATCACCGGGAGCGATCGCGTGGCCGGGCGCGCATGGATCCGGCGGGTGGTCTCGAGACCATCGAGCCCGGGCATCTGCACGTCCATGAGCACCAGATCGAAGGGCTCGATCTCGAGGACGTCGAGCGCCGCGCCGCCGCTGCCGACGCTGGTGACCGCGAAGCGATCCTTGGGGAGCATCTCGCTGAGCACACGCCGGTTCACCTCGACGTCGTCGACCACGAGGACGCGACGCACTCCGGGATGGGGCCGCGGCGCGGGATCGAGCAGGGCGAGCACCGAGTCGATGAAGCCCGGGCCCGTCATCACGCCCTTCTCCGCGACCAGGGACGCGCCGGACGTGAGCAGTGCGCTGCGCTCGTGCTCGTCCAGCATGCGCGCGGTCAGCGCGACCTTCGGCACGGACGCGAGCTTGGGGCGCGCGGCGAGGTCGGCGATGAGCGCGTGTCCGGACATGCCGGGCAAGCCGAGATCGACCACGAGCAAGCTCGGTTCGAGCCCCGGCAGGACGGCGAGCGCGTGCTCGGCGCTCGGGGCCACCTGCACCACGAGGCCAGCGCGGGTGAGCAGCTCCTCCAGCGAGCGCGCCTCGGCGGGCAGGTCCTCGACGATGAGCGCGGTCCCGCGCGGGATCGCGGCGCCCGCAGAAGGGTGCTTGGCGATCGAGCGGGGCGCGCGCGAGGGCAGCTCGACGAAGAACGTCGCCCCGCGCCCGACGACGCTGTCGACGCCCACGCGGCCGTGCATCTGCTCGACGAGCTGCTTGACGATCGAGAGCCCGAGGCCCGCGCCGCCCGCGGTGCTCTTGCCGTGTGCGAGCTGGGAGAAAGGCTGGAACAAGCGCGACAGATCGCTCTCCGCGATGCCGGGCCCGCGATCGATCACCTCGATGCGGACGCGCTCGGCGCCCGCGCGCGCGGCGAGCGTCACCTCGGTGCCCTTCTGGGTGAACTTGATCGCGTTCGACAGCAGGTTCACCACCACCTGGCGCACCCGCCCCGGATCGCCCACGCAGTCGAGCGGCGCGTCCAGGCCGACGAGCTCGATGCGGACACCTCGACGCTGCGCCGCGGGGCCGAGCATGTTCGCCGCCTCGCGCGCGATCTCCGCCGCGTCCATCGGCTCGCTCGCGACCGAGAGCGCGCCGGCCTCCACGCGCGCCAGATCGAGCACGTCGTTCACCAAGCGAAGGAGCTGCTCGCCGGCGTGGTGGATGTCGGCGACGAACTGCTTCTCCTCCTCGGTCATCCGCGAGTCGGCCTGCTCGAGCAAGAGATCCGAGAAGCCCAGCACCGCGTTCAGCGGTGTCCGTGCGGAGCTCGTGCGACATGCTGGCCAAGAAATCGCTCTTGGCGCGGGTGGCGCGAGACAGCTCCTCGTTGCGCAGCTCGAGCTGGGTCTGGCTCGCCTGGAGCGCCTCGCGCTGCGAGCGCAGCTCCTCCTCTTGGGAGCGCAGCTCTTCGTTCTGCGCTTGCAGCTCTTGGTTCGACGCCTGCACCTCTGCACGCAGGTTCTCGGCGGCGGCGTTGGCCCACAGGGCCTCGAGGCTCAGCGCGACGCGGGTCAGCGCGCGGGCGAGGTCGTCGTCGGGATCGACCGAGGGATTGAGCAGCTCGACGGCGCCGATCTGGCGCCCGGCCGTCCCGATCGGTACGGCGATCGCGCGGCGCGGCGAGGCGTCGATCATCGCCGAGCGCACCAACCGAGCGCCTTCGGGCAGCTCGAGCCGCTCGATCGCGCCCGAGCCCATCGCGGCGTCGGCGAGGCGCGCCGCGCCCTCGGGGAGCCCATCGAGGGACACGCCCGACGTCGCGCGGATCTCCAGCCGCTCGGCATCGCGCACCCAGATCACGCCGCCGAGCGCCTCGGTGATCGACTCGGCGTAGCGCAGGGTCGCGCTCGCGATGCTCGCGACGCTCTGGGCCTCCGCGAGCGCCGCGTAGAGCTCGGCGAGCCGCTCGTCGCGGGCCGCGCGCTGCGCCACGCGCGCCGAGAGCGCGCCGAGCGACGTGCCGAGCGCCTGCACCTCGACGAGCTGCGACTCGGGCGCGCGCTCGTGCTTGCCGCGGCCGGCGCGCTCTGCATAGCCCACCAGATCGTGGAGCGCGCGATCGATCGTGCGCGTGCTGAGCGTGGCGAGCGCGAGCACCAAGAGGATGAGCCCCGCGCCCACCGCGAGCGCCTCGGCGCGGGTGTCGCGCTCGAGCACGCGGAACGTCTCCCGCTCCTCGTCGCGCCCCTCGGCGAGCGCCGCTTGCAGGATGCCGAGCTCGCTCCGGATGGCGTCCATCAAGCGGCGCGCCTCGCGGTGATCGGTGCGTCCCTCCTCGAAGCGTCCGTCGGCGACGGGGCGACCGACGCGCTCGAGCCACTCGCGCATCACGCTCGCGGCGCGCTCCGCGTGCGCCCGCTCTTCGGTGGACCAGAGCTCGAGCGCGGTGAGGTGGGTGAGCGTCGGCTCGACGTCGGGCTCGGCGCGTCGGTAGGGATCGAGGAAGCTCGGATCCCGCGTGAGCTCGTAGCCGCGAACGGCGGTCTCCATGTCGATCGCCACGCTGCTGACCTCGTGCACGGCGCGCTGCGCGCGATCGTAGTCGAGGGCCTGCGCGTCGTAGCTGGCGAGGGCGCGCGCGAGGCGGTCCTGCGACCAGAAGGAGCGCGCGATCAAGAGGACGACGATGCCCCCGAACGCGAGGGTCATGATGGTTCGTATTCGGATGCGCATCCCCGGCCGGCCTCCTTGCGGAGATCGCACGATCACCCCGGCATGGGGTGGTCGACAAGCCCAAAATCCAGGGGTGGGCGTGTTTGCAGTGAGGTCGGACGCGACGCAGCAAGGGCGTGCATGACCGGCGGCGCCCGGGTCGTTTTCTGGTAGCGTGGCGGCCCCCCGATGGAGCTCGCGGAAGATTATCGGTCGTCGTCTCAGCAGCCCTCGGGCCGCGTGCCGCCGCACTCGCTCGACGCCGAGCGCGCGGTGCTCGGCGGCGTGCTGCTCGAGAACAACGCGCTGAACCTCGTCACCCAGATCCTCATGCCCGACGACTTCTACAGTCGGGCGAACGCGCTGGTCTTCGAGGGCATGACGGAGCTCTTTCGGCGCGGCAGCCCGGTCGACACGATCACGCTGCGGGGCTGGCTGAGCGATCGGGGTGCGCTGCAGAAGGCGGGCGGCGACGAGCACCTGCTCTCGCTCACCAACACGATCCCCACCGTCGCGAACATCGAGCAGCACGCGGACATGGTCCGGGAGAAGGCGGTCGTTCGTCGGCTCATCACCGCCTGCCACGAGATCGCCGCGACGGGCTACGGCGACTACGGCGAGTCGGAGGAGTACCTCGACACCGCCGAGAAGCGGATCTTCGAGATCGGCAAGGAGCGCGGCGGCGCGCCCTACGAGCACATCAAGGACGTCATCGTCCGCACGTTCGAGCAGATCCACGCCGCGTCCGAGCGCAAGGAGAGCATCACCGGCCTGCCCACCGGCTTCGCCAAGCTCGATCAGATGACCGCCGGCCTCAAGGGCGGCGAGCTGATCATCGTCGCGGGCCGCCCCGGCATGGGCAAGACCGCGCTCGCGCTGAACATCGGCTTGCACGCGTCGCAGGCGCGCGGCGCGCCCATCGCGATCTTCTCGCTCGAGATGCGGAAGGAAGAGCTCGCGCGCCGCTTGCTGTGCAGCGAGGCCAAGGTGGACGGCGGACGCCTGCGCACCGGCATGCTCTCGCAGGACGACTGGAACCGGCTCACCCGCACCGCCGGTCCGCTCTGCGATCTGAAGCTCTACATCGACGACACCGCCGGCCTCACGCTGATGAACCTCCGCGGCAAGGCGCGCCGCATCCGCTCCGAGCACGGGCTCGGGATGATCATCATCGACTACCTCCAGCTCATGTCGGCGGGCGGCAAGAAGGACAGCCGCGAGCAGGAGATCAGCGAGATCAGCCGCTCGCTCAAGGCGCTCTCCAAGGAGCTCGACGTCCCGGTGATCGCGCTCTCGCAGCTCAACCGCGGCGTCGAGACGCGTCCGGGCAAAGACAAGCGCCCGGTGCTCGCCGACCTCCGCGAGTCGGGCGCGATCGAGCAGGACGCCGACGTCATCCTCTTCGTCTACCGGCCCGAGGTCTACGCCAAGACCGACGAGGAGCGGCTGCCGCTACGGGGCTTGGCCGAGGTGATCGTCGGCAAGCAGCGCGCGGGCCCGACGGGCATCGTGCGGGTGAAGTTCTTCCACGAGTACACCCGCTTCGAGAACCTCGCCGACGGCGAGTTCGAAGACGTCGACATCGGCGGAGACGAGTAGCGGTCCGGTAACGAGGCGACGACCAGCGCACGACGAGCAAGCGGGGCTGCCGGGGTCTGGGGGCGGCGCCCCCAGAACTACGCAGCGCATCGGATGGTCACGTTCACCGAGATGGTGTCGGAGACCTTGAGGCGCACCAGCGGGTTCACGCTCACGCCGAAGTCGGGGAGCGAGACGGTGAAGCGCACCTGCGCGCGGATGAGCTCGGGGTTGCCGTCCGCCGCGGGGATGTAGCGGACCTGCGCGGTCGCCGTGATGTCGCGGGTGTGCCCGTGGATGCTGAAGCGCCCGTGCAGCGTGAGGCGCACGACCTCGCCCGGCGTCAGCGCGCTCGCGCCATCGACGCTCGTGATCTCGAACGTCGCGTCGGGGTGGCCGGCGGCGTCGAGCCACGAGTCGGAGCGGAGGTGATCGTCTCGGAGATCGTCGCCGGTGCGGATGCTGGAGACGGGAACCCGGATGGTGCCGGTCGCCGACGACAGATCCGCGGGGTTCACGTTCACCTCACCGCTCACGCTCGTGCTGGTGCCGGTGATGCGCTCGAGCGGCGCATCGGAGACGAACTGGATGCGGCTGCCGGTGGTCGCGCGGAAGGTGCGGGCTTGGGCCTCGGCGCCGCCCGGCGTCAGCGCGAGCCCTGCGAGCAGCGAGGCGACGAAGAGGGACGCGGTGGGAATCGAGCGTAGAGCGTTCATCGGGGACTCCTGAGAGGGCACGGCCCTGTCGGCGGCAGGGTACCTCGCCCTTCGCGGGGCGGGCGCAAAGTGTTTCGCAGGGCTCAGAGCCGGCATGCGGGCGGGTTCGACGCGAGCGTCGGCGATGCATTCAGGAGCGCCTCACGCAGGGCGCGGCCCGCTTCGCTCGTCTCGATGCCGCCATCGATGCGCGAGAGCCCGAGCGCGTCGTAGGCCGCGCTCAGTTCGGGGAACGCGTCGCTCTCGGCCCACATCAGCCCGATCCGGGTCGCGGTGCCCTCCGTGCCGCCGTCCATCGCGAGGAGCAGCGCTTCGTCGCTCACCGTCTCGCGATGCAGCGAGTAGGCCCGCGCCATCGCTTCGTCCAGCGAGCTGCCTTCTTCGCGCAGCGCGACGTCGATCAGGAGCGCGACCGCCGCGCCCGCCCAGTACACCCGATCGTAGGCGCCGGTGCGGTGCCGGAGCTCGGACTCGTCGCGCAGCGTGCGACCGGTGCCGCCGCGCTCGCCCCGTCGAAAGCCACGGTCCAGGCGCGCGAGCACGTCGCTCGGAGGCACCCCGCCCGATCGCGCGCGCAGCACGCTCTCGTAGTACGTCGCGATCCCCTCGGTGAGCCACGCGCTGCGCCCGCCGAGGAACGCATGACCCAGGTGCGTGAGCTCGTGCACCGCGACCCAGTCGCGCCGCAGCGCCTCCTCGGTCGCGTCGCTCCAGACGAACGCGAGCAAGCTCCCGCGCTCCCCGTGCGCCGCCATGCCGAAGGCGAGCGGATCGGTCCGCTCTCGGATGCGCTCGCCGATGGGCAGCGCGACCACGCTCACCTCGCGGGTGGGCAGGTGCCCGAGCGATCGCGACGCCGCGTCGGCCGCGCTCGTCATCCACGCCGTGAGCGCCTCGCGCGAGGGCCCGCCTGCGATCGCGGCGACCTGGATGCAACCGCCCGGCGCGGGCACGTCGATGAGCTCGAGCTCCCCGAACGCGGCGTAGGTGACGTAGTCGAACGCGGCCTCCCCGAAGGTCAGCGTCCCGTCGTCGTCTCGGGGAAAGAACGCGCTCGCGCGCATCCCGTCGGGCAAGGCGAGCGTCATCGCGTAGCGCGCGTCTTCGTCGCGCGGCTCGGGCGCCCAGAGCCAGCTCGAGGTCGGCGCGTACACCGCGTTCGAGTAGCCGATCGGCGCATCCGGATCGGCGCCGCTGCTCACCAGCTGCACCTCGTAGTGCACGCAACGCAGCTCGGCCCAGTCGGGCCGGGCCCGCAGATCGATCAGCGGTCCTGCCACCGCCTCACGCGTTCCGTCGCGCCGCTCGACGTCCGCGTGCACGAAGCGATCGAGGCCGGCCCGGTGGATCGCGCGCAGGCGCTCGGGCATGCGCCCATCGCTGCACACCGAGATCCGCATGGCGCGGAGGCTCTGCTCGAGCTCGAGGCGGTAGTCGATGCGCGCGTCGCGGGCATGCAGCGCGCGATCGCCGCTCGCACCGCACCCCGACGCCGTCACGAGCAAGAGGACGAGCGCGGCGAGGCGCGCGCTCATTTCTCGTCGCGTGCGCTGGGCTCGTCCGGCTGCGCGGAACTGCGCTCCTGCGCGATCCCGGTGCGCGAGGCGAGCTTGGCCTCCGCCTGCCGCTTCTTCTGGAAGCGGAGCACCGACTGCTCGGTGACGACACCGACCTGTGGGGCGCTGGGATCGCGCATCGCCTCGACGTCGTGTCCCACGCCGACCGGGCGCGCATGCGCTTTGGCCTCGGCGCGTGCGCGCTCGAACTGGGGACGCCAGGCGTCGAGCGTTCGGTACGGATAGCTGGGGTCAGTCCCGTCGGTGAGGATGTTCAGCACGATGGGATCCATCGACGAGAACACGGGCGCGAGCTCGGCGGGATCGTACGCGCCGCCCCGATCGAAGAGTCCTCCGCAGATCGGTCGAAGGGTGCACGGTCCACACGCCTCGGCGTAGAGATGCTCCCAGTCGGTCTGCCGGACGGTCTGCTTCTCGTCGAGGAAGTGCACCACGCGCTCCTCGCCCTTCACGATCTTGCGCGTCTCGGTGCTCGCCCAGCCGAACTCGGTCATGTAGCAGAGCGGCACGCGCTCGACGCGGAAGGTGCGCCCCGTCTTGTGCAGGTACGAGAGCGCGCGGTGCAGCGAGAGCTCGAAGTCGCTCAGACGCGGGGTGAAGTCGTCTTGGTTCACCTCGGCGCGACCCATCGACGGATCGAGGTTGTTCCACACGAAGTGCCTCAGGAACGGGAAGCGGCCCGTCAGCACGCGCACGTTCTCGTCGAGGTGATCGGCGTTCAGCTTGTTGATCACGCCGTTGATGTTCACCTCGATGCCCGCCGCGTGGGCCGCGTCGATGGCGGCGAACGCGCGCTCGACCGTGCCCCCGATGCCCCGCAGCTTCGCCTCGACGTCGGGGCGCACCGAGTAGATCGAGACGTGCACGATCGACAGGCCGGCATCCCCGAGCTGGCGCGCGAAGTCGCGATCCCCGAGGCGCCAGCCGTTGGTGATCATCCGGACGTGCAGGCCGGCGTCCCGGGCGTAGCGGACGATGGCGGGCAGGTCGCTGTGCAGCGTCGGCTCGCCGCCCGTCATCACCACGCCGAAGTAGCCGCGCGCCACGAGATCGTCGACGAGCGCCTTCATGGTGTCGAGCGTGTGCTCCCATGGCGTCGTCGGGTTGGAGCAGAAGCCGCAGAAGTGGTTGCAGTGCCGAACCACCTGGATGTAGCC
The DNA here is from genome assembly GCA_964480175.1 of uncultured Sandaracinaceae bacterium. Taxonomy (GTDB): domain Bacteria; phylum Myxococcota_A; class Polyangia; order Polyangiales; family Sandaracinaceae; genus CAYZQM01. Next base: position 14,924 of record CAYZQM010000147.1, read on the forward strand.
GATGTTGGCCAACGTCCCGCAGTGTAGCCGACGACGCGCTCGGCCCCGTCACCTCACGTGCGGCTCAAGGCACGGGCCGGGTGCGCCTCGCCCACGCGACGAAGTCTTCGGGATCGATGGCGTAGCGATCGCGGTGCCGCGGCGCGCGCGGCGACGCGAGCATCCAGACGCCCGCGATCCCCCCGACCGACCACGTCACGTGGCACCAGCGGGACAGGTGCTCGAGCGCGTTCGGTCCGTGCGCGCCCATCTCTCCGACGAAGAGCGGCGTGCCCGTCGCCAGCGTCGCGCTCTCGCGGATGAAGCGCTCGCCTGCCTCGCCGACGAGCATCGAAGGCACGCCCCAGGCTTGGGGATACACGTGCACGCTCGGATGATCGATCGACGGCACCGACGCGTTCGCGGCGAAGCTCTGGCAGCGGCGAAAGAGGTGCCGCGCTCGGGCGAGTCGCCAGAACCACGCGCTGCGCCCTCGCATGCTGTGATCCAGTCCCTCCTCGCCCGAGCTGATGGGGACGTCCGGCGCGTGCGCAGCGATCTCACGGCTCACGTCGCCGAGCCACCAGCGCATCGCGGCGCCGCGCCGGTCGAGCCCCGCGGCGCGCGGCTCGTTCATCGGCTCCCACACCGCGATCGCGGGATGGACCCCGAGGCGCACTCCGTCGATCGGGTGCTCGAGCACGGCCCGCATGCCGAAGCGGAGCACCGCGCGCGCCCGGGGCGAGACGAAGCAGCGCAGGTCGCTCTCGAGCGCGTCGCGATGCCCGGCCATCGCGACGATGGCGCGCGCGCCGCCGTAGTCGTCCCACGCGTTCGCGAGTGAGAGCACGAGCTGGACGTTCGCGCGATGGGCCCGGCGCACGATCGTCTCGAGCGCCTGCAAGCCGAGCGCGCTGACGCGGTCGGGCGCGGACTGGATGGCGGTCGGGCCCGGGCCCACGTGACACGCGAGCGCGCGCACGGCGAACGCCCCTGCACGCCGCGCGACGTCGAACGTGTCGTCGAGCAGCGGGTGGGGATCTTCGCCGGCCAGCAGCGCGTGCGCGGTGCAGTCGTGGAGGTAGTAGGCGCCGACGACGAGCGGTCGCTGGCGCACATCGATGCGCCTCAACGCCAGCGGCGATGACGGTGGTAGTGACCGCGCTTGGCGGCCTCGACGGCGCCGCGCGCGAGCGAGCCGAAGAACGCGCTGAACGCGCTCTCCCCGCTGGCGCGCTTCTCGTCGACGAGATCGGTGGTGCGGGCCTCGGGCGGCGGCGCCGAGAAGCGCGCGCCACCGACCGTGACCACCTCGTCCACCCGGCTCGCGAGCTCCTTGAAGAGATCGGCCTCGCCCGCATCGAAGAACACGCCCGCGCAGGTGGGGCAAAGGTCGAGCTCGATGCCGCCTTCGTGCCCCTGCACTCGGTACACGGTCATCGCACCGTGGCCGCTGGGACACCCAATCGCGCTGGGGCCGACCATCTGCGCATGCCCGTTGCGGGCGAGCTCCGACAGGTCGTGCGCGTGGCCGAGCGCGGTGACGCTCTCTCCCGGGTCGACGAAGATGCCGCCGCACTGGGGGCAGCTGTCGAGGGTCGCGAACTTCCGCGCCTCCTGGTTCATGGCGACGTGACAACGGGGGCAGGCGCGCATGGTGCGAACCCTACGCCATCGCGCGGCGGCTTGGAAAGCGCGCCCAAGGACAGCGCTTGGTTGGAGGTCTCGGCCGAGGCTATGATCGCGGCGCTCGATGCACGCGGAGAACAGGCAGTGACGGCGCCGGAGCATCGGCTCGATCTCGTGGGTCAGACCCTGATGGGGAAGCTCCAGGTGATCCGCCTCTTGGGCGAGGGCGGCATGGGCGCCGTGTACGAGGTCGAGCACCTCATCACCCGCCACCGCCGCGCGCTGAAGGTGATGCACCAGAGCTACGCGGCCTCCACCGAGACGGTCGCGCGCTTCATCCGTGAAGCGGGCGTCGC
>CAYZQM010000148.1:0-16886 GCA_964480175.1 uncultured Sandaracinaceae bacterium
CCGTAGGTCCTGCCCCTCGCACTGCAGAGAAAAGACCGGCCAGTTCGGCAGAACGAGAGAAGAACGAAACAAGCGGAGCGAAGACGAAGGCCCAGCGGCCCGAGCAACAAGCGACCGTAGGTCCTGCCCCTCGCACTGCAGAGAAAAGACCGGCCAGTTCGGCAGAACGAGAGAAGAACGAAACAAGCGGAGCGAAGACGAGAGCGAAGAGGAGAGCGAGAACGAGAGAAGAACGAAACGAGCGGAGCGAAGACGGAGGGCGGCCGGAGCAAGGGCCATACGGCCCAAGAGTGCTAGAATCGCGAACTTTCCCCCGGAGATCCGGTTGGCACAGCACGCGTTCCGCCGCTTCAGCAGGTGGGCGTGGGTCCTCGCGATCTTCGCCGTGGGGATTCCTGTATCCACGGCGCTCGCGATCCGCTCGAGCGGCGCGCACAGCCGGGTCCGCGAGCTCGCGATCCAGGCCATCCAAGAGGAGCTCGGCCTGAGGGCCGCGCTGGGCAACGTCCAGATCGAGCTGTTCCCGTTCGGCCTCGTCGCCCACGACGTCGCGCTCGACGATCCGATCTACGGGCGCCTGGCCGACGCCGAGGCGCTGCGCATCCAGCCCTCGCTCCGCGGACTGCTCCGCGGCGTCGTCGATCTCCACGCGGTCGAGATCGTCGGCGCGTCGGTGCACCTCATCGTCCGCGACGGAGCGCTGCGCAACGTCCCCCGCATCGAGCCCGGCGAGGGCGGCGGCCCACCGACCCTCCCCTTCGACGAGCTGCGCATCCGCCGCTCGGCGCTCTTCGTCGACGCCGATCCCTACGTGCACGTCGAGGCGCGCGACGTCGACGTCACGGTTCGCGGCGCCGAAGACCACGTCATCGAGCTCGAGGTGGAGACCGGCGGCGGCGAGGTCGTCCACGAGACCGGCAGCGAGCCGATCATCGCGCTCACCACCTCGCTCGCCATCGAGCCCGAGCGCCTGCGCGTCTCCCACGCCGAGGTGCACATCGGTCCGCTCGAGGTCGGCGCGCGCGACTTCGCCATGCCGATGCCGCCACCGAGCGAGCTGCGCGAGCTGTCGGGCATCGAAGGGCACGCCGAGGTCCGCTACGACCTCGCGCACCTCGGCACCCTCGCGCTCCCCATCACGCTCCCGGCGCTCGAAGGGGCGCTCGCGGTCACCGCCGACGCCGACGGCTCGCTCCTGCACGGCCGCCTCGAGCTCACCGACGGATCGGTCCAACAGTTCGGGCTCGGCGATCGGGTCGCGCTCGACTTCACCGCATCGCCCACGGAGATCGAGGTCACCGAGGGGCTCGTCACGCTGCCTCCGGGCGGCGGCACCGTCGCGGTCGTGGCGACGCTGGGGCTGGAGGATCCCAGCCTGCCGCTGCACGCCGTCGCGCGACCGCAGACGCTCTCGTTCGCGCACCTGATGGACGAGCTCGACGTCACCCGGCACTCGATCGTCGAGTGGATCTTCGATGGCTCGCTCACCCTCGACGGACCGCTGATGCCCCGGGACGGCGAGCGCCTCCGCATCGCGGGCCCCGTCGTGCTCGACACCCGCGACTTCGTCGTGAGCATGGACCCCTACCACGCGCGACCGGTGCGACCCGTCATCGCGATCTCGCGAGGCCACTTCACGGGGAGCTGGTCGATCGACGACCGCGCGGTGCGGTTCCACGATCTGGACGCCGACCTGCCCGAGAGTCGCATCCGCGGCGACGTCGTCCTCGGCTTCCACAACGAGCTGCGGGTCAACGCGCGCGCCGACGGACGCCTCCACGAGATCTCGCCGCTCGCCGGCTTCGACATCGACGGCGACGGCGGCGCGACGTGCACCATCGACGGGACGTTCCAAGACCCCCGGGTCATCGGCACCCTCGACTTCGACGGCTTCGAGTTCGACCACATGCGCATCGGGCACGTCGTGAGCCCCGACGCGGTGCTCGATCGCGACGGCATGGGCGCGACGCTGGGCACCGCGGAGATCACGAAGGGCGACAGCCGCTACGTCGCGCGCGACTTCCGCATCGACTTCCACCACGACGGCTTCTTGCTCGACACGCGCCTCGAGATCGCGCGGCTCACCCTCGCGGACTTCTATCACGTGTTCGGCTTCGAAGAAGACGAGCGCTTCATCGGCTACCAGGGCGCCGCGCGCGGCACCGCGACGATCCACTACAGCAACGGCCATCCGGGCGACACGCCGAGCGGCACCCTGCTCACCCGCATGGACCTCGGCTTCGACACCCTCTCGCTCAACGGCTACGCGTTCGATCGCGGCGTGGTGCGCGGCGAGTGGAACTGGCGCGACTGGTCGCAGGGCTACCGCGGCGGAGAGCTCGTGCTCGAAGAGGCCGAGCTGCACAAGGGCGAGGGCACGCTCTTGGTCTCGGGCGTCATGACCGAAGGCGGCGCGCTCCGGATGTCGGCCGCTGTCGATCGACTGGATCTGCGCGACGTCGAGGGCATCGGCGATCGCCTCCCGGACATCGCCGGCATCGCGAGCGCGACGGGCGCCATCGGCGGCACCGCCGAGCGCATGCGCGTCGATCTCGACGTCGGCGTGTCCGCGCTCTCGTACGCCGGCAACTCGCTCGGCGATGCCCGCGCGTACGTGCGCATGACCGACGACGCCGATCCGTGGATCGCGGCGGCGCGCGCGTTCAGCATCGACGGCGGCGCCGACGGAGGCGTGGTGCCCGATCGCGGCGAGCCCTGCCCCTACGCGAGGCACGGCCTGGCGCGCGCAGGCTGGCCCGCCGATCCGCCCGCGCACACCGTCGACGGACCGATGCCCCGGCTCTCGCGCCCCAGCGCCTTCGTCGTGTGCGGCAGCGCCCTCGAGGGTCGCCTCGACATCGACGTGATGGTGGGCCGCACCGAGCGCTTCCCGGTGCGCGGCCGCATCGCTGCGCGCGAGCTCCCCATCGAGCGGATGATCGGCAGCTCGGGCGGCGCGACCGGCGCGGTCACGGGCGAGCTCTTCTTCGACGGCGGCGGCTTTCGCTACCCGGAGACGCTCGACGCGCGCCTCGTGCTCAGCCAGGTCGCGGTGCGTGTCGGCGACGTCGCGATCGAGAACGTCGTGCCCGTGCGCATCACGATGGTCGATGGTCTCGCGACCGTCGATCGCGCGCGCTTCCGCGCTCCGGGCTCACGCCTCCGAGTGCGCGGCGAGGCGTCGCTCGCGAGGGGCCTGGGCCTCGAGATCGACTCCGAGATCGATCTCGGGCTCGCGAGCAGCCTGAGCGACTCGGTGCTCTCGGCGCGCGGCACGCTGCGCACCCGCCTCGCCGTGACCGGACCCTTCGTCGATCCCCAGCTCTTCGGCGAGACCACGCTCGAAGGGGGCTCGGTGCAGCTCTCGATGCTCGCCAGCCCGATCGACGATCTGCGCGCGCGCGTGACCTTCAGCTCGCGGCGCGTCGTGGTCGAGGACGTGAGCGCGCGGGTCGCAGGCGGCACGATCCACGGCTCGGGCGAGGCCGCGCTCGAGCGCCGTCGCCTCGATCACTGGGGCATCCGCGTGCGCGCCGAGCACCTCAGCTTCGCGCCCGCCGACGGCCTGGCGTTCACGCTCTCGGCCGACACCCGCATCGCGGGCCAGCGCGATCAACGGCTGCCGACGGTGACCGGCGACGTGCTGCTCGAGCGGCTGATCTACTCGCGCCCGATCGAGCTGGGCGCGACGCTCGAGGAGCTCACCCGCACCGAGCGCGCCGACGTGGTCACGTGGCGACCGAGCGAGGAGCACGTGACCCTCGATCTCCGCGTGCGCGAGGACGCGCCGCTGGTGGTGCGCAACAACCTGATCGACGCCGAGCTCACGATCGACGAGGGCGACCGCCCGCTCCGCATCGTGGGCACCGACCAGCGCTTCGGTGTGCTGGGCGACGCGCGCTTCGAGCGAGGCCGCATCTTCTTCCGCAACAACGCGTTCGAGATCCGCCCGGGCGGCAGCGTGGTCTTCGACGACGACACCGCGATCAACCCGCGCTTCGACGTGCACGCGGTCGCCGGGATGCGCCGCGCGAGCGACATCGGCGAGGCGAGCTGGCGCATCCTCCTCGACGTGACCGGCACCAGCGACTCGCTGCACCTCGCGACCCGCAGCGATCCCGAGCTGCCGCAGGAAGACATCCTGCTCTTGCTCGCGGTCGGCATGACCCGCGCCGAGGTCGAAGCCCAGGCCGGCGACGTCGGCAGCACCGCCGCGCTCGAGGCGCTCGCGAGCGTGACCGGCGTCGATCGCGAGGTGCGCCGCGCCCTGCCCGTCATCGACGACTTCCGTCTCGGCAGCGCCTACAGCGCGCGCACCGCGCGGACCGAGCCGCAGATCACCATCGGCAAGCGCATCGCCGATCGCATCCGCCTCAGCGCGACGACGGGTCTGTCGGAGGCCCGCGACTTCCGCGCGCTCGTCGAGGCGCAGCTCGACGACACCACCAGCGTCACGGTCGGCTACGACAACTACAACCTCACCAGCGGCGCCTCGTTCGGGAACTTCGGCGCCGATCTACGCTGGCGCCTCGAGTTCGAGTGAGCCGACCGCGAAGGTTCGCTCTCCACGGACGTTCGCGAGCGATGTGCTAGGCCGACCCGATGCGTCCCACGCTGTCCGTGCGGCTCGAAGGTCACCTCACCCGGGACCAACTGAAGGACGCCCTCGCCCGGGTGACGCCCGCCCTGGGCAGCGACGAGCCGCTCCGGCTCCTCGTCGATTGCAGCGAGATGGTGGGCTACGACCTCGACGCGAGGCACGCGTTCGTCGAGTGGCTTCGCGAGCACACGCCAGGCCGCGTCGCGATCCTCACGGACCGCGCGCTGTGGCGCATGGTGATCAGCAGCATGTCGCTCGCGTCGAGCGTTCCGCTGAGGCCGTTCGCCGACCGGACGGCGGCCGAGGGCTGGCTCCGCGGCTGAGCTCCGCCTGTACGCGAGCGAGACCTCGCGCTGAAGCGGTCCGCACGCCGCAGTTGAAGTAGGCTCGCGCCGGTTTGTCCCCTCGCCTCGGTCGGCCCGCTCGGGCCAGCGCGCGCTCGCGCCGCGGGCGCTCGTCGTACTCCGTCCTGCGCCTCCTGAGCGGCGCGGCGGCAGCGATGCTCGCCATCGTGCTCGCCTCCACGTCGGCCCGCGCCGACGTACCCGAGGCGCTCCTCGGCCTCCCCGTGCTCCTGGTCGACATCGAGGGAGACGGCGCCGAGCTCTTGAGCAACGACGACGTCGGCCTGCGCACCGGCGTCCCCTTGACCCGCGCGCTGCTGAGGCGGGTCACGCTCGATCTGCTCGCCACCGAGCACTGGGCCGACGTCCGCCTCGACGTCGCGCCGCACGAAGGCGGCGTGCGGATACGCGTGCTGCTCGAGCGCCGCACCGTGATCGCGCGCATCGACGTGATCGGCAACCACGCGCTCTCCCAGAACGACCTGAGCAGCGCGCTGGCGCTCGAGCCGGGTGACGAGATCGTGGGCGGTCGCACCGAGCCGATCCGCGAAGCGCTCGCCGAGGCGTACGCGCGCATCGGCTACGAGCGCGCCGAGATCGAGGTGACGCTTCGGGACACCAGCTCCGCCGAGCGCCGGGTGCTGCGCGTCGTCGTGAGCGAGGGCGAGCCGACCCGTATCGCGGTGCTGCGCATGTCGCCCGATCGTCCCCCGAGCGAGGTCGATCCCGAGGGCGCGTTCGGCCTGCACGCCGGCGACATCTTCGATCGCCGTCACCTCGGCGACGGTGCCCGCGCGCTGGAGGCGCGGCTGCGCGAGCACGGCTACCTCGAGGCCCAGGTGGGCACGCCCGAGATCGTCGCAGGCGAGGACGGCGTCACGCTGGTGGTGCCGTGCGAGATCGGGCGCCGCTACCGCGTCGTCGTCGAAGGCGAGGAGCCGCTCAGCCACACCGACGTCGAGGCGGTGCTCGATCTGGGGGCCGAGCGCCTGCGCGCATCCACGCTCGCCGCGATCGAAGGCCGGGTCGTCGACCTCTATCACCGGCACGGCTTCGCCGACGCGGCCGTCACGCTGCGTCGGACCACCGACCCCGAGCACGACGGCGACGATACCCGCGCGGTGTTGGTCGTCCTGGTCACGCCCGGCGAGGTGCTGCGCGTCATCGGCATCTCGTTCCCCGGCGCGTCGTTCTTCGAGAGCGATTTCTTGCGCAGCCAGGTGCACAGCTACCTCGAAGAAGAGCTGCCGCACCCCGCGCTCTTCGAGCCCGTGGACTCCGGCACGATCGACGCGCTCGGCGTCACCGGTCGTCCCAGCGTGGCCGCCCGCTCGGTGCCCGCCATCCACGAGGACATCCCGGCGACCGTCTGGTACGAGCCCGTGTACCGCGAGGCGGTGGCGCACCTCTTCGCGCTCTACGAGAGCGAGGGCTTCTTGTCGGCGGAGATCGGCGAGCCCGAGCTGGTGCGCCTCGACGAGACGACCGGCGGCCTCGACGGTGATCGCGGCACGGCGATCGTCACCATCCACGTGACCGAGGGCCCGCGCACCCTGGTCTGGAACGTCGCGATCGAGGGCAACGAGGCGGTGAGCTCAGCCGAGCTCTTGCGCTTGAGCGAGCTCGAGCGCGGCGCCGCCTTCAGTCAGCTCGGGGTCGAAGAAGCGCGGCGGCGGATGATGGAGCTCTACCGCGAGCGGGGATACCTCTTCGCGCGGGTGGACGCGGCGCCGCACCTCTCGGACGACGCGTCGCGCGCCGAGGTGGTCTTCGAGGTGGTCGAGCGCTTCCAGGTGCGCATCGGCGCCATCCTGATCGAGGGCTGCGAGCGCACCGATCCCAACCTGGTGCGCGACGAGCTCGATCTGCACGAGGGCGACATCTATCGCCCGTCGGTGGCGCGGGAGAACGAAGAGTCGCTCTTGGGCCTCGGCATCTTCTCGAGCGTCCGCATCGCGCCCGACGCGCCCGATCTCGCGGAGCAGACCAAGACCATCATCGTGACCGTGCGCGAGCGGACGCCGCAGGAGCTCGGGCTCTCGGCGGGCTTCGGCACCGGCGACGGTCTGCGCGGCGCGCTCGACTACACCTACCGCAACCTCTTCGGCTGGGGCCTCACGCTCGGCCTCCGCGCCCAGCTCGCCTACCAGTTCTTCTTCCAGGACGACGAGCTCTCGCAGAGCTTCGCGGTGCTCTCGCTGGTCGATCGCCTCGAGCGCCGCATCACCGCGACGCTCGGGATCCCACACGTGCCGGGCCTACCGAACGTGCGCCTGTCGCTCGATCTCGTGCACCTGCGCGACAACTTCCGCGACTTCGGCTTGGACAAGAACGGCGTGGTGCTCGCCGCGACGTGGACCCCGGTGCGCCGCTTCACGATGTCGCTCGCCGGCGAGATCGAGCACAACGACGTCGGCCTCTTCCAGCGCCAGGCCTACGAGGAGTTCTTGCAGAACACCGACCTGCGCACCCAGCGGCTGCTCCGGGTGCCCGAGGGCGAGTCCGCGATCGGCAGCACCCGCTTGAGCGCGGTGGTCGATCTCCGCAACAACGCGTTCACCCCGACGGAAGGCATCTACCTCTCGGGCACGCTCGAGTACGCGCGCACCATCCGCGGCGGCGAGACGGTGTGCGCGGTCGACCCGACGCCGCGCGAGGGCTCGTCCACGCTGATGACGAGCTGCGTGGACCTCGACGGCTCGCCCGCGATCAGCACCGACTTCTTCAGCCACTTCCTGAAGCTCTCGGTGAACATCACCGGCTACATCCCACTCGCGACCGACTGGACCATCGCGATCCAGGCGCGAGGCGGCCGGATCTTCCACCTCGAGCGCAGCTCGCGGACCTATCCCAACCGCGCGTTCTACCTCGGCGGCGTCGACACGATGCGCGGCTACCTGCAAGACCAGGTGATCCCCCAAGACCAGCTCGACGCGATCCTCGGGACCGGAGGCTCGCTCGCGAACGTGCCCGTCGTCCGCAACGGCGACTTCTTTTATTTGCTGCGGCTCGAGCTGCGCTTCCCCATCCTCGGCGCGCTGCAGGGCGGCGTCTTCGCCGACGTGGGGAACGTGTGGGCCAACGCCGAGCTCATCCAGCCCGAAGATCTCCTCACGCTGCGCTGGACCGTCGGCCTCGGACTCCGCTACGCGACCCCCGTCGGCCCCTTGGCGATCGACTACGGCTTCAACCTCAGCCGTCGCAACGAGCAGCTCGAGCCTTTCGGCGCGTTCCATTTCTCAATCGGGTTGTTCTGAGGCCACTGGGCCTTCTTGCTGCGCTGGCCTCGCTGCTTGGCTTTCGCGTGCTCGACTTGGCTGCGCTCGACTTCGCTGCGCTCGGCATCCACTGCCCTTGGCGGTGTGAAAACCAGTCCGCTGCGCGGGGCGAGTAATTGTCGCGCGGTGGTGGGAGCGGTCGCGGAGAGCGGGGCCGGGGTGGGGGTTCCTCTTGCTCCGAGGCCGCTTGGCCTTCTCGCTGCGCTTGGCTTTGTAAGAGCGGTCCGCTGCGCGGGGCGAGTAATTGTCGCGCGGTGGTGGGAGCGGTCGCGGAGAGCGGGGCCGGGGTGGGGGTTCCTCCCTCGGTCAGCATCGGAACTCGAACACCCTTTCGCGAGCTTCCCTGACGCGTAGGTCGTTCCGACGCGTTCTACTCGGAACCCCCACCCCGGCCCCTTGCTGCACGGTCTCGACGGAGCACCGCGCCGTGAGGGAGAAGAAGTGAGAGATCAGGTGGCGGTCGGGCGTGCACGGCTCGTCGAGGGGGTCGCGGTTGGACGCGACCGTCGTGAACGTGAACCTGAACGTGATCGTGGTCGTGAACGGCCGTTTCTCCACGCTCGGTGCACCGTTCGTCGTCTGGGTCGTCGTTGGACGCAACCGTGGTGAACGTGGTCGTGGTCGTTCATGCTCGCGAACAGTCCCTTGGCTGGGCGGTGCAGGCTCGACTTGGGGAAGTCGGCGGGGCTCGGGTACACTTGCCGCCATGCTGCCTCGCTTGCTCGCGTGCGTGACGCTCATCGTTGGGCTGCCTTCCTGCGTCCTCTACGACCCGTCGCTGGTACAGGACGCGGGGCGAGACGCGGGGATGTGTGTGACGCGGCGGCCCGAGGCGCGGCCTGCGGGCGCGGATGGGGACGACATCGAGGAGGTCGCGTTCGGGCTCAGGCAGGTCACCCTCAATCAGGGCAGCGACTGGGAGAACATCGGCTACGACCTCGATGGCCTTTGCACCCGCTCGCCGGACTTCACCTCGGAATGCACCGTCCGCGGTCCTCGCGAGCGCGACGGCATGGAGGGGATCGACAACGTGTTCGGCCGCGGCCTCTACCCGCTGGTCGACGTCGCCGTGCCGGGCCTCGAGACGATGGCGCGCGCAGCGCAAGAGGAGGGGCGCGGCCTGCCGGTGATGCGCGTGCGGCAGTGGAACGGCACGCCCAACGATCCCCAGGTCGAGATCGCGATCGCGCAGGCCGTCTTCGGGACCTCGCTCGCGGCGGTCGGCGGTGAGCCGCCGGAGATCAACATCATCAGCACCACCGAGTGGGAGCTGCCCGACGGCTCGCCCGTGCCGCTGCCGGTGTGGGACGGAGAGGACTTCCTCTGGCTGCGCACCGACGCGTTCTTGGCCGGCGACCTCGAGGAGCCGCTCATCATCGATCGCACGGCGTACGTGGTCGACAACACGTTCGTCGCGCGCCTGCCCGATCGCATCGACATCATCTTCCCGACCGACGACATCGGGGTGCTCGTGCGCCTCACCAACGCCGTCGCCACCGGACACTTGAGCGACGACGGGCTGACGCTCGATCCGCTGGTGGTCGCGGGCCGCTGGCGCGTCGCGGACCTCCTGTCGACCGCGCAGAACATCGGCCTCTGCCGAGGATCGGATCTCTTCCGCGCGCTCGAGCTGCAGCTCGACAACATCGCCGACGTCCTCTCGATGCCGCCGGAGCCCGGCTCGCCCCTCGTCAACTGCGACGCCGTCAGCATCGGCGTGACCTTCGTCGGCACCCGCGTCGTGATCGCAGACGTGACCCCGGGCCTCCCGCTCTCGGACCTGTGCGCGATGGGAGGCGATGCGGGGGTCCCCGATGGTGGCGGAATGTCGGACGCAGGCGTCGACGCAGGAACCGACGCAGGGATGGACGCCGGCGTAGACGCAGGCATGGAAGACGACGCGGGCTGAGCGGCGCGACCACGACGACGGCCACGACCACGTTCAGGTGCGCTCAGATTCACGTTCACGACGGTCGCGTCCGACGACGAGGAGCGCACCGGCCGTGGAGAAACAGCCGTTCACGACCACGACCACGACCACGTTCAGGTTCACGTTCACGACGGTCGCGTCCAACCACGACCCACTCGACGAGCGGTGCTCGGGCCGTGGAGAAACGGCCGTTCACGACCACGATCACGTTCAAGTTCACGTTCACGACGGTCGCGTCCAACCGCGACCCACTCGACGAGCGGTGCACGCCCGACCGCCACCTGTTCTCTCACTTCTTCCCCTCCCAAGCGCGGTGCTCCGTCGAGACCGTGCAGCAAGGGGCCGGGGTGGGGGTTCCGAGTAGAACGCGTCGGAACGACCTACGCGTCAGGAAAGCTCGAGAAAGGGTGTTCGAGTTCCGATGCTGACCGAGGGAGGAACCCCCACCCCGGCCCCGCTCTCCGCGACCTCCGCCACCACCGCGCGACAATTACTCGCCCCGCGCAGCGGACTGGTTTTCACAAAGCCCAGCGCAGCAGAAGCAAGCGGAAGCAAGCAGCAGAAGGCCCCGCGGCCTAGGAGCGCAGCGAGCGCATGCCCCACGCGATGCGGGTGGCCATCGCCATGATCGTCACCTGCGGGTTCACGCCCAGGCTCGACGGAATCACGCTGCCGTCGGCGACGTAGAGGCCGCGCACGTCCCAGCTCTGGCCGTACGGATCGACCACCGAGGTCGCCGCGCTCGCGCCCATCCGGCAGCTGCCGAGCGGATGCTGGCTCGCGCACTCGAGGCGCGAGGTGGGGATGTCCTCCCAAGGGATCCGCCGGAACGCGTCCGCGTCCATCCCGGGCAGCCCGAGGAAGGGCAAGAAGATCTCCTTCGCGCCCGCTGCGAAGAACGTCTCGCCGGCCTCGCGCAGGCCCACGAACATCGCGCGTCGATCGTGCGCCGACCAGCGATAGAAGCTGAACGGCTCACGACCGAACGGGTTGCGCTGCACGACGCCGCCGCCCTCGTCGTGCACCATCACGCCGAACATCGCGATGTGATCGACCTGGCTCGCGAGCTCACTGTGCGCGGGTCCGACCCCCGGAAGCTGCGCGGCGATCACGCTCGCCGGCACGAAGAGGCTCATCATCAGGACGCCCTGGTCCCAGAGCTTGTCGCTGTACGCGCTCTGCAGCGCACCCTGCCAGCCGCGCACCGGCCGATCGAAGCGCGCGAAGACGCGACACCCCGGATGAAGGGTCAGGCCGCGGCCGACCAGCGATCCGACCCCGCCGATGCCGCTCGCCTGCAGGAGCACGGGGGTGTGCATGCCACCGCACGCGGCGACCACGCGCTCGGCCTTCACCGTCAGCTTGCGGCGCTTGCGACCCTCCCCATCGAGGGTGTGACCGACGACGCCCGTCGCGTGTCCGTGCTCGATGGTGATGCGATCGACGAGACAGTCGGTGTAGAGGCGCGCACCGGCCTCCACCGCACGCGGCAAGTACGCGAGATCGACGGAGAGCTTGGCCTGGTGCGGGCAGCCGAAGTTGCAGCGACCGCAGCCGTTGCAGCCTCGGGTGTTGCGACGCGTCGGGGTCAGCTCGTGCCCGCGCTTGCGCGATCCCTCCGCGAAGAGCTCGGTCGAGCGCGAGCGCATCGAGATCGGGACCTCTTCGACGTGGATCGCGCGCTCGACGTGCTCGAAGCACGGCTCGAGGCCCTTCGCGTCCAGGCCGTGCGTGTGGCCGCTGATCGCCGCGATCTCCTTGGCCCACCCATCCAGCACCGGCTCGGGCGTGCGGAAGCAGACGCCGCCCGTGATCATGCTCGAGCCGCCGAGCACCCGCGCCATCGTCACGTTGACCGTCGGCGCGCCGAACAAGCCGATCGCCGCGCTCATGCCGGCCTCGCGCCACACGTGCCGCAGGGACTCGGTCTGGCGCATCGCGCCGTGGGCCTCGGCGCTGATCTGCGGACCCTCCTCGAGGACGATCACGTCCTTACCCGCAAGCGCGAGCTCGGTAGCGACGACCGCGCCACCCGCGCCCGAGCCGACGACCACCACGTCGCAGTGCAGCGTGGTGTCGCGACCCAGCTCGCGCCCCTTCAGCACCTCGCCCGTCACGCGGCCTCCACGGGCTCGGTGGGCTGCGCGCTCGCCGAGATCATGCACTTCTGATCCCAGCCGATCGCCGCCGCGCCCTTCGGATGCTCGTAGTACGTGAAGCTGATCATCGCGCGCACCAGGAAGACCGCGAGCCCCGCGGGCGATCGCTCCGCGCGGTGCAGCGCCTCCAGGCGATCGGCGTCATCGAGCCTCGAGAAGCGACGCGGTCGGCCCAAGAGCACGAGCGGCACCAAGAGCGCCATCGTCAGCACCGACATCCGGAACAGAAAGCGCGCGCGCACGCCGGCGTGCGCCAGCATCTGTCCCAGCTCGTCGAGCGCCCAGTCGAGGTGCTCGGGGTCGGGCGGCCCTTCGGTCGTCGCGAAGAACGACTCGGCGAACGCGCGGACTTCGACGCGCAGGAAGGGCGAGAGACCCGAGGGGCGAGGCGACACGAGCGAGTGGAGTACCAGAGAACGCGCGCGCCGTCTGCGGCCGCGGCGCCTCGCGTCGCCCGACCCGTCAGCGCGCAGCCTTCTCCGCGTGTCCCGACGTCCCGAAGCGGCGGGCGAGCTCGACCGCGATCCGACGCAGCCCGATCTGTCGGTGCCGCAGGCCCACCAGCGCGTGAAAGATCAGATCGGCCGCCTCGCTCACCACGCGCTCGTCGCTCTCGGACGCGAGGGCGTCGGCCAGCTCACCCGCCTCCTCGCGGATCTTGCTCCCGATCTTCGCGGCGCCGCCGTCGAGCAGCGAGCGGGTGTACGACTTCTCCGCGCTCGAGCTCGCCCGGGAGGCGATCACCTCCTCGAGCCGAAAGAAGGTCGACAGCGGACGCGCATCCGCGCTCGCACCATCGAGCGAGCGATAGAAGCAGCTCTCGGCGCCGGTGTGGCAGCTCGGACCCGCCGGGTCGACCAGGTACAGCACCGCGTCTCCGTCGCAGTCGACGAGCACCTCCTGTACGGCGAGCGTGTTGCCGCTCTCCTCGCCCTTCTTCCACAGGCGCTGGCGCGAGCGGCTGAAGAAGTGCGCGACGCCCTGCATCCGAGTCGCCTCGAGCGCCTCTTCGTTCGCATGCGCGAGCATGCGTACCTCACCCGTCTGCCGATCGATCGCGACGACGGTGACCAGCCCTCTCTCGTCGAGCTTCAGCGCGGGGCGTTCCATGCGGCGCGCATAGCACGGGGAAAAGGTGACGGCGGCGACCCTGGATGCGGAAAGCAGAGAACACATTCCAGGATCGCCGCCATCGGAGACGGCCCAGCGCACCAGCTTCGCCGGGCCCGACATCAAACGAGGGAAAGGTGACGGCGGCGACGCTGGACGCGGAAACCCCAAAACACATCCAACGTCGCCGCCATCGGGCAGGACCCAGCGCCCCAACTTCGCCGGGCCCGACATCGAGAAGGGAAAGGTGACGGCGGCGATCCCAGACGCGGACTCGGAATACACATCCGAGACCGCCGCCGTCGGAGTAGACCCAGCGCCCCTTATTCGCCGGGTCCGACGTCTGGCATGGAAGTGACCGGGCGGCGGCGGCGAATGCGGGTCCGCCGCCGCCCGATCGCGAGCCGCCACACCATTGCAGCGGTCTCGACGTTCACGCCCCGGGGTCGTGGGTGCCCCCCAGCGCCACCCACGACCCCGAGCGCAATCAAGCGCGCGTCGCAGCCTCCTCCGTTCGACGGTGCTCGGACACGATGGCCCCCAGCGTCTCGTTGCGCTGGCTACGGTCCGCGGCGATCGCATCGCGGTCGGCGCGTGCTTCGTCCGCGCGGCTGCGCGCGCGGTCCAGGGCCATGCCCGCGCTCTCCGCGCGCCGATCCGCATCGCTCGCAGCGTAGCCGAGCCCCGCGGTCACCCCGCTGCTGACACCCGTGCTACTGCCCTGGATCGTCGTTCCCCACGCCCGTTCGCTCGAGCCGTCTGCGGCACCGGCCGCGACGCCACCGGCGATCGCACTCACACAGCTCAGCGCGCCACCGACGATTCCAGAGGCGAGACGCATGTCCGCCGCTTCCGACATGGCAGCCAGCTTCACCTCGCCCGCTCGCTCCATCCGCGCTCGCTCGTCGCGGAGCGCCTCGCGCTCTCCCGCTTCGGCCTCGTGGTCCAGCTCGGCCAGCGTCATCGCCGTGCTGTCGAACTCCGTGCACACCGTGGTGGGCACCGCGCTCACATCCGTTCGATTGATCGTCGTCATCTCCGTATCCCTTCCTTCTGTTCGTTGGTTGTTCAGACTCGAATGATGGCGGCCGACATCGCGGCAGCCCGTGCTTCCCGAACCTCGGCCATTCGCTCGGCCATCTGGCGGAACTGGCGCATCAGGGCACCGAGATCGCCGACCGTATCGTCGACGACCGCGCGTGCCTCGTCGGCGGCCAGCTCCTCCCGCTCGCCCTCGATCGCGCTCATGTTCGCGTCGTGCGTGAAGCACGTCTCGACCATGCTGCTGATCCCGCCAGCGACACCGACGACCGTGCTCGCGACGTTCGCGAGCGTCTCGATCACGTCCAGCGCCGCCTGGGCAGCCTCGAGCGCCGCCTTCGCCGCTGCCTGTGCGGCCGCCGTCCCCGCAGTGGTCGCGCTCTGCGTGGCGGACCCTGCGGCGCTCGCGCCGAACGAAAGGGCTGTCGCCAGCACGGAGAACGCAGTCGAGATCCCAGTCGCCCAGTTGGGGTCGTCGATGATGCCCTCCTGCCCGAGCACCGTGACCGTCTGCGCTGCGACCATGCATGCCACGGCGGCGACTCCGAGCGCCAGCGACGCTCCCCCGGTGAACACCGAGGTGACCAGGCTGACGGCGATCGCGATCGCCGTCCCGATCCAGCCGAAGATCTGGCCGATCAGGTTGCTCTCCGCTGCGGAAGCACGCGCCTGCGCCTCGAGTTCGTGCGCTGCGTCTGCGAGGGCCTCGCTCAGTCGTGTTCGTTCTTGGTTGGAGAGCGCCGTGTCCTCCCGGACGTCGATGCCCAGCTCCCGGAGCCAGCTCTGCACCAGCTCCACCGCCATGAGGGGATCGCCCGCCAAGCTGGCGAGCAGCGCCTCGGCCTCACTCACCAGCGCGGCATCCTCGGCGACCGTGTCCGCCCGCCGAGTGGTGGCGGGTACTGCGGCGTCGGTGACCGCTGCGGCCTCCGTTTCGGCCGCCTCCAGTGCTGCGGGCTCGTCCACCTCGGCGGCCATGGCCGCCACTGCGGCGCTGTCGGCAGGCATCGTTTCGCTGATCTCGTTCATGACAGACGCTCCTCGGCTGGGACGATGGGATGGTTGCGTTCGAGGCGTCGCGCCTCGTCGGTTCGATCGAGCGCCCGGAGACAGCGCACGAGTCCCGTGAACGCGCGCGTCGCCTGCGGCTCGATGAGCAACGCGAGCTGCCAGAGCCGGAGGGCCTCCTCGTAGGCACCGAGCGACTCCTGCCGCTCCGCCTGTCGACGCGCGGCGAGCGCGTGTCGCGGCGTGAGGCCCACGTGCTGGGCGAATGGTGCCGCGTTGCGCGCGCGGACCGCCAAGAGGCTCGGCACCGGCCGGTAGGTACCGGTGCTCATCGGAGGTTCCCCACGATGGAGTCGCTCGCTTCGTCGATCGTCTTGAGGAGGTTGGTCGCCGTCTGCACGACGGACGTGCGCGCCTGCATCGTCGACTGCAGCTGGATCATCAGCATCTCGTTCCCCGAGTTCACGTCCCGCAGGGACTCGTTCGCGTCGTCGATGAGGTTCTGCATCCCCTGGCGGGAGGTGACGGCGTTGGCCTCCTCGAGGGTCAACACGCCTCCGTAGACCAACGACTCGAGGTACTGCCGAACCGTCTGCGTACCGCCGCCTTCGACGGTCACGGTTGCGTCGAGGTCCAGGTTCCCGCTGGTGTCGAAGTGGGGCTCGAGGACCGTGGAGATGTTGCGGAGCTCGCCGAGATGATCGCTGATCACGCGAGCCGCTGCCGTTCGCGAGTTGAGCTCGTCCATGATCGTCGTGACCTGCTCGTCGAGATCGTTGATTCGCCGACGTGCAATCGCGAGGATCATCTCGGGCGTCACGAGACCGCCGCCCATCCCAGCGATGTCTGCACCGTCGAGCGCCGATGCGACCGAGGCGGCAGCGGTGCGCGCGGCTGCCGCTTCGAAGGCTGCCTCGAACGCGGCCTCGGCCTCCTCCAACGCTGCCTCGCCAGCCGCCGTGCCACCAAGCAGGGAGCCTTCGGCGCCCGTACCGCGAGGGATGTCGATACTGAGTGAACCGGTCGTCATGTCGTGTCTCCTCGTGTTGCGGCTTCAGCCGCGGATCGCGCCCTGGGGCGCGGGGGGGTTGGGGGTGGTGGTCTTGGTGGGCGTGGTCAGCTGCGGTCGGTCGGCCCACTTCTCGGTGATCGCCTTCAGCTGTTGCGCGAGTCGCTCTGCTCGCTCCATCTCTCGGTCCATCTGCCTTCTCCTTGGGGCCCTTTTTCTCGGGGTTCCCTCTCGAGTGGCGTCCTCATCGCAAGGTCGCTTCTGGCGTTGCCGATCTTTTTTTCGGCGCGCGTGCATTTCGGTCCGCGCCCCGCCCTTGCGCCGCCGACCGCGCGCGGCGCACGATGCGCGCACATGTCGATCTTCCTCGATGCCATCCAGCGAAAGCCCACGCCCCGCACCCCCGT
>CAYZQM010000149.1:0-13249 GCA_964480175.1 uncultured Sandaracinaceae bacterium
CGGGTCTGCCAGCCACGTATAGAAGGCGCCTGCGATCGGATCGACGGTGGTGCTCCCGCTCTGCGCGTCGGCGCGGAGCAGCTGCCCGTTGGGGGTCACCTGATCCACCACGGTGGGCAGCCCGACGCCGACGACCACCCCGAGCACGTGCTCGGGCGCGAAGGGACGATCGCGAAACACCACGAAGCGCGCCCGCACGTCGAGCTGACCGACTCCGATCGTCGTCGCGCGGGTGAGGTCCGCGCTCGCCAGGTCACGAAGCACGACGGGCGCGACGAGCGCGAGCGTGAGCCAGTCCGTCGGCGAGTGGGCGACGCCGAGCTGCAGCAGGCCCTCGTCGAGCTGGGTGCCATCGGCCAGTCGATCCCTCCGCAGCGAGACGTCGAGGGAGAGGCGCGTCCGCGCCGCGAACGGCACGTCGGAGCCCATCACGGTCAGGGTCGGGTCGCCGCCACCACAGGTCGCGCACGCGCGCACTTCCGAGGGGGCGACCGTGAGGAGCGCGACCGCGATCGATGCGATGGTGAGGAGCCGGACGAACAAGGCGCGGCGAGCCTAGGCGGCACCCGTGCCGGCGCACTGTGGCTTGTCGTCGCAGCGTCTCCGGTGCGGCGGGACCCACCCGACAGGCCGACGGGTCACAGGCCACACGCGCCGGGGTGACATGTCAGCCCCCCCGTGCACGAAGTGGCGGGATTCCACGGGTGTCAGCCCCGCACGGATCATGCAACATCGACCCCATGACGGATGGCGTCGCTGAGCCGTGGCCGCACGACACCCCTGGGGCGCGGGCCGTCGCCGCGGCGTACCGCGAGCACTACGACGAGGTGCTCGCGCAGGTCGTCCACTTCGCAGACACGCACCCGACCTTCGGTCCGATCATCGCCGCCTTGCCGCCCGGCGCGCGCGACCGACAAGCCGCCGAGGCGAAGGAGCGAACGTTCGGCGCGTTCGAAGGTCGCTGGGCCGAGTACACCGCGCCCATGCGGGCGCAAGGCGCCCACTACGCGATGATGGGCCTGCGCTTCACCGACTGGGCCGACATCACCCACTTCGGTACCCGGGCCCTCGTCCCGTACCTGGTGCAGCGCCACGCAGGCGATCCGGAGCTCCTCATCGCGGCGCTCCAGTCGCTGCAGGACTTCACGGATCGCGGGATGGCGCTCTTGGCGCAGTCGTACGTCGACAAGTCCGAGTCCCGCGCGGCGGCGCGGCAGTCCGAGCTCTCGCGCTGGGAGGCGGTGTTCGAGCAGGTCCCGTGGGCGACCGTCATCGTGAGCGACGACGCGCGCGTAGAGCTGGCCAACCCGGCGTTTCTTCGCCTGACCAAGACGACGCTGGCGAGCCTCGTCGGCAAGTCGTCCGAGGTGCTCTTCGCGGAGGGCGAGCTCGCGCGCCTCCGTCGAGAGCGCGGCGCCGAGATCCGAGAGCGCGGCGTGATGCACATCGAGACCGACGTCCGTCGCGGCGATGGGACGACGTTCCCGGCGCTCGTCGACGGAGCGCGCATCCCCGGGCTCGGCGACACGCCGTGCTGGGCGCTCAACATCACCGATCTCACCGAGCGCAAGAAGACCGATCGGCTCGAGCAACGGAGCGCGGCGCTCGAGGACGAGAACCGCCGCGTGCAGGAGGCGAGCCGCCTCAAGAGCGAGTTCTTGGCGAACATGTCGCACGAGCTCCGCACGCCGCTCAACTCGATCATCGGGTTCGCCGAGCTCCTGCACCTCGAGCAGGTGGGTCCGATGGAGGCGACGCAGCGGGAGTTCGTCGGCGACATCCTCAGCAGCGGCCGGCACCTGCTCCGCTTGATCAACGACGTGCTCGATCTCTCCAAGGTGGAGTCGGGCACCATGCAGTTCCGCCCCGAGACGATCGACGTCGCCGCGGTCGCCGGTGAGGTCCACGCGGTCCTCCGGGGCGTCGCTCGCGAGCGGGGCGTCCAGATCGTGGTGCGGTGCGACGGCGACCTGTCCGACACGACGCTCGACCCCGCGCGCCTGAAGCAGGTCCTCTACAACTACCTCTCGAACGCCATCAAGTTCAGCCCCGACGGGGGCGAGGTGACGCTCTCGATCGCGCCCGACGGCGACGCGTGGATGCGCATCGAGGTCCGCGATCGCGGACCGGGCATCCCGCTCGATCAGCAGCACCGGCTCTTCACCGAGTTCGAGCAGCTCGACGGCGGACCGACGAAGGCGCACGGCGGCACCGGCCTCGGGTTGGCGCTCACCAAGCGCCTGGTCGAGGCGCAGGGCGGGACGGTCGGCGTGCAGAGCGAGCAAGGGAGCGGCGCGACCTTCTTCGCGCTCTTGCCCCGTCAGGCGGGAAGGGTGTCCTTGCCCCAGCCGCGTCGCGTGCCCGGCGTCAGCGCGGAGGCGCCGCGGATCCTCGTGGTGGAGGACGACGCCAAAGATCAGGAGCGCATCGTCGCGACGCTGACCGCGGCGGGCTACGCGGTCGACACGGCGGCGACTGGGGCGCAGGCCCGCGCGCTCTGCGCCAAGACGGCGTACGACGCGATCACGCTCGACCTCCTCCTTCCCGACGGCACGGGGCTCGACGTGCTCGCGTCGATCCGAGCCGAGCCGGGCTACGGCAGCGTCCCCGTCATCGTGATCTCCGTGGTGTCGGAGGAGGTCACCGCGGGCTTCTTGGTGCACGACGCGCTCGCCAAGCCGATCGATCCGGATCGACTGCTGGCGTCGCTGCGGCGCGCCGACGTCACCCCACCGGCCGCCGGGCCCGTGCTGATCGTCGAGGACGATGCGCGCTCCGCCAAGCTGATGGCGACCACGCTGGGGCAGCTCGGCTTCGCGTCGGTGCATGCGGAGAACGGGGCCGACGCGCTGCGCATCGCGCGCGACGCGCAGCCCGCGGCCGTCGTGCTCGATCTGGTGATGCCGACGATGGACGGCTTCGAATTCCTCCAGCGCTTCAGAAGCGAGGCCGCGTGGGCGGACGTACCCGTCTTGGTGTGGACGATGAAGGACCTGATGCCCGCTGAGCGCGCTCGGCTCCTCGAGAGCGCGCAAGCGGTGCTCTCCAAGGACGGTGAGGGCTTCACGGGCCTCGCGGACATGGTGCGGACCCACCTGCGATCGGGGGCCGCGTGAGCCGGCCCTTCGCGCTCTTGGTGGACGACCACCCGCTGAACCTCAAGCTGCTGCGCGCCACGCTCGCCGCGCGCGGGATCGAGACGCGCGCCGCGCAGAACGCCGAGGAGACCTGGGCCGCGCTCGAGCTCGCGCGCCCGGCCGTCATCCTGATGGACGTGCAGCTGCCGGGGACCGACGGGCTCACGCTCACCAAGGCGATACGTCGCGACGAGCGCTTCGCGCGCCTGCCCATCGTCGCCGTGACGGCGTACGCGATGGAGGCGGACCGACGCGCAGCGCTGAGCGCGGGGTGTGACGCGTTCATGGCGAAGCCCATCGACGTCCGCGCGCTCGGGGAGCTCGTCGACACCCTGATGCAGCGCGGGGCGGCCGCAAAGCGAGGCGACGAGTGACCCAGCGGATCCTCATCGTCGACGACAACGCGGTCACCCGGAAGCTGGTCCGGGTCTCGCTGAGCGACTTCGACGTGATCGAGGCGGCGAACGCGCGCACGGCCCGCACGCTGGCTCGCGAGCAAGCGCCCGATCTGATCCTGCAAGACCTCGTGCTGCCCGACGTCGACGGCTTTCAGCTCCTCGAGGAGCTGCGCGAGGTCGTCGGTTCGCAGGTCCCCATCCTCGCGTTCACCGGTCTGATGAGCCACGCCATCGAGGCGCGCATGGGCGGCGCGCGCTTCGACGACGTCATCTCCAAGCCCATCGCGCCCACGCGCTTGCGCGAGATCGTGCGGGGCTACTTCCCGGATCAGGTCGCGGCCAGCGGGGTCTTCGGGACGGGGCGGCGCATCGTCCTGGCGGACGACGACGACGTGCAGCGCAAGCTCACCGCGTACCGCTTGAGCCGGATGGGCTTCGAGGTCTTCGCGGCGAGCGACGGCGAAGAGGCCCTGGAGATGGCACGGAAGGAGCTGCCCGACTTCGTCGTGAGCGACGTGCTCATGCCCAAGATGGACGGCTTCGAGCTGTGCTCTCGCATCCGCGCAGACGCGAAGCTCGCCTCGACCCCCGTGGTGCTCCTCACCAACAGCTACCTCGAGGACACGGACTTCGATCTCGCCAAGCGCGTGGGCGCCGACAGCTACCTCGTGCGCACCCCGGAGCTCACCGAGCTCGCCTCCGTGCTCGACAAGTCGCTCAAGAGCCCCGTGCGCCGCACCGTCACGCCGCAGCCGCCTTCGCCGGACGTGCAGAGCGAGCGGGTCGAGCGCGCGCTGCGGCAGCTCGACCGGCAGGTCGCGCTCAACGCCGCGCTCACCCAGCGCAACGCGATGCTGTCCGCGGAGCTCACGATCCTCAGCGGGCTCACGAGCGCGCTCGCGGAGCACGGGGATCCCGACGTGGCGCTCGACACCGCGCTGACCGCCTGCTTCGATGCGGGCGGCATCTCGTGGGGCGTGCTCCTCATCGCGAGCAAGGACGGATGGAAGCAGCGGGCCATCGGCCTCTCGCGGGCCACGCAGGAGCGCGCGCGGCCGGAGCTGGAGCGCGCCGCAGGGAGCGTCGGGCGCACCAGCGCGCCGCGCCGCATCGCGATCGAGGCGCTCGCCGCGACCGAGGCGGACACCGCGGACGTGCTCGTCGCGCCGATCGTCCACGGCGATGAGCTGCTCGGCGCGCTCATGCTCGGCGCTGGCGACGCGCTGGACGAGCACCGATCGGCGTTCGCCGCCGTGGTCGCCGGGCAGATCGCGCTCACGCTCGCGATGGCGCGGACCATCCGCGCCTACGAGGAGGCGACGGCCGCGGAGCGGCGCCGGGTGCGCTTGCTCCAGTCCACGCTCGACGCGATCGACGATCCGATCCTCGTCCTCGATCCGAGCTATCGAACGACCCACTGGAACCGCGCGGCCGACGCGATGGGCCTGTTGAAGCGGCCCGACGATCCCCGGGACTGGCCGCGCGCGCTCTCGCTCTTCGAGCCCGACCAGCGCACGCCGGTGGCGTGGGACCAGCTGCCGATGATCCGAGCGCTCGCCGGCGGTCCGGTGGCGCGCGCCGAGATGGTGGCGCTCCCCGACGGCGAGCCTCCGGTGTGGCTCAGCGTGCACGCGCGCGGCGTGTGCTCCGAAGAAGGCGGCACCGAGTGCGCGGTGGCAGTGCTGCGCGACGTGACCGCCGAGAAGCTCGCGCAGATGCACCACGTGTTCGCCGATCGGATGGCGTCGCTCGGGGTGCTCGCTGCGGGCGTCGCCCACGAGATCAACAACCCGCTCGGCGTCGTGGTCGCCGAGCTCGACATGGCGCTCGAGGACACCGAGGGCTCGCCCGTGCACACCGGGCTCGCGCTGGCCCGCGAGGGCGCCGATCGGGTCCGGGTGATCGTGCGGGACCTCAAGACGCTGTCGCGCGGCGAGACCGACGAGATCGATCTGCTCGACCTGCGTAGGCCGATCGAGTCTGCGCTGCGGATGGCGAGCGCCGAGACCCGCTCCCGCGCGCTGGTGGTGCGGGAGCTCGCCGAGGTCCCGGCGATCGCCGCCAACGAGGCGCGCTTGGGCCAGGTCTTCTTGAACCTGATCGTCAACGCGGCCCACGCGATCCCCAGGGGCCAGGTGCCGAGCAACCGGATCACGGTGCGTACGTGGGCGGATGACGCCCAGGTCTATGCGGAGGTCGCGGACACGGGCAGCGGCATGACGCCGGAGGTGCGCGCGCGCCTCTTCACGCCGTTCTTCACTACCAAGGAGATCGGCGTCGGCAGCGGGCTCGGGCTGTCCGTCTCGCGCAGCATCGTCACGTCCGCTGGGGGCCAGATCGAGGTCGACTCGACGCTCGGCGAAGGCACGACGTTTCGCCTCGTGTTCCCGATCGCGTCACCCGTGGCGCGCTCGCGATCCCGCGGAGAGTGACCACGGGTCGCCGACGGGCTCAGTCCAAGAAATCGCAGGTGACGTTGGGCTGCATGCCCCAGTTGTTCTCCTCGTGGCACTCCTCGGAGACGGAGTCGGGGTCGGCGACCACGAACACGTCGATCGAGGCGTCGCTCGGGAGCGCGGCGCGGCACTCGACCTCGTCGCACATGCCGACCTCGAGGAACGTCGGGGAGCTGGCGCGGCACAGCTCGGTGCCGTAGCGCGAGCCGCTGCGGAAGCTGACCTCGAAGCCAGCGGCCATCGGGAGCGCGCCGCGGTTGCACACCCGCGCGCGCAGGGTCGCCATGCCCTCGGTGTCGCAGGGTAGGCGGAGTCGATCCGAGAGCTCGCTCGCCGTGAGATCGGGTGTGCCCAGCGCGGCGAGATCCCCCTGCACGTTCTGCCGGAAGTTGTTGAGCGCCGCGTCGCGCCAGTTGATCGCGACGGCGCTGCTCGCCGGGATGCTCCCTCGATCACCGACGTGGGTCACCGCGTACGCGTGCTGATTCCACACCGGCCTGGACGCGGCCCAGCGATCCATCACGTCGCGCAGCACGATGATCCCGTGGCTCCGCGCATACGTCGCGTCCGGCCGCAGTGGATCGGTCTCGGGGCACACGAGCCCGACGGCGTAGTCGTTGGCTGCCGAGACGATCTCGGTGTGGAAGTCGCCGTCGACGTCGACGATGACGGGGTTCTCGTAGGTCGTCCCGCTCGAGCGCGCCGCCGAGTAGCGGACCTCACCGGTCGCGCCGTCGTAGATCCGCAAGAAGCACTCGTCCGCGTACACCGCCTCGGCGGCGCCGTCGGCGTCGAAGTCGAAGACCGAGCTGCCGGTCACGTTCGACGAGCCGTCTTGCGACGGCTGCGACCAGAGGATGCCGTCGGTGCGCGCCATCCCGCCGCAGCGGGCGGCGTCGCCTCCGCTCACGCAGTCGAGATCGAAGACCACGTACCGGGTGCCGCCCGCGCTCGCGACCTCGCGGCGACCGTCGCCGTCGAAGTCCGCGATGGTCGGGGCGCCGCCCGTGCCTCCGCCCGGGATGGTGATCGGTCCGAACACGACGGTGCCCTCGAGGGTCTGCACCCGCACGGTGCCCGCGGAGACGACGGCGATCTCGGCGCGGTCCGCGCCGCCGAACGCGGCGAGCGGGAACGTGCCGAGGTTCGCGACCGCGACCTGTCCTCGCGACAGCCCCGTGCCGGTCGAGTAGGGCTCGAGCTCCCACGCGCTCCCGGTCCAGGCGTACACGCCGTCGCCCTGCACCAGCTCCATCACGCCGTCCTCGTCGACGTCGGCGATCACGGGCACGACGCCGCGGCTGTACGGTGGGTACGACGCCGCGCCGAGCATGCAGCCGTCGCTCGCGCGGTACACCGTCGCGCCGTAGACGAGCTCGGGGGTGCCGTCGTCGTCCAGATCGTGGATGGATGGGCCCGCCCATTGATCGATCCCGCCCGTGGTGTCGGGCACCGACGCGCCGCTCGAGCAGTCGCCCGATCGCCAGCGCATCGTGAACGTGCTGCTCGCGACGTCCCAGCCCCACGCCAGCAACCCGCCTTCGTGGGCGGCGAGCACGATCTCGGCGCGTCCGTCGCCGTCGATGTCGCCGACGGCCGGCCCGGCGGGCGACATGGCCATCGCGCCTGCTCCTGCGAGCGTGAACTGGTGCGCGCAGGTGGCGCCGTCGATCACCCGGAGCACGCCGGGCGCGCGGTAGTAGTCGGGCGCCGCGCTGGGGAAGGTGGTGAAGACGATCGACGGACGGAGGGTCGCCGGGTCACCGTCCAGATCGAAGTCGACGACCACGGGCGTGCTCATCACCTGGTAGTGATCGGGGAAGGCGTCGCCGGCGGGCGGGCCGGTCCAGCTGCACTGGAGGTCGGGGGTGATCGCCTCGATGTCGATCGCGCGGGTGCACGTGGGATCCGACGTCGTCCCGGCCGGCACGCCGAAGGGAACGCAGATGCCTGCGGCGCCCTCCGCCGTCGCGCAGTACGTGTCGTCGCCGCAGTCGTCGGCGTCGGAGCACGGGCCGCGATCCGGGATGCACGTCGAGGCCGACGCGAAGCAGATCTCGTCGCCCACGCAGCAGTCGCCTCCGCAGGGCGAGGCGCAGCTCGCGTCCGTCGCCGCGTCCGAGGCCAGCGCGTCTGGGCCGCCATCGCGGCTGGGATCTTCGTGCGGCACGCAGCGCATGTCGATGCAGATCTGGCCTGCCGCGCAGTCCCCGTTCGCGCGGCACGCCGTCGGCGCGCCCTCGCAGTCACAGCCCGCGAGCGTCGCGAGCAAGACGACGGAACAAGACAGCGAGCGAGCGATCCACGAAGAAGCCATGGCCGCATGGTAGTCGATGCCTCGCCCCGTTCGCCCCCGCGTCGTGCCTTTGAGCACGCGGGCTACAGCGCGTCTGAACCCGTCGCCTCCATGATCGGCCGTCCGCGATCAGAGCGCCGACAACAGCGCGACCATCGCGCGGCGCTCCTCGGGGGTCACGTGGAAGCCGGCGACGTGCGCATCGAGCGTGCCCTCGACCGCGGGGCCGGGCGGCGTGGCGTGCACCTCGGCGTAGTGGTCGACCACCTCGTCGAGCGTCGCGAACGTCCCTCCGTGTCCGTAGGGCGCCGTCAGGGACAGCGCGCGCAGCGGCGGCGTGCGGAACGCGCCGCGCGTTCCGTCGGGCAGCGCATCGATCCCGTCGAGCGGGAACGTCGCGTCGTCGTCGTCCGAGTACGGTCCATCGCGGCGGAAGGTCGAAGCCCGCAGCGGCGCGAGCGCATCGAGCCGGCCTCGGTCGCCCAGCGCGCTGCCGGGCATCGCGATCGCGTGGAACGCACCATCGCTCAGCGTCGGGCCGTGGTGACACTGCGCGCACCCCGACTGCATGAAGAGGCGCAGGCCGTCGCGCTCCTCGGGCGTGAGCGCGTCGTGCTCCCCATCGACGTAGCGATCGAAGCGGGTCTCGGGCGGGCGAAGGCCGCGCTCGAACGCCGCGATCGCCTTACCCACGTTCGCGAAGACGCCGTCGATCACAGCGCGGTCCTCTGCGCTCATCCCGTCGTAGCGGGGATCGCCCGGACCCCCGTCGCTGGGGAAGCGGGTCTCATCCGAGAGATCGGGCAGCGCGCCGAACACGGCCTCGTAGCTCCGCGCGTGGACGATCGCGACGCGGTGCGCGACGTAGAGGCGACTGCCGTTCATCTCGAGGGGCGACTCGATCGGACCGAGCGCCTGCGACCACAGCGAGTCGGCGCGTCCGTCCCAGAACTGCCAGCGCTGGTGCGCCGCGCCGAAGAGCGTCGGGGTGTTCCGTGTGCCCTCTGCGACCCCGAACGCGACCGGCAGACCGTCGGTGAAGCCGAGGCTCGCGGTGTGACAGCTCGCGCAGCTCACGCCGTCGGGAGAGAGGCCGCCGTCCTCGAAGAACGTCGCGCCCACGCCCGTCGTCGGCGACGGCGTTCGACGGGTCCGCAGCGGGCGGTGCCCACCGCATGCCCTCGATGAGCGCCCACTCGTCTTCGCTGAAGCGGCCGTCGACGAGCGTGGGATCGACGGGCGACGGAGGCGCACGACCATCGAGTGTCGCGAGCACCGACGCGATCGCCTCCTCGACGGCGCCGGCGCGCGGCGCGAAGAGCACGCGCTGCACGGACAGGTCACGGGCGTCGACCAGCGCGACCACGGGCAGCCGCACGCCGCCGAACGCGAGCACCTCGAAGCGGGCCTCTGGATCGATCGCGAGCAGGCTCGGCGGTGCGTCGTAGCGCGCGCGCCACCCAGGCAGATCGGCCAGCGTGCTCGGCAGCGCGTCCTCTCCCTCGGTGAGGACGTCGAGCACGTCCACGCGGGGCTCGGCGAGCAGCGCGGCCGTGTGCGCCGCGTGCCACTGCGCGTGCCCCGACCACGCGGTCATCGATCGGATCACCAAGAGCCGCGTGGTGCACGGCGTGTGAAAGCGCGAGAGCGCCACCGCGCCCGCCTCCGTTTGCAGCATCAGATCTGGCAGGCCCGCGCCCGCGGCGACTCGGCGGTCCCCGACGAGCTCGCCAAACGCCGCCGTGCAGCCCGCATCCGATGGCGCGTCTGCCGCATCGGGGAGGTCCTGCATCGGCTCGCACGCGGCGAGCAGCAGCGCGAGCCCGAGCGCGCGCCTCACGGATCGTTCCGGTGCACCACGCGCCCTCGCCGATCGACGACGACGTCGGCCTCCAGCGCCGCAGGCTCCTCCTCGCGCACCGGCCCGTGATCCACCACCTCGACGCGCGCGGGGCGCGGGGGGCGAGGATCGAAGGTCGCGCCCACCTGCACGCGCCGGGCGCCGACCACGAACGGCGATCCCTGCGCTCCGAACGGGTTACCTGCGGCGAACGGCCCCTTGCTCCCGAACGGTCCCGCGGTGCCCAGCGGGCTCGTGGTCAGGCCCGGGAAGTCGCGCGCCTCGATCTTCTTGCCGACGAACCGCCGCACCTGCGGCACCAGCAGCAAGAGGCCCGTCACGTCGGTGAGCAGTCCGGGCGTCATGAGGAAGATGCCTGCGACGAGCACCAAGAGCGCGCCGGTCAGGCCTTCTTCGGGCACCCGCATCTCCGCGAGCGCGGTCTGCCACTCGCGCAGCACCTTGAGACCCTCGCGCTTGGCGAGCGTGGCGCCCACCAGCGCGGTGGTCATCACGAGCGCGAGCGTGGGCCAGAACCCCATCCAGCTCCCCATCCACACGAGCAGGTACAGCTCGACCAGCGTGACGGTGGTGAAGACGAAGAAGAGACGGGCGAGCATCGGCAGACGGGACTGTAGGGCAGGAGCGCGGGTGGCGCAGCCGCACGCCTCGCGGCGTCATCGAGCAGGAGATCGACGGGCGTTCGACGCCGCTTGGACGGCGTTTGACGGGGAGGGCGCGCCGCGTCGCTGGTAGAGCAGAGCACCACTCACCCTCTGTCCAAGGAGTCCACCCGTCATGCGCGTTCTCGTCCTCCTCGCCCTCGTTCTGTCTGGATGCTGCATGGGCGGCAGCGCGGCACCTGCCGCATCCCCCGTCGCTCCTCCGATGGCCACGCCGCCTGTCGCGGGCGGGGTGCCGTACGTCGTCGCCCCGGGCGTGCCGGTGTGGAGTGAGAGCTACAGCGCGACGTTCCTGAACGACGGAACCCCGAGCTACTGGTGCACGTCCATGGGCCCGACGTTCCCCATCGTCGCGACGCTGAACCTCGCCGCGCCGGCCGCGCTGGCGGCGATCGACTTCGACACCCGCATGGCCGGCTACGAGTCCAGCGCGATCGACGACGTGACGATCGAGATCCTCGGGGCGGGCGGCGCGGTGGTGAGCACCCAGCGGGTGGGTCTGAACCAGAACGCGATCACTTCGGTCCCGACGTCTGGAGGGCCTGCGAGCGCCGTCCGCCTCACCCTGCACGGAACGTTCGGCGGCGCATACGCAGGGCTCGCCGAGGTGACCCTGCGAACCACGGCGGGTGCCGGCGTTCCGCCGCTGCCTTCGCCCCGCGGCGGCGCTCGCGCGGTCAGCTTCGGGGACCGCGGTCTCGCGTACACCGTGGCGCCCGGCATCCCCACCTGGAGCGAGAGCTACGGCGCGACCAACATGCAGGACGGCAACCCGGCGACGTACTGGTGCACCGCGATGGGCCCGACGTTCCCGTTCGTGTTCTCGCTGAGCTTCCCGGCGCCCGCCACGGTGACAGGCCTGCGCTTCGACACGCGCCTGCCGAGCTACGACACCAGCGGCCTGCGCGACATCACGCTCGAGGCGCTCGGACCGAGCGGCGAGGTGATCTCCACGTCGAATCAGACCCTGAACCAGAACACGATCACGAGCGTCGTGCTCCCCGCGCCGACGGTGATGAGCGGCATCCGCATCACCGCGCGCTCCAACCACGGAGGTGCGTACGCAGGGCTCAGCGATCTGATGGTCGACGGCGTCGGGCTGCCAGCGCTCTGACCGGCTACGCGAGGCCGTGTACGGCCGCCCCGGCGGCGCGGTATCGTGCGCGCCGTGCGAGACAAGCAGTACTCCTCGTTCCACCCCTCGTTCATCCACGCCCGACGGAGCCGCTCGTGAGCGCGCGGCACGTCCTCCTCGAGAGCCCCGCGCTCGGACGCCGCGCCCACGTGTGGTGCTTCGGCGACGTCGGTCGCCCGCTCATCGTCTTTCCTTCCAACGCGGGCGTAGCCCACGAGTGGCGAGAGAGCGGGATGATCGACGCGCTCGGTCCGCTGCTCGGCGCGGGCCGCATGAAGATCTACTGCCCGGAGAGCAACGTCTCGCGCAGCTTCTCGGGAAAAGGGCCGCTCGGCGAGCGCGTCGCGCACCTCCGAGCATACGAGCGCTTCGTGCTCGACACGCTGGTGCCGTTCATCCAGGAGGACTGCCGATCGAGGGAGTTCCCGATCGTGGTCACCGGCTGCAGCGTGGGCGCGCTCTACGCGTCGCTCTTCGTGCTGAAGCACCCCGAGACGTTCTCCCGCGGGCTCTGTCTGTCGGGCCGCTACCACGCGAGCAAGCTCTTCGACTTCGCGTCCGATCCCGAGATCTACTTCAACGATCCGCTCGCGTTCGTTCCGAACCTCGAGGGCGCTGCGCTCGAGCGGGTACGCCGCAACGCGCACCTCACGATGGTCGTCGGTCGCGGCGCGCACGAGCACGGCTGCATCCCCGAGACCGCCGCGCTCGGCGGCTGGCTCGATCGCAAGGGCATCCCCAACCACGTGGCGTTCTGGGGAGAGGACAGCGCGCACACGTATCCCTGGTGGCAGAAGCAAGCGTTCCACTACCTGCGCCAGATGTTCTGAGCTCAGCTCAGCCGTCGCCGGGCGGCGGCAGCGAGGTTCGCTCCCAGGCGCGTTCGGCGAGCTCGAGGAGCACGCGCTTGCACCACGCGGCGAGCTGCTCGGGGCTCGGCACGCGCTCGACGTGCACGATCAGGCGCAGTCCGTTCTCGTCTCGATCCCAGAAGCCGCTCCCGCCGAGCAGGGATGCCACGCGCTCGATCCACACCTGCTCGCGCAGCGCGAGCTCCCACGCCGCCTTGGAGACCCGCTCGCGCACCCAGCGCGCGAGGCGCTCGAAGCTGCCCTCCGCTTCGGGCTCACCCGTCGCTCCCTGCGCGAGCGCGAGCAGGGTGACGTCGTAGCCATCGACGTCGCCCGCGTGCGGGGCATCGCAGGGTCGCACGCCGAGGACCGCGGCACCGATCGACGGATGAAGAGGCTCGATGCGCAGCTGGCTGGGATCGTCGGCCAGCACGCTCGCCGGGGCAGCTTGGG
>CAYZQM010000149.1:13259-16809 GCA_964480175.1 uncultured Sandaracinaceae bacterium
GCGCATCGCGAACCGATCGGTCGCCTCGTCGATCTCGCCGCGCGCGACGTAGAGCGCCTTCTCGTAGTAGGCCGCCGAGAACGGGCCGCTCGAGCCGGTGATGTCACCGCGGATCGTCCCGTCGGCGAAGGTCGCGATCACCGTCCGCTCGTCGCGCTCGTCGACCGCCAACACGTGGAACGCGTCTTCCACCCACAAGACCTCCGGGTGTCGCCAGCGCGATCCGCGACCCTCGAGGCAGGTGTGCATCCGCTCGACCAACACGCCGCGCACGTCGGCGATCGCGACCTCGACGTGATCGGTGCCCGCCAGCGCCACCGCGACGCCCGCGCGGTTGCCGGCGCCGGCGGCCGCGAGCCCGACGCACTCGCTGGCGAGTTCGTGGCGCACGACCCTCGGCTTTCCCTCCACTTGGAGCACCACGTAGAGCGCGGGCTCGCCCTCCCACGCGGCGAATGCGATCTCGGCGTCGCCCGCGCGCGCGGCCGCGAGCAGCGGCCGCTGGCCCGCATGGGTGAGCCAGCGCTCGTCGTCCGAGCATCCACGCTTGGCCTCGTAGAGCGCGGTCGAGAGCCCGCGCGCGTCGATCGCGAAGAGACGCGAGCGCCGCCTCCCGGGCGCCACCGCGAACGCCGTCGCACCCCCGAACGCGAGCTGCGATCGATCTCTGTCGAGGCGGGTGACTTCGACCCCTCGCGGGCTCACGTGCGCGACGGCGATGCCCTCACCCGCGTGGAACACGACGGGACGCGACGCATCGAGCAGCGTCCCGGTCTCCGAGAGCACCTTCGCGTCGGGATCGGCCGCGCCGCCGAGCGCAGCGAACGCGCACGCGCCCGACCAGCCTGGGCCCGCGAACGCCGCGTAGTAGGCGCGCGACGTGGGCAGAAAGCCCATCGCCACCGGCGTCGCCTCGAGCTCCGATGAACCGTCGTCCTCGCTCATCGCGCTGCGATGACCCGCTCGATCTGCGCCCGCGTGGAGGCGTCGTGCGCACCGGCCTCACCACGCTCGAGCTCCCCGAGCACGGTGGTCGCGAGCTTCTTGCCGAGCTCCACGCCCCACTGATCGAAGCTGTTCACGCCCCAGAGCCAGCCCTGCACGAAGATGCGGTGCTCGTAGTACGCCAAGAGCTTGCCCAGCGTCCGCGGCGTCAGCCGATCGAAGAGGATCACGTGGCTCGGGCGGTTGCCGGAGAAGACCTTGTGCGGCGCCAGCGCCTCGATCTCCGTGTCGCTCTTGCCTGCCGCGCGCAGCTCGGCCTTCACCTCGTCGAGCGACTTGCCGACCATGAGCGCCTCGCTCTGCGCGATCAGGTTCGCGAGCAGCATCGCGTGGTGCGGCACCGCACCGAGGTCGTAGTGCGAGTGCAGCGGGGCACAGAGCTCGACCGGCACCATGCGTGTGCCTTGGTGGATGAGCTGGTAGAACGCGTGCTGACCGTTGGTGCCTGGCTCGCCCCACACGATGGGTCCCGTCTGGTAGCCGGTGATGCGGGCGCCCTCGCGGGTCACGCTCTTGCCGTTGCTCTCCATGTCGCCCTGCTGCAGCCACGCGGGCAAGCGCGCGAGCGACTGGTCGTAGGGCAGCACGGCGAACGTGTCCGCCTCCAGCACGTCCGCGTAGTAGAGCCCGAGCAGCGCGGAGATCACCGGCAGGTTCTCGGCGAGCGGCGCGGTGCGGAAGTGCTCGTCCATCACGTACGCGCCTTCGAGGAGCGCGTCGAAGTGATCCATCCCGATCGTCAGCGCGACGGGGAGGCCGATCGCGCTCCACAGCGAGTAGCGGCCGCCGACCCAGTCCCAGAAGCCGAACGCGTTCTTCGGATCGATACCGAACGCGGCGACCTCCTTCAGGTTCGTGGAGACGGCGACGAAGTGGTTGGCGACGGCCGCGTCGCCGAGCGGCCCGGTGATCCAGCTCCGCGCGCTCTTGGCGTTCGCGAGCGTCTCGAGGGTGGTGAACGTCTTGCTCGCGATCACGAACAACGTCGTCTCGGGGTTCAGCCGCTTGAGCGTCCGTCCGAGGTGCGCGCCGTCCACGTTGGAGACGAAGTGAGGCCGGATGCGGGGATGCCAGTAGGGCTCGAGGGCCTCGGCGACCATCGCGGGCCCCAAGTCCGAGCCGCCGATGCCGATGTT
Organism: uncultured Sandaracinaceae bacterium; assembly: GCA_964480175.1. Taxonomy (GTDB): domain Bacteria; phylum Myxococcota_A; class Polyangia; order Polyangiales; family Sandaracinaceae; genus CAYZQM01. The sequence goes on from CAYZQM010000149.1 coordinate 15,401, forward strand.
CACCACGTCGGTGAACGGCTTGCCGGTGGCCGAGGCGAACGTGCCGTCGTGCACCCGACCGACGAACGCGCGCATCTGCTCGAGCACCTGCCGCACGTCGGGCATCACGTCGCGTCCATCGACCTTCACCTCGCGTGTGCCGCGGTTGCGCAGCGCCGTGTGCAGCACGGCGCGGCCCTCGGTGAGGTTGATCGCCTGGCCCGAGAACATCGCTTCGATGCCCGCGGAGAGCTCGCGCTGCTCCGCGAGATCGAGCAAGAGCGCGAGCGCGGTGCTGGGCACGAGCGCCTTGGAGAAGTCGGCGATCATGTCCTCGTGCTTCAGCGTGAAGCGCGGCAGGCGGGCGGGATCCTTCAGCGCCTCGCGGATGGAGAACGGCTCGTTCTTGAGGGTGCGCAGCGCGGCGCGGGCGGGGGCATCGAGGTAGCGCATGGGACGCGCATCCTCGCAAATGCGAGGTCAGGTGAATAGGCCAGGGATGGGTCCCGCGCCGCGGTCGAGGCTCCCGTAGGTCTCGATGTCGCTCAGGCCCATCGCGTGGCACGCGCTCACGAGGAGGCGGTTGAGCTGCGTGCCGTCCGAGAGCCGGAGGTAGCGCCCGCCGCCGAGGCGCTCTGCGGCGCCGCCCGCGAGCACGAAGGGCACGTTGCTGATGTCGTGGGTCCACGCGATGCCGAGCTCGGTCCCCCAGATCACCAAGCTGTTGTCGAGCACCGAGGTGCCTCCGACGTCCGGCGTGGCCGCGAGCCGATCGAGCAGGTACGCGAAGCGCTCGGCATACCAGGTGTAGAGACCCGCGAGGGTGCTCTGGGTCTCGGGGCTCGAGTCGTGGCTCATCGTGTGGTGACCGCTCGCCGTGATCCCGAGCCAGGGATAGAGGCCGTTGTCGTTGTCGGCGATGGTGACCTGGAAGCTCGCGATGTTCGTGAGCCCGCAGCCGAGCGATGCGGCGAGCAGATCCGACTGGCGATCGATCGCCGTCTCGTCGGTCACCTCGGGCAACGTCGGTCGCTCGCACAGCGCGGTCGGTGGCACCAGCGTCCGCTCGAGCTCTTCGAGGGCGGTCGCGTGCGCGTCGAGGCGGGCGCGGTCGCTCCCCGAGAGTCGGCCGCGGCGCGAGCTGAAGTCTTCGTGCACGGTGCTGAGCACGCGGTGGCGACGCTCGGCCGTTCCGTCCGGCACGCTCTCGCCGAAGAGCACGTTCCACGCGCTCACGGCGCCGTTCAGGGGCGTCTTGGGAGTCGCGGGCCCGGAGTAGATCATCCGCGACGCAGGATGCGCGCCTCCGGAGCGGTGCCCGAGCTCGACGGTCCCGTACGGCGTGGTGCGCGGCAGCATCGAGGCGATGTGCTGGTCCACCGAGACACCGGTGTTCCACCCGTAGCACTGCATGTGATCTTCGCGGCAGA
>CAYZQM010000150.1:0-1023 GCA_964480175.1 uncultured Sandaracinaceae bacterium
CGCCCGACTGCGAGAGCGGCGAGACGTGCGTCGATCGGATGTGTCAGCCCGCACCCGATGCGCCGCTGCCCGATGGTGCGATCCCCGACGTAGGAGGCGACCGCGACACGCCGCCGCCCACGCTCGAGATCACGCCGCTCGATCCGGTCATCGACGCCGACGGAACGCCGTCCGATCTCGCCTTCCACGCGTACCTCGGTGGCACCGAGCTGACGACCACGACGTGGATCATCGACGACGTGATCCTCGGCACGCTCGGCGCGGACGGGGTGTTTCACTGCAACGGCCTGGTCGCCGGGACCGCGCACGTGACCGCGCGCTACGGCGAGTACGAAGCGAGCACCACGATCACCGTGCGGGTACGCGTCAGCCGGCCGCTCGACGGTCTCTCTCCGTCCGACGTCGATCTCCTGCGCGCAGGCGGCACCGCCGATGCCAGCCTGCGCTGGCTCTATCCCTACGACGAGACCGTGTTCCCCCAAGGGCTCACCGCGCCGCTCCTGCAGCTCGCGGGCGCCGCGGGCTCCGCCGCGCGCGTGACCATCGACGTCGACGAGCGCGACTTCCACTACGAGGGCTTCTTCACAGCCGCGGCCCCGCTGCAGTTCGTGGTGCCGCCCGAGATCTGGAGCGCCGTCGAGTCGAGCACGGGCGCAGGACATGCGGTGCGCGTCGGCGTGACCACGCTCGTCGGCGGCGCGGCCGCAGGACCCGTGAGCGAGACGCTGCGCATCGCGCAGGGTCGGCTCGCGGGCAGCATCTACTACAACTCGTACAACTCGGCGCTCGGGGGCGGCGGCGCGATCCTTCGCGTGCGCTTCGGCGAAGACGCGCAGCTGGTGCAGGGCGGGTGCACGGTGTGTCACTCGGTGAGCGCCAACGGCAACCGCATCGCGACCGGCCTCAGCTGGAGCGGCACCGACACCATCACGGGCACCGGCAACCCGATCCGCAGCGGCACCATCGACATCGGCGCCGACGGCAGCGTGACGGCACGACACACCGACCCCGATGGGCGCCGCT
>CAYZQM010000150.1:1033-5464 GCA_964480175.1 uncultured Sandaracinaceae bacterium
ATGCTCTCGAGCGCGGTCGCGCCAGACAACCGCATCCGCGGTCTCTCGGGGACGATGCCCTCGCGGCTCTGGTACACCACGACGGGCGCCGAGATCGCCGCGCCCAGCTTCACCGACGCGGTGGCGTACGCCATCACGCCGCAGTTCGCGCCCGACGGATCGGGCCTCGCGTTCAGCTGGTTCACCGACGGCGGCGCGACCAACGGCCGCGTGCTCGCCGTGATGAGCTTCGATGGCAGCGCGAGCCCGCCGCTCTTCGGTGGCGCGCGCCGCGTGGTCAACCTCGCGGACACCACGCGCATCGTCGGCTGGCCCAGCTTCCTTCCCGACGGGAGCGCGGTCATCTACCACGAGGGCACCGCGTTCGACACGTCGCTCGGCGGCGGCGCAGGGAACCCCAATCGTCCGGTGCTCGCCGATCTCCGCCTCGTCGATCTCACGAGCTGCGACGACGCGGGCGAGAACTGCGCGGTCTCGAACCTCGAGACGCTCAACGGCTTCGCGGGCGCGACCTTCACCCTCCCCTACGGCGAAGCCGGCGAGGGCCACATGAACTACGAGGCCACGGTGCTGCCCATCGCGATCGGGGGCTACTACTGGGTCGTGTTCACCAGTCGGCGCTGCTACGGCAACACGCTCGCGCCCGGCGGCAGCGTCGCGGGCGGCGACGATCCGTGGGGCTACACCACCGCGGGCGGCGGCGAGATCCCCAGCGTGCGCAAGAAGCTGTGGATCGCGGCGATCGATCTCACGGGCGCGCCGGGCTCCGATCGGAGTCACCCCGCGTTCTACCTCTCGGGCCAGGAGCTCCTGTCAGGCAACATGCGCGGCTTCGCTGCGCTCGACCCGTGCCGCGCGGACGGCGCGAGCTGTGAGTCGGCCGCGGACTGCTGCGGCGGCTTCTGCCGCCAGACCGGCGTCGACGAAGAGGGCGCGCCGATCCTCATGTGCGTGCCTCCGCCGGACGGCTGCTCCGAAGAGCTCGAGGCGTGCACCGTGAGCGCCGACTGCTGCGGCGCGCCGAGCGGCACGACGTGCATCAACAACCGCTGCGCGCAGCCGGGCGTGGATTGAGTCGGCCTCGCCTCGCTCGCTCGCGCCTGCGAGCGAGGCGCCAAGTCCCGCTCGAGATCTCCGTCGTGCTCGGCGCCGTGCTTCGCCCGTCGATCTCGCGACGGCCTCCGACCTTCATGCGCCGACGGCGTCGATGATCTTCTTGGTGAGCCGCTGCTTGCACGACGCGTAGCCGGCCCACGGATCGCGGCCATCCACCCGCGCGAGCGCGTCCGCCAAGCCGAAGCCCGACGGGTCGAGGCCCGCGGAGAGCTCCTTCCACGTCACCGGCAGCGCGATCGGCGCGCCCGCGCGCGCTCGCGGGGAGTACGGCGCGATGGCCGTCGCGCCGCGGCCGTTGCGCAGGTAGTCGAGGAAGATCTTGTCCTTGCGGACTGCCTTGCGCGCGTTGATCACGAGGTGGTCCGGGTCGTCCTCCGCGAGCCGCTCGACGAGCGCGAGCGCGAAGGCCTTGTGGGCGTCCCAGTCGTGGTGGGGCAGGAGCGGTGCGATCACGTGCACCCCCTTGCCGCCGGTGATCTTCGCAAAGCTCTTCAGCCCGAGCGCGCGCAAGCGATCCCGCACGCGCAGCGACGTCTCGACGACGCGCTCGAACGGGACGCCCTCGGCGGGGTCGAGATCGATCGCGAGCTGATCGGGCTTCTCGAGGGGATCGACGTGGCTCATCCAGGTGTGGATCTCGAGCACCCCCATCTGCCCGAGCGCCACGAGGCCCGCGACGTCCTCGACGTACATCGCGTTGGTGCGCTTGCCGCCCTCCGTGATCGGGGCGCGCCGGATCACCTCCGGTGTGGTCCGGTTGGCGTGCTTCTGAAAGAACCCCTTCTTGCCGATTCCGTCCGGGCATCGAAACAACGAGAGCGGCCGCCCCGCGATCGCGGCGAGCATCGGCTCCGCCACGCTCGCGTAGTAGGCGATCAGCTGCCCCTTGGTGATGCCCGCGTCCGGGTAGAGCACCTTGTCGAGGTTCGTCAGCTTCACCCCGACGTCGAGCTCCGCGAGCGTCGCCTCGATCGACGTCTCGGGCTCGGGCATCGTCTTCTCGTGCTCGCCCCGACTCGAGCGCCACACCCGCGTCGGATGCGCCGCGACTTGCTCGATGGTCTTTCCGCCCCGCGCGCTCGACTTCGCGATCTCGGTGATGTCTCGCTCGCTGCTCGCGTCGTCGTCGATCTTGAAGAGCAGCCAGCTCTCCTTCGGGCTCCGCTCGCTGGCCTTCGGCTTCAGCCGGACCAGGTGAAAGCCGCCCCGAAGCTTCGTCCCCGACAGCTGGAACTTCAGGTGCCCCTTCTTCAGCGCGGCGGCCGGGTCCTCGGCCGTCTCGTCCTCTCCCTGCCACGTGCCCTCGTCCCACACGATCACCGCGCCCGCGCCGTACTGCCCTTCGGGGATGACGCCCTCGAACGTGCGGTACTCGAGCGGATGGTCCTCGGTCCGCGCCGCGAGGCGCTTGATGGACGGATCGAGGCTCGGACCCTTGGGCACGGCCCAGCTCCAGAGCACTCCGTCGTGCTCGAGGCGGAAGTCGTAGTGCAGCCGTGAGGCGTCGTGCTTCTGCACCACGAAGCGGAGCGCGCCGCGTCGCGCGCGACCGTCGTGGGTTCGCTTCCGCGACCCGCTCGTCGGTGTCCCGCTCGGCTCGCGGGTGACGTCGAAGTCTCGCTTGCTGCGGTAGGTGCGAAGTCGATCGGTGCGGGCAGCGGCGCGGGGCATGCGGACGACTTCGCGAGGCGCGTGCCACGACGCGGCCCCGGAACGGCGCGCGCTGCCGTGCGCATTCGCCACAGCCGAGGCGCGATCGACGCGCACCCGCGCCGCGGACCCGCGCAATTCTCACGCGTGCTGCCCGCCCGGACTGGATCGGCCGCTGCATCGCGGCGCTTCATGGCCACCAAGAAGGCATCCACCAAGAAGCGCCCGAGCAAGAAGGCCGCGCCGAAGAAGACGGCCAGCAAGCGGGCGAAGGACGCGGCAGGGAGCGGCACGGGCGAGACGCCGAGCCGCGCGATGTGGTCCGGGACGCTGGGCTTCGGCCTCTTGCAGATCCCCGTGAGCCTCTATCCGCTCGAGCGCTCGCGCGAGCTCTCGTTCCATCAGCTCGATGGTCGAGACATGCAGCCCGTCGGCTACAAGCGGTACAACAAGACCACCGGCGAGGAGGTCCCCTACGAGGAGATCGTGCGGGGCTACGAGATCGAGAAGGGTGAGTACGTCGTGGTCACCGACGAGGAGCTCGCGGCTGCGAACGTCGAGGCAACCCGGGCGGTCGACATCCTCGACTTCGTCGATCCGAAGGACATCCCCCACGCGTACTTCGAGCGGCCCTACCTGATCGCGCCCGCCAAGCGCGGCGAGAAGGCCTACGCGGTGCTGCGCGACGCGCTCACCAAAAAGGAGCGCGCGGCGATCGCGACCGTGGTGCTCCGCACCCGGCAGCACCTCGCGGCCGTGTTGGTCGACGGCGAGTCGCTGGTGCTCGAGCTCCTGCGCTTCCCTCACGAGCTGAAGAAGGCCGACGCAGCCGCCGTGGCCAAGGGCGACCTCGATCCGAAGATCACCGACCGCGAGCAGTCGATGGCCGAGGCGCTGATCGACCAGATGACGAGCGACTGGGACCCGAGCAAGTACACCGACGCGTACCGCGACGACGTGATCGCGATGATCGAGAAGAAGGCCAAGACCGGTAAGGCGGTCGAGGTGAGCGCGCCGAAGAAGAAGGCGAGCGGCAACGTGACCGATCTGGCGAGCCTGCTGCAGAAGAGCCTGAAGAAGTCGGTCGCACCGGCGCTGAAGAAGAAGGCGAGCTGATCCGCGGTGCGGGCGTGGCCGCCCCAGCTCGCGACGTTGGTCGAGGCCCCTCCCGAGGGCGAGCGCTGGTCGTTCGAGATCAAGTACGACGGCTACCGCGCGCTCGCCTACCGCGACGACGGAGGCATCGTCCTGCGCTCGCGCAACGGTCTGGCGTTCGACGGGCTCGAAGGGATCCACCGGCGGCTCGCTCGTCTGTCCGCGTCCAGCTTCGTGCTCGATGGCGAGCTCTGCGTGCTCGACGACGGCCGCCCGTCGTTCGAGCGTCTGCAAGCCGCGCTCGGCGCGGGCGACGACGAGGCGGTCGTGTACTTCGTGTTCGATCTGCTGGCGCTCGATGGCGAAGACCTTCGGCGGCTGCCGCTCGCCGACCGGCAGGCGCACCTGAAGCGCCTCGTGAAGACCACCGATCGGGGCCCCGTGCGACGCGTGGTCAGCCACCGAGGAAGCGGCGCCGCGTTCTTGGAGGCGACACGCTCGCTCGGCCTCGAGGGGATGATCGCCAAGCGCAGCGATCGCCCGCATCGCAGCGGACGCTCGCGCGACTGG
>CAYZQM010000150.1:5474-16201 GCA_964480175.1 uncultured Sandaracinaceae bacterium
GCCGCGCAGAGCTGATCATCGTCGGCTTCACGCCGCCGTCGACGACGCGTGCGGGCCTGGGCGCGCTGCTGCTCGGCGTGCACGAGGGTGGCGCGCTGCGCTACGCAGGCAAGGTCGGCTCCGGCTTCGACGCGGCGACGTCGAGCGCGCTGGCGTCCCGACTGCGGGCGATCGAAGTGAGCGCGCCCTGCGTGATCGATCCCCCGAAGATGCGCGGGGCTCGCTGGGTCAGGCCAGCGCTGATCGCCGAGGTGCGCTTCTCCGAGTGGACCTCACAGGGGCGCCTGCGTCACCCAGTCTTCCTCGGGCTGAGGGGCGACAAGCACCCATCCCACGTGACCCGGGAGCGAGCCGCGCGGGGATGACCCGCTCGAGGCCTCACGCACGCGACGTGATGGCGCGCAGTCCGGGGCGAAGCGCTACGCGATGCAGTCCGCGCGTACCGCGAGACGGGATCGGGGAGGCGCACGCGCGCGCCCGTGGCAGCAGGCCGCGCGCGCCCTCGGACCAGCCCGTCATTCACGCGCTCGACCTGCCGCGCACCCAGCGAAAAGCAGGTGGCACGCATGCTGCGATAGCCCCGGTGCACACGCCGAGGAAGGAACCCAACGAGTCGGCATCGGCCGACGCAGAGAGAGATGATGACCAGCAGACCCACGCCCGAACGCGACGACGAATCCCCCGAGCCGTCGACCGAAGACGAGCGCCGAGTCGGTCCCGGACCGAACGACCCGCCCCGCCCTGAGCGCGAGCCCCCGGCTCGCCCAGCGTGGCGAGGTCCGAACGGCCAGGCGTAGGAGAGTTGGTCTTCAACACGAGGCGCCCGATGAGCACATCGGGCGCCTCGTCCTATTGGGCGCGCAGGAGCCGCGCTCGTCCCCGACGACGCGAGGCAGCGTGCGTGCACGGACTCGACAGGCGTGGCGCCTGCGCCCCGCCGAGGGGTCCGATCGACGCCCCAACGGGTGGCTCGCAAGGTGCTCAGCAGCGCGCTCATGAACTTCCGCCTGCCGAACGAGCGTGACCGAGAGCGCGCCACCCGCTGGATCCGACGCAGCCTGCGGCCCCGCTGGGCCAAGGCCCTGGTCTCGGTCGTGGTGATCCTGGTCATCGTGCGCTTGGCGCTCCCCAGCATCGTGAAGTGGGTCATCAACGACCGGCTCGCGAACCTCGACGGCTACTACGGTCACGTCGAGGACGTCGACATCGCGCTCTGGCGCGGGGCGTACCAGCTCGACGCGTTGAACATCATGAAGGTAGGCGGCGACGTGCCCGTGCCGTTCTTCTCCGTGGAGGAGACCGACATCTCCATCGACTGGTGGGCGGTGCTCGAGGGGCAGATCGTCGCCGAGATTACGATGCAGCACCCGGTGCTGAACTTCGTGAGCGAGGTGAGCGGCGGCGAGGGACAGATGGGCGAAGGCAACGACTGGCGTGACGTCGTGGACGATCTCGTGCCCATCACCATCAACCGCTTCGAGGTGCATGAAGGCGAGATCACCTACCGTGACTACCAGAGCCACCCGCCGGTCGATCTGCGCCTGACGGAGACCGAGATCGTGGCGGAGGGGCTCAGCACCGCGCGGGAGGAGTCGGCCAGCGACGACGACGAGCTCCCCGCGCGCCTCGACATGTACGCGACGGCCCAGCGCTCCGGACACGTCGAGATCCACATGGGCCTCGACGCGTTCGATGAGCGGCCGACGTTCGATCTCGATCTGGCGCTCGAGGATCTGCGGGCGCAGGAGCTCAACGACATGCTGCGCGCGTACGCAGGCGTGGACGCCGAGGGCGGCCGGGTCTTCCTCTACGCCGAGCTGAGCTCGCGACACGGGAGCTTCGAGGGCTACGTGAAGCCGATGGCCGAGGGGCTCTCGATCTTCCAGTTCGGCGAGGACGGAGACTTCATCGACGTGTTCGGAGACTTCTTGGTGAGCTTGGTCGCCGAGATCTTCGAGAACCACGGCACCGACCGGTTCGCGCTGCGGGTGCCCGTGTCGGGGACGTTCGAGGCCGTCGAAGTCGACGGCTGGGCCGTGGTGGGCTCGGTCCTCTACAACACGTTCATCGAGGCGATTCAGCACGGCGTCGAGAACCGCGGCGGATGGCGGCGGGAGCCGCGCCGGGAGCGACACGCCTCGCGGTGATCGCTTGACCCCGATCGGGCGGCGCGCGCAGGCTCGCGCTCTCGATGAACCGAACCCACCTCGCCCTCGCGCTCCTCCTCCCGCTCGCCGCGTGCGGCTCGACGACCACCGTCGAAGGCAACGCGTTCGTCTTCAACGGCGCGGTCGAAGGCGTGGAGGGCGCGCGCGTGTTCGTCCTCGAGGACCCCAGCCTCGAAGCGACGACCGATACGGAGGGGTACTTCCTGATCGAGGGCGTGCCTGTCGGTAGCGACGTGAGCTTGGTGATGGAGCACCCCGACTACATCCCGATCCAGACCGGCACGCACGTCGTGCCCGAAGAGGGCCTGTCGCGGATCACGTTCCAGGCGGTCACGCCGCTGATCGAGTCGCAGCTCGCAGCGCTCTTGATGGTGAGCATCGACGAGAGCGCATGTCAGATGGTGACGACGGTGACCCGGATCGGTCGCTCGCTCTACGAGCCCGGCGCGCACGGTGAGGAGGGCGCGACGGTGACGATCGATCCGCCGCTGCCCGCCAGCAGCGGGCCCATCTACTTCACCTCTGACGTGATCCCCGATCGCAGCCTCACGGAGACCACGGATGACGGCGGGGTGCTCTTCGTGAACGTGCCGGAGGGCGAGTACACCTGGACCGCGACCAAGGACGGCGCGACCTTCGCCAGCGTTCGGATGAAGTGCCGCGCGGGGTTCCTGATCAACGCGTCGCCGCCCGCCGGCCTGCAGCGGCTCTGACGTCCGATCGCCCTACTCTGCGAGGAGCGCGTCGAGCGCAGCGGTGAGCGCCGACAAGCCCGCCCCGCCGTGCACGTCCCGGAAGCGAATCCTGCCGTCCTCGTCGACGAGGAGCGTCACCGGGAAGCTGGACTCGGGATAGTGGTCGGCCGTGCTCACCGTCGGGTCGTACACGACCTCGGCGTCGAGCTCGAAGCGCGCGTCCCACCCGGCGCACTCCGCCGCGGTGACCGGGCGCCCCGGGCTCGGACCGTCCACGAGCACTTGCATCACCCGGACACCCCGGTCTCGGTACGGGGTGGTGACGACGTCGTCGATGCGGCTGCTCTCCGACTGGCAGACCGTGCACCACAAGGCGCTGAAGATCACCACGCTCGCGCGGTGCGACGGCGCGCAGTAGTCGCCCGCGTAGAACGCGTAGGGCTCGTCGTCACAGCGAGGCAGCTCGAAGTCGGCGAAGACGTCGCCCACCGCGACGCCGTGGGGCCCCTCGGGTGGGCTGCAGGCGAGGCCCGCATCGGGCGCCAGCGGCGCGTCCCGTTCGGCGCCCGCGTCCGGACTGGAGGGTGCGTCCGAGCGCTCCACCGGTGCGTCCGGCGGTACGGGGGCGGACGGCGCGCAGGCCGCGCAGGACAGCGTCGACAGAAGAAGGAGGGAGCGATGCATCGCGGCGGGTTCGCGGCAGACCCCGGTTCCGTCACGCAGGTTCTTGCGCCGCCCGTCGCAACGCGACGCTCAGCGGACCCGTCGCGCCCGCTCGATGCGGTGCAGCTTGAGCTGGCGCCCCTCGCCCGTGTCCTGATCGCGCACGTTGATCAGGGTCTCGGCCCGCTCGAGGACCAGCGACTCGACCTTGATCTTGCGGACCCCGCGGCTGTGGTCGGGGCGCGCGTACGTGACCTCGATGATCTGGTCTTCGAAGAACGCGTCCTCGAGCAGCGCACGGACCTCGGCGACGCTCTGGTGCCCCGGCACACCGGTGAAGCTGAGCCGGTGGCGCTGGGCCTCGAGCTTGCGCTGCTCGGCGGTGGGGAGCGCGGCCCGCACCTTGTCCAGCGCCCGACCGAGGGTGCGGGTGAACGGGAAGAGGCGCAGCTCGCTGGCCATGCGCCCGAGCACCATCAAGAGCACGGCCTCGCGCACGGTGAAGTTCACGGGCGGCAAGCTGTAGGAGCGATCGAGTGCGAAGCCGCCGCCGCGCCCGCGCTCCGCGGCCAAAGGCAGCGCCGCGTCGCGCAGCGAGTCGAGATCGCGGTACATCGTCCGCACGCTCACCCCGAATTCGTCGGCGAGCTGCTCGGCGGTCACGCCGGTTCGGCGCGCGCGCAGCGCCTCGGCGATCGCGAAGAGGCGCTCCGTCCGCTTGAGGCCATCGCGATCGGTGGCGGGCTTCTTGGTCTGGCGGGCGGGCACGCGCATTGTTGCCACCTGGCTGACAGTGCGTCGAGCGTGAGGGCGTGGGCGCGGGCGGGCGTGCGGGCGTGGGCGCGGGCGTGGGCGTGGGCGTGGGCGTGGGCGTGGGCTCGGGCTCGGGCGCGGGCGCGGGCTCGGGCTCGGGCGCGGGCGCGGGCGCGGGCGCGGGCGCGGGCGCTGGAGAGAATCGGTGGCTGCGCTCTCGCGTCCACGAGGCCCGATGTCGTCGTTCGTCTGCCCTCACCTCGCCGTACCCCCGAGGGACCTCGGAGGGCCCGTGCTACCGTCGCGCGCCATGCGCGTGCCCTCGCTCGCTTCGCTCGTCGTGTTCGCGACTGCCTCGCTCTTCGCGCTTCCTGCGAGCGCGCAGGTCGCCTTGCCCCTCGCCGAGGTCGACGGCGGCACCATCCGCATCGACGGCGCGCTTCGCGACTGGTCTTCGGTGCGCCGCATCGACGTGGGCTCCGGCACGGACGGCGCGATGTCGTTCGCGCTGGGCCGCAGCGCCGAGGGCCTCTACCTCATCGCCGAGGTCACCGACGAGCGCTTCGTGCGAACGAGCGAGCACGGCAGCAACGAGGACGTGATCATCGTCACCCTCGCGTTCCCTTCCGGCCGCTCGCTGCGCGGCGTCGAGCTCTGGTTCTACGCAGGCGACAGCGGGCGCTCCGCGGCCGTGGTCACCACGGGCGCCATCGGCGCGCGGCGTCGCAGCGACGTGCGCGACGCGCAGATCGTCGAGGCGCCGCGCAGCGCGGGCGGCGCGGGCGGCTACACGCTCGAGGCGTTCGTCCCCTGGAGCCGCATCCCCGGCAGCGCCCGCTTGGAAGAAGGGTTCGGCGCCGTGCGCCTCCGCGACGTGGACGAGCTCGCGCACCCGACCATCGAGCGCGAGCCGAGCCTCGGCACCGTCGATGCGCGCAACCTCGGATCGATGCTGCCGCTCCGCCCTGCCGGCGGCGAGGCCGCGGTGCTCGAGGGCTTCTTGTCGTCGAACGGCTTGAGCGGCCGGTTGCCGACGCGCGACGAGCGCGCCGACGTCACGGGCGACGGGCGCCCCGAGCGCGTGCTGTTGATCGATCGCTTCGTCGTCGTGATGGGCGGCGGCTACGGCACCGACGGCGGCGGCGGGCGCGGCGGCGCGGGCTACGGCTTTCTGCAGATGGACGTCGGAACGCCTGGCGACCTGTCCGGCTTCGCGCTCGTCGACCTCACGGGCGACGGCAAGGCCGAGCTCACGCTCACCGCGCGTCAGGATGGATCGGGCGGCAGCCGCGACGTGTTCCAGGTGATCAGCTTCACTGGCGCTTCGCCGGCGATGATCTTCGGGATCGAGACGCGCGAGTCGGCGCCCGCGGGTGTCGTGGAATCCCGGGTGCGTGTCGAGCGGGGACGCCGCGGTCGGCCCGCGGGCCTCGTGGTGAGCACCGTCGCGTCGCGCATCGATCCGAGCACCTGGCGCATGACGCCAGCGAGCGACGTGGAGCCGGTGCTCTTGCCCTGGGGCCCCGTGCGCGAGCGGACGTACCGCTGGGACGGCAGCCGCTTCGCGCGCGATGGCGAGCGCCCCAACCCCGACTACGTCTCCCCCGAAGCCGCGACCTCGTCGAGCTCGAGTACGAGCTCGAGCTCGAGCACGACGAGCGCCGCGCCCAGCGCTCCGACCCTCGACGCATTGATCGCCGCGTGGCGCACCCAAGCGCGCATCGCGCGCGGCGCGCGGGCCCGCTTCGACCTGACCGCGAACCTCGCGGGGAACCCGACCACCGAGCGCCTGTTGGTGTGCCCGCCGCGAGCGAAGGCGACCTGTTGGACGTGAGCGTGGCCGACGTGACCGGCGATGGCCGCGCCGAGATCTTCTTCCGGGTGCGGCAGAACATCGGTGACGTGCGGCGCGAGGTCGTCGTCGTCCACCACTTCACCCCCGACGGCTTCCCGATGATGCTGACGCGCGAGGTCGCACGCGAGCAGAGCGGCAACCGCATCGAGAACGAGATCGTGACCACCGGGGGACGTCTCGAGATCCGCCCCGGCACCGCGCGCGGCTGGAGTGCGAGCAACTGGCCCTACGCCGATGGACCGAGCGGCGATGGCGTCGAGCCGCTCTTGCTTCCGTGGCGGGACCGCGCGGTGCGCTTCCGCTTCACCGGCGGTCGCCTCGTTCCCTGACGTCGCCGCGGCCTCGCGACGGGATGGGCGGCATCTTGTAGGGCGGGCGGACCGATCGCCGCTGCTCGCATCGGTGAGGCGCTTGCTCGCGCCAACGCGTTCCGCGAGCGCGCCATGTTCGGCGCGCCGGCGCCTGCTCGGCCTACAGGAAGAGCAGCACGTCGCCGCACGTAGGGATGGGGCACGTGACGAGGGCCACCGCGATGATCCGCTCTTCACGCTCGCTCGTATCGGCCGCGACCGGCGCACGCCACGAGGTCTCCGCCTGGGTCGCGGAGACGGCGCGGGTCCACGTGATGCAGACCACCGGCCTGACCTGTGACGACCGCCTCTACGAGTCCGCGTTCGGACGGATCGATCAGGGCGAGCGCGCGATCGTCACCGTGGTCCTCGAAGGCCGACTCTTCCTCGAGAGCGCGGGTCGCTGCGACTGCGTCGAGGCCGGCCACGCGATCCACCTCCCGCGCAAGGGCGCGCTGCGCGCACGAACCGAGGGGGCGCACTACACGAGCCTGGTGATCGAGTGGGACGCGGCGCGCCGCCGCGGGCCCGCCCACGTGCCCATCGAGCGAGCGCCGTTCGCGGACCTCGCCGCGGTGATCTGCAGCGCGGCGTCCCCGGACACGGCCACGATCGGGGAGCTCGAAGATCGCCTGCGCGCGCTCCTCTCGCTCGACGATCTTCGTCTCGCGCGCACGCGCCGCGGCGCGAGCCGTGATCTCCGGGCGCAGGAGGTGGCCGACGCGCTCGACGCGGTGCTCTCGTCGCTCGCCGATCAGCCGATGGCGAGCGATCTCGAGCGCCGCCTCGGGGTCACCAGTCGACAGGTCGCGCGGATGGTCGAGGCGTTCCGCGCTCGCTACGGCTACGGCGCCGCGAACTGGCGCGAGACCCGCAACCGCCGTCGCCTCTTGCTCGCCGCGACGCTGCTCACGGCCGATCGTGCGACCGTCTCCGGGGTCGCAGACGAAGTGGGCTACCAGCGCCCCGAGACGCTCGCGCGCGCGTTCGCGCTCGCCGGTCTGCCCAAGCCGCGCGCGGTGAGGGAGCACGTGACGTCGCTGCGCGAGACCTGGCTCGCCGAGCTCGCGAGCCACTCGCTCGACGATGCCCCGCCCGTCGTCGAGCTCGCGTCGTGACGTCAGCGCTCGGTCGGTGAGGCGGCCCTGCGGCTCTGGCGAAACGCCCCGGGGGTGACGCCTCGCGCGCTGCGAAACAGATCGACGAGGTGGCTGGCGGAGCGCATCCCGAGCTCGGCGGCGATGGCAGAGAGGTCGAGCTCGGTGCCCTCCAGCAGGCGCTCTGCACGCGACACGAGGTGACGCGCCCGCTCCTGCCGAAGGGAGGTGTCGGCCTCCGCGAGGTGACGCTGGAGCGAGCGGACGCTGAGACCGAGGCGCCGCGCCAACACCCCGAGCGAGATCGTCGGTCCGGCCTCGTCCATCGCCGCGCGCACCCGACGCACCACGTCGGGCGCGTCGAGCAGCGACGAGCGCAGCGCGCGCAGATCGACGTCGACGCTCGGGACGCCGAGCCAGTCGAGCGCAGCGCGCTGCGCGTCGAACGCGGCGAGACGAAAGCCCGGCCCGGCGAGCTGCAGCGCCCCGAGGATCGCGGCGCCCGGCAGGCCGCCGCCGTGCAGGATCGCCTGCGGTCCCGTGCGCTGACTCCAGCTCGCGTGCTTCTCTCCGAAGGTCCGCAGCAATCGCTGGAACGCGAGCACGTCGATCGACTCGAGGCCGCGGATGTCGGCGAGCGCGGGATCGGGCCCGGTCTCCAGCTGCAAGTGGGCGTCCCACGCGTTGCACATCTCGACGACGTCCCCCTCCGTCGGCCTACCCCACATGATCGTCCCGTGGACCCTCCGGCGCGACTGCCAGAACGCGAACGATCTGCGCACCAGCACGTAGTCGCCAGGTCCGTCGAACGGCGCGAGATCGGAGCAGGTCGAAAAGAGGCTCGAGGCGGCGATCGGCGCGGACATCGGAACGACGGACGGACGAGCGTACCCATCCGCTTCCGCCGCGCCATCGCCGTCACGTCGGTGATGCACGTCGCGCGAACGTCGCTATGCTCGCCGGCCGACCATGCGCGACGAGAGCGCCGAGCCCGCGGCTGGCAAGGGCGCCCCCCCGACGGGGATCTTGGTGGTCGACAAGCCCGTCGGTCCGACATCGCACGACGTCGTCGGCTGGACCCGACGCGCGCTCGGCACCCGCGCGGTCGGCCACGCAGGGACGCTCGATCCCTTCGCGTCGGGCGTGCTGGTCGTCTTGGTCGGAGACGCGACCAAGCTCGCGTCGTACGCGACGGCAGCGGACAAGACCTACCGCACCGAGCTCACCCTCGGGAGCGAGACCGACACCCTCGATCGCGATGGACGGGTGACCGAGACCGCGCCGGTCCCCGTGCTCGATCGCGCCTCGATCGAGGCCGCGCTCGCCGTGATGACGGGCCCCACCGAGCAGCGGCCGCCCGCGTACTCCGCGATCAAGAAGGACGGCGTGCGGAGCTACGAGCGCGCGCGCAGCGGCGAGGTCGTCGAGCTCGAGCCGCGCGCGGTCGTGCTGCACCAGGCAGCGTTGCTCGACGTCGAGGACGCGCGGCTCACGATCGATCTGCACGTGGGCAAGGGCTACTACGTGCGCTCGCTCGGGCGCGACCTCGCGCGCGCGCTCGGCACCCGAGGACACCTCTCGGCGCTTCGCCGGACGCGGAGCGGCGGGTACGCGATCGAGGGGGCCCTCGACGGAGACCGACTTCGCGCCGCGGCGCGAGGGGATCTGGCGGCACAAGCAGACGTGCGCGCGCACCTCACGCCGATCGCCCCGCACACCGTTCCGCTGCCGACCCTCGACGTCGACGCAGCGATCGCGAGCGAGCTGCGCTGCGGCAAGAAGCCGAGCCTCGCGCGGGTGCCCCAGCTCGGCGATGGCCCGCACCTCGCCTTCGAGGGCGCGCAGCCCGTCGCCATCGTGCAGCGCCGCGACGGCGTCGTGCGGGTGCTGCGCGGCATGCGCTGAGCGTCGGCCCGAGGCGGCTGGCGCGTCCGGGGCGAGATCACCCACACTGCGCGCCATGCGCCTCGCTTGGTTGGTCCTCCTCGCATCGTGCGCCGCGGCGTGCGCGAACTCTGGCCCCGCGTGTCCTCGCTGCAGCAGCACGGAGGTCTGCCGCGCTGGACGGTGCGTCGCGGCGAACGACGGCGGCGATGACGACGCAGGCACCAGCGACGCGGGCGGCGACGACGCGGGGATCGACGCAGGCATCGACGCCGCGATCGTCGACGGGGGCGTCGACGCAGGTGTCGACGGCGGATCGCCCGACGCCGGAACGCCCTGTGAACTGCGCGCTCACTTCGCGCCCGCGGGCGCGACCGCGTTCGAAGCGCCGCGCGCGATCGACTGCAGCTCGCCGTTCGCGCCGCTCGCCACTGCGGCCGTGCAGGCGGTCTTCGATGTGCAGGGAGCGAACGAGTTCTACTTCCTCACCGCGACCACCTTCCACGTGCTGTCGCGCGACAGCTGGACCTGGGTGGCCAGCGGCCCGCGCAACACCCTCTTTCCCGCAGCGGCGGGGATCACCTTGCGAGGCGCCGTGGGCCAGGAGCTCTACGACGCCGGCGATGAGCTGGTGATGCTGCACGCGTTCCCGACGGCGATCCTCTATGCGGTCAACCCCAGCACCCGGAGCGCGCGCTTGATCACGCTGTCGGGCGGACGCCCGAACCCGATCGACCTCAGCGACGCGTCGCTCTACCCCAACTGGTCACCCACCTCGAACGCGTTCGCGCCCTCGACGCTGGACCGCAGCCGGATCGTCACCGCATTCCACGTCTCGACGGGGGACTTGGCGCCGTCGCGAGCGGGCGTCACGTGCACGGGCTCGGGCGGCGCGTGCTCGAACACCGCGGGTCCCGGCCTGGCAGGCCCCCACTACACGGCCCTCCTCACCGACAACGAGATGTTCTTGATCGACGGCTTCTCCTGCTTCTGCTTCTTCGCGCGACCCGCCATCGCCGCGTTCGGCCCCTTCGCTGCCCCCGGCGCGCCCTCTCGCAGCGGGTGGAATCACACCGCGTGGAACGGCGGACTCTGGGCCTTCGACACCCCATGATCTTCCTCCTCCGACACCCCCTCACGCTCGCCCTGCTCCTGCTCTCCGCCGCCGGCTGCGAGCCAGGCGCGCCCCCGGACGCCGGCGCCGATGCGGCCTCGGACACCAACGAGCGCCCCGACGCACCGCGCGACACCGGCCCACCGTG
>CAYZQM010000150.1:16211-16785 GCA_964480175.1 uncultured Sandaracinaceae bacterium
TGCGGCGCCACCGAGGCCTGCTGCTACGTCGACGAGGTCGCGCAGTGCACCGACTTGGCGGCGAACGTGAGCCACTGCGGGGCGTGTGGCTTGGACTGCATCGCCACGCGGCGCGGCGACTCGTGCGAGAACCGCCAGTGCGCGTGCGGGATGAACGACATCGGCTGCACCGGCACCATCGACGAGTGCTGTCCTCCCGTCGAGGGCGGACGAGACGCCCACTGCGCCAACGTGCGAACCGCGTTCGAAGACTGCGGCGCATGCGGCCAGGCGTGCGAGCTCACGGAAGCGAGCCTGTGCCGCAACGGCGCCTGCGTGTGCGGCGAGAGCGGAGGCGCATGCGCAGGTACCTCCGAAGACACCTGCTGTGACGTGGGTCCGATCGGCACCTACGACTGCGTGAACACCCTGACGAGCCGGAGCCACTGCGGCGCCTGCGGCACGCGCTGCGACGCAGACGAGCGCTGCAGCGAAGGAACCTGCGTCGCCCGCTTCGACGCGGGCCCCCCGCCCGACCCAGACGCAGGCCCCCCCGACGCAGGCACCCCGGACGCCGAGTAGCCACGCAACTGCG
>CAYZQM010000151.1:0-4727 GCA_964480175.1 uncultured Sandaracinaceae bacterium
CGTCTTGCTCCTCTCGGGCTTCGTCCCGATCCAGCACTTCGGCGAGCTCATCTCGGTGGCGCTCGGCCTCTCGCTCCTCTCGACGCTGCTCGTGCAGCCGCCGCTGCTCTACCTGTTCGCACCCGAAGGAAAGAAGGCGCCTCAGCTGCCCGGGAGCTGAGCGCGTAGGCAGCGCGCTGGGGACCTCACGACGAGGTGCGCGCTCGCCCGAGCACCGCGAACACGATCGCGCTGAGGGCGTCGAGCTCGAAGGGCTTCGAGAGCACGGCGATCGCCCCGAGCTGTCGCCCCGCCTCCTCGATGCGAGGCTCGGCGAACGCGGTCATGAGCACGAACGGGGTGCTCCCTTCGGCCCGCAGCAGCGCGAGGAGATCGAGCCCTCCCAGGCGCGGCATGCGCAGGTCGGACACGACGAGGTCGAACGGCCGCGCATCGCCGTGCAGCCGGTTCCACGCGGCGACGCCGCTGCTGGCGCAGACCACCTCCAGGCGCTCGCGGCTGAGGTGCGCCGAGAGGAGGTCGGAGAAGGCTCGGTCGTCTTCCACGACCAAGACGCGACCGAGTGCGGGGCATGGTGAAGAAGCGCTGGCCATGCGCTGCCATCAGCAAGCGCCGCACCATCGACGCTTCGGCCTCCGCGCCACGAAGCACATGGCGATCTCCGTGCTGGCGCGGGGGCTGGTCGCGTCGAAGCGCCGCAGTCGACCGGTCGGCCGAGACGAAACGGGCCGCGCTGGCGATGCCGGCGCGGCCCGTGTGGTGGGGACCCTCGCGATCAGCTCGTCTCTGATCGGGCCCTCGGCGACGAGGCGGTCTTCAGCCCGCGGCGCTCTCGGCGCGGCGGACCGCGGTGCGCTGCTGCCGCGCCTTGCTCGCGGCCTTCATCGACGCCCGGGCGGGCGCGAAGAAGCGGCTGTCCATCCACTCGGTGATGGGCGCCGCGATGAACACCGACGAGTACGTGCCGATCGCGATGCCGACGGTCAGGGCGAACGCGATGTCCTTGATCACGCTGGTGCCCCAGATGAAGAACGCGAGCATCGCGACGATCGTGGTCGCGGCCGTCATCACCGTGCGCGAGAGCGTCTCGGAGAGGCTCTTGTTGATCAGGGTCTTGAGGCCCATGTCGCGGTGGCGCGCCATGTTCTCGCGGATGCGGTCGTAGACGACGATCGTGTCGTTGATGGAGTAACCGACGATCGTGAGCAGCGACGCGACCGTGGTGATGTTGAACTCGCGGCGGGTCAGCGCGAAGACGAACACGACGAGGATGGCGTCGTGGAGCAGCGCGATGATGCCGCCGGGCGCGAAGCGCACGTCGAAGCGGAAGGCGACGTACACCATGATGAACGCGATGGTGTAGAGCAGCGCCCAGAAGGCCGAGACCTGCAGCTGCCGACCGGCGCGGGGACCGACCCACTCGACGCGATCCGCGGCGGCAGGGCCGCGCTCGCCGAGGTTGTCGCGGAGCTCTGCGATCAGCTGATCCGCCACGCCCACGAGGTCGGCCTCGTAGTGGTGATCCGACTCGGGACCGAAGCGGCGGACGTCGCCGCGGACCTCGAGCTCGACGCTCGCGAGGGCGGTCTCGATCGCGGTCGGATCGACGGCTCCGTCGAAGCGCACGCTCACCCGGTCGCCGCCGGGCGAGACGCGCAGCGAGACGATCTCCGGCTCGATCGAGCCCTCGATGGCAGCGGCGACCTGCTCCTCGATGTCCGCGGGCAGGTTCGAGATCTCGCGCAGGCGGATGATGTACGCGTTGTCCTGGCCCTGGACCTCGATGACGTCGGGGTTCGAGTAGCCGAGCTCGGTGAGCTCGGTGCGCAGCTCGGCGCTGGAGACGTCGCCCTCGAAGTGCAGCTGCACCTCGGTGCCGCCGGCGAAGTCGACGCCGAAGTTGAGGCCAGGCCAGAAGAGCGAGCCGATCGCCGCGAGGCAGAGCAGGGCGGACGCGGCGCCGCAGATGCGGCGCCACTTCATGAAGTCGAACTGGGATCCGGGCTTGACGATTTCCATGGCTACCTCAACCGACCCGGAGCTTGCGGACCTTGAGCCCGCGGACGATCCAGTCGAACAAGACCTTCGAGCAGAAGTAGCCGGTGAAGAGCGAGCTACCGATGCCGATCATCAGGGTCACCGCGAAGCCGCGGATGGGGCCCGTGCCGTACTGGAAGAGCACGACGCCGGCGATGAAGGTGGTGATCTGGCTGTCGAAGATGGACCAGAAGGCGCGATCGAAGCCGAGCTCCACCGCGGTGCGGGGCGTCTTGCCCTGACGCAGCTCCTCGCGGATGCGCTCGTTGATCAGGACGTTCGCGTCGACGGCCATACCGACCGTGAGCGCGATGCCCGCGATGCCAGGCAGCGTCAGCGTGCCGCCGAACGCCGCGAGGACCGAGAGCAGGAAGAGCACGTTGAAGAGGACCATCGTGTTCGCGACGAGCCCACCGACCTCGTAGTACACGCCCATGATGAGCAGCACGAAGATGATGCCCATCAGCGCGCCCCAGAGGCCCTGATTGACCGAGTCGCGGCCCAGCGTCGGGCCGATCAGCTGCTCGTTCGAGGGGGTGATCGGCGCGGGCAGGGCGCCGGCGCGGAGCACGACCACGAGCTGGTTCGCGTCCTCGAGCAGCTCGGGCACGGGGCGGAAGCCGCCCAGCGTGATCTGCGCGCGGCCGCCGCCGATGCGCTGGTTGATCACCGGGGCGCTCTCGACGCGGTTGTCGAGCACGATGGCCATGCGGCGCATCACGTTGTCGCCGGTGAGGGTGTCGAACGCGCGGGCACCCGCGGAGTTGAACGTGAGCGAGACGTAGGGGCTGCCGTCCTGCTGGTCGAAGGCGACCGCGGCGTCCTCGATCGCGTCGCCGGTCACCTCGGTGCGGCGGTGCAGGAGGTACGTGCGCCAGGTGTTCGTGTGGACGCTGTCGGCCGCCTCTTCGTCGTACTCGCCGGTGTCGGCGAGACCCACGACGAGCTGACGCTCCTCGGGGAACGAGCCCGCCTCCTCGAGCCCGTCGAGGTAGCGCTGGAGCCAGCTGCGGGCGTCGTAGACCTCGGACACCTCGCCGTCGTGGTAGACGACGGGGTCGCCCTCGGTGGGGCGGAACTCGACGAGGTGGATGCCGCTCTCGTCGCGCTCGATGCGGGTCGCGGTGCCGGCGACGACCTCGCCCTCGACGCCCTCTTCGGTGGGCGTGAGCACCACGAAGTCACCGCTCGCCACGAGGTACGTGGTGGTGGTGTTCGGGTGATCCTCGCCGGCGCGCACCGACTCGGTCGCGCGGGTGATGCCCGAGGGCAGCCCGGTCAGGCCGCCGACGTAGTCGCTCAGATCGTCGACCACCAAGAACTCGAGGCGCGCGGTGCGGGCGATGATCTCGCGGATCTCCTCGAAGGTGTCCTCGCCCGCGCCGGGGATCTCGACGACGATGTTGGTGTCGCGCGCCATCACCGAGGCCTCGCGCACGCCCATCTCGTCGATCCGGTTGGCGATGGTCTCGCGGGCCTGCTCGACCGAGGTCTCGCGGAGGCGATCGACCGCCTCGTCGCGGAGCTCGAGGGTCACGACGCCACCCGCCGTGTTGACCTCGCGGAGATCGAAGCCGTTGATCATGTCGCGATCGAGCGAGTCGACCTCGCCCTCGTCCTCGAACACCACACGGAACGCGCGCGGGTCGTTGCGGAGGCGCTCGGTGGTGACGTGCTCGCGGGTCTCGCCGAGCTGCTCGTCGGTGGCGGGCTCGCCGTCCTCGCAGATCTCGAGCGAGAGGCAGAGCCGCTCGAGCAGCTGCTGCGCCCGCAGATCACGACGGGCGGAGATCGCCTCGTCGATCTCCACCTCGTACATCAGCCGCATGCCGCCCTGGATGTCCAGGCCGGGCGCGATGCGGTTGCGGAAGGCGCTGCGCACCCAGTCGGGCGCGCCAGGGATGGCGCCTCCCTCGGGGATGGAGGGCCAAAGCGCGAACCAAGCCGCCACGATGGCGACGATGATCAGACCAAAACGAGCGTACCAACCCCGATCCATGGGTCCTCTCTCAGAGCCGACGCGGAGGGCGCGTCATGCCTTCTTCTCTTCGCCAGCGCTGGACGCGCTGCCCTTGTCGCTGGACTTGTCCCCGGCAGCGGGGGCCTTCTCGGGCTCGACATCCGGTCCGGCGATGTTCGCCCGCAGGATGTTGAGCTTCACCTTGTCGGCGACGCCGAGCATCACCGATCGGTTGTCGTCGTTGAGCCGCAGGATCTCGCCGAGGATCCCGCTCGTCGTGCGCACCTTCATCCCGACCTTCAGGCTCGACTGGAGCTTGTCGGCCTCCTGCTGGCGCTGACGCTCGGGGCGCAGGAGCAGGAAATAGGTGAGGGCGAAGATCGCCGCCATCATCCCCATCTGCATCCCGCAGCCCATGCCGCCGCCGCTGGCGCCACCGGACGCCGCATCACCTGCGGCCGCGGTGACGTCGGGCTGGAGCAGGATGCCGTCGAGCAGGAGCGCGTGAAGGGCGGAGAGAAGATGCATGGGGATCGCCTGGGCTACCTCGCCCGCCGTGAAGCGAGCGCCCCGGCGCGGAAAAGCCGCGCAAAAACGGGGTTCTGCCGTCGGGGGCGCGCGTTCTACTGTGTGCCCCCCGGCCCGTCAACACGGGGGCGAGGGGCGCGGGCCGCGCGGCGCGGGCGCGTGGGCCGTCCAGACACCCCGGCGGGTCGGCTCATTCCGAGGT
>CAYZQM010000151.1:4737-5711 GCA_964480175.1 uncultured Sandaracinaceae bacterium
CCGAACCCTGCGCGGTCAGCAGATCGATGGTACCCCGCACGTCCTCGCGGCGGGCGACGACCAGCATCGGGCGTCCGCCGAAGATGACCGAGTCGCCTCGGGGCGCGGTGATGCTCCCTTGGTCGTCCGCGATCCCCGCGATCACCGCTCCGCGGGGAAAGCCCTTCGAGCTCCCTACGTCGCGCACCGTGCGGCCGGCCACGTCCGCCCCTTCGGGGATCACGATCTCGAACGCGATCGAGGCGCCGCTGCCCAGCACCATCGAGTGGCTGACCCGGGGGTACTCGATCGCCGTACCGAGCGCGCCGACCATCGTCTCGATCTCGCCGAAGACCTGATCGATGCCTGCGCCCAGGTAGATGCTCCGGTACGCCGGATCGCGGAGGCGCACCAGGATCCGCTTGGTGCCTTGGCTCCGCGCGATCGCCGCGACCGCGAGGTTGTCGGCGTCTCGCCGCAGCATCGCCGCGACGACGTCGGCGCTCGCGACGTCCGCGTCCGCGAGCACCCGCGGGTCGGTGCCGTCGCCGGCGATGACCACGAGGCCGTGCTCGGTGAAGCCGCGCGCCGCGACGACGGGATCGCGATCGACGAGGGTCACGGTGTGGCCCGCGCGCCCCAGCGAGTGCGCGAGGTTGGTGCCGGCGAGACCGCCGCCTACGATGATCACCCGCATGGCTGCCTCGTCCTCTCGCTCGTCCTCGCGCTCGTCTCGGCGAGCGCTTCAGTCATGATCGTCCCGTAGCGCGAGCACCCGCTCGTCGAGCGCCTCGAGCAGGTCGGACGCGGCGTCTGCGTCGAGCACCCCGCGCTGCGCGGCGTCGACCAGGGCACCGCGCTGCGCGTCGAGCACCGCGGCGTCCACGTGCGCGTCCACCGCGCGGCCATCCCCTGCGCCGATCTCCGCGTTGCGCATGCGTCGGTCGGCGTCGAGCGCGTCGCGCTGGAGCGCCGCCTTCTTCTCGGCGTGCGCG
>CAYZQM010000151.1:5721-16678 GCA_964480175.1 uncultured Sandaracinaceae bacterium
GGCTCGAGCTGCCCTCGCCGCGCCGCGATCAAGCGCGCCCGCGCGGCGCCGACCTCGGGGTCCGAGCCCTTCGTCAGCTCGAGCCACCGCAGGAAGCGCGCGAAGGGCAGGGCCTGGCAGACCAACGTCACGAAGGTCACGCCGAACACGATCGCGACGAGGCGGTTCTTGAACGGTGTCTCGTCGGGCAGCGCGAGCACCGCGGCCATCGAGAGCGCGCCCTTGATGTTCCCGAACACCATCGTGTACTTCCAGCGCGGCGGGATGCGCTCGCCGGTCGCGAGGCGGAGCGCGCCGAAGCCTCCGAAGACCGCCACGAGGCGCCCGATGTGCAGCGCCGCGAGCGCCAAGAGGATCACCGGGGCCTCCTCGTAGAGCGCGACGGCGTCGATCTGCATGCCCACGAGCAAGAACACGAACACGTTGATCGCGAAGCCGATCGTCTCCCAGAAGCCGCGGAGGGCGAGCACCCGCGAAGGCGGGAGGTAGCGGCGCGCGGCGCGTCCCAGCACGAGGCCCACGATCACCACCGCGATCACGGGCGAGGCGTGCAGTCCCTCCGAGAGGAGCGAGGCGCCGAAGACCACGACGATGGTGACCAGCACCGCGGTGAGGTGATCCGGGGTGGCGCGGAGCGCCGCCGCGCCGAGCGTGGCGAACGCCATCCCGAAGAGGCCACCGCCGAGGATCGCGACGAGCAGCGAGCGCGCGATGGTCAGCGCGTCCGCGTCGGCGCCCGCCGCGATGGTCGCGGTGGTGGTCACCAGCACGAGCGCGGTGCCGTCGTTGAAGAGGCTCTCGCCCTCCATGATGGCCGCGAGCCGCTCCGGGACGCGCACCGCGCGGAACGCGAGCAGCACGCTCACCGTGTCCGTGATCGCCAGGAGCGCGCCGAGCACGAGCGCGATGGTGAAGGGGAGATCGAGGACCCAGGTCGCGACCGCCGCGGTCGCGAAGAGCGAGAGCGCGACCCCGGGGATCGCCAGGGTGAGGATGGGGTTTCGCGCGTCGCGGAGGTGATCGAGGTTCGCGAAGAGCGCGCCTTCGAACACGAGGACCGGCAAGACGCCGATCAGGATGAGCTCGGCGTTGAGCGGCTCTGCGGGCAGCACGCGCAAGAGCACGAGGGAGAGCCCCACCAGCACCAGCGCGACGTTGTAGGGGATGCCCACCCGCTTGGCCGCGATCGCCACCGCCGAGCCGACGGCGAGGATGAGCATGAGGATCTCGAGCGTGTGTCGCATCGCGGCGCCGCGAGGCTACGAGACAACCCGTGATCTGCGCCAGCGAAGCGAGCAGCCCCAGCACTCGGCGCAACACGTCGGCGTGCGCACGTCGACCCAAGGCGATCGTGCGCGACGATCCGCAGGCTGATCTTCGGCCGGGGTTCCCCCTGAGGAGCGAAGCGACGATTTGGGGGAACAGCCCGCCCGCAGCCCGAAGGGCGAGGACCGGGCGGATGGGGGCATCCACGGATTCGATCTCAGGATCTCGATGTCGACCTCGAACTCGATCTCGATCGTGAACGTGAACGTGGTCGTGAACGTGAACGTCTCTTCAATCAGCCGCGCGATCGACTGAATCGTTCACGACCACGTTCACGACCACGACCACGACCACGACCACGACCACGACCACGACCGCGACCACGACCGCGACCGCGTCACGACCGTGACCGCGAGCATCACCAGGAACGCCACGGCCACGGCCGCGTCTCTGAGGTGATTCAGGCTTCGGTGCGGCCCAGGCGCTCGAGGCGCGCGGGGTCCTCGAGGTACTGCTCGTAGGTCATGTAGAGGTCGTAGAACTTCTCGCCGGAGAGCTCGATGACCCGGGTGACGAGCGAGTCGACGAACTGCACGTCGTGGCTGCTCACGATGAGGCTCCCGGTGAACTTCAGGAGCCCGTTGTTGAGCGCGGTGATCGACTCGAGATCGAGGTGGTTGGTCGGACCGTCGAGGATGAGGACGTTGGGATCGCCGAGCATCAGGCGCGCGAGCATGCAGCGCACCTTCTCGCCGCCGGAGAGCACGGTCGCGGCCTTCTTGGACTCCTCGCCGGAGAAGAGCATCCGCCCGAGGAAGCTCCGCACGAAGTTCTCGTCCTGATCCTCGGAGAACTGCCGCATCCACTCGATGAGGTTCAGCGGCTTGTCGAAGTACCGATCGTTGTCCTTGGGGAAGTAGCCGACGTTCGCGGTGCGGCCCCAGCGCACCTCGCCCGCGTCGGGCTTCAGCTCGCCTGCGAGGACCTGCATGAGCGTGGACGTGGCGACGTCGCTGCCGGCGAGCGCGAGCTTCTCGCCGCGCGAGAGCGAGAAGCTGAGGTCCTCGAAGAGCAGCTCGCCATCGAGGGTCTTGGTCAGCCCCTCGACGAAGAGCACCTCGCGGCCCAGCTCCCGCTGGGTGTCGAAGACCACGTAGGGGTACTTCCGCGAGCTCGGCTTGATGTCCTCGAGGGTGATCTTGTCGAGCTGGCTCTTGCGTGAGCTCGCCTGCCGCGACTTGCTGGCGTTCGCGGAGAAGCGCGCGACGAAGGCCTTGAGCTCCTTGATCTTGTCCTCCTTCTTCTTGTTCGCCTCTTGGCGCTGGCGCAGCGCGAGCTGGCTCGACTCGTACCAGAAGGTGTAGTTGCCGCTGAACAGGGTCACCTTCTGGAAGTCGACGTCCGCGATGTGGGAGCAGACCTTGTCCAAGAAGTGCCGGTCGTGGGAGACGACGATGACGGTGTTCTTGAAGTCGATGAGGAAGTTCTCGAGCCAGAGGATCGAGTCGACGTCCAGGTGGTTGGTCGGCTCGTCGAGCAGGAGCACGTCGGGCTCGCCGAAGAGCGCCTGCGCCAAGAGCACGCGCACCTTCTCACCGTCGTCGAGCTCCTTGACCAGCTTGGTCTGGCGCTCGCCCTTGATCTGCAGCGCGCTGAGCAGCGTCGCGGCGTCGGCCTCCGCGGTCCAGCCGCCCAGCTCGCCGTACTCGCCCTCGAGCTCGGCCGCGCGCGCACCGTCCTCGTCGCTCATCTCCGGCTTGGCGTAGATCGCGTCCTTCTCGCGCTGGACCTGCATCAGGCGCGCGTGGCCCATGATCACCGCGTCGATCGCCCGCTCGTCGTCGTACGCGAAGTGATCCTGACGCAGCACGCTCACGCGCTGCCCCTTGGCGAGCACCACCTTGCCCGAACCGGGCTCCTGATCGCCGGAGAGGCACTTGAGGAACGTGGACTTGCCCGCGCCGTTGGCCCCGATGAGCCCGTAGCAGTGCCCCGGGGTGAACTTGATGTCGACGTTCTCGAACAGAACGCGGCTGCCGAAGGAGAGGGAGAGCTTCTCGGTGGAGATCATCGCTGGGTCCAGAGGTCCGAAAGGAAAAGGGCGAGGGCACTACCGGGTGGGAGCGCCCGCGGCAACAAGAGATCGGTGTCGAGCTGGCGACGGGCGCGAAGGCGGGCGTTCCCAGCCGGGGGTCCGCCGTGGCACGGTCCCGGCCCGCATGGCTCGACACCTCGGCTACGCCGCCTGCCTCACGCTGCTCGCAGCGCTCCTCCTCTCCTGCGGCGGAGGACCCCGAGAGACGGGCCTCGAGCGGGTGAGGAGGACGGGTATCTTGCGCTGGGGCGGCGATCTGCAAGGGGGCGAGCCCTACGTCTTCGACGATCCCGAGAACCCGGGGCGCTTGATCGGCTTCGAGGTCGAGCTCGCCGACGCGATCGCCCGGGAGCTCGGCGTCGAGGCCGAGTTCGTGCAGAACGACTGGTCCTCGCTGGTGCCCTCGCTCGAGCGTGGCTCGTTCGAGGTGGCGATGAACGGCCTCGAGGTCACGCCCTCGCGCGCGGACACGGTGCTCTTCACCCGGCCCTACTACATCTTCTCCGCGCAGCTGGTGGTGCGCCGCAACGGCGGCGACGACATCCACTCCCTCGATGACTTGACCGGGCGCCGGGTGGGCACGCTGGCCAACTCGCTCTCGTGGGAGCTCTTGAACGAGAGCGGCGTCGAGGTCGTGACCTACGAGGGCGTGGAAGAGCCCTACTCGGATCTCGAGAGCGGGCGCCTCGAGGCGGTGTTGCTCGACGACATCATCGCGGCCCGCTACGGCCTCAACCGCCCCTCGCTGCGCCTCGCGGCCGACGTGTCGGAGGGCTACTACGCCGTCGCCTGCCGCCCGGGTGACGAGGATCTGCGCGACGCCATCGACGACGCGATCGCCTCGCTCGCAGCGAGCGGTGAGCTGCGCCGCATCCTCACCCGCTGGGAGATCGATCACGAGCGCGAAGAGCACTTGGCCACGTGGACCGACGAGGACACCCACGCGATGCTGCTGGTGCACTCGCGCGCGAGCTTCTCCGGGCACCACGTGGTGCTCTTTCTCCAAGGCGCGCTCGTCACCGTCGTGATCAGCGCGCTCGCGATGCTGCTGGCGATCGGCTTCGGGCTGGTGCTGGCGCTCGGTCGTCTCTACGGGCCCAAGCCGATCTCGTGGCTCGCGACGAGCTACGTCGAGCTCTTCCGCGGCACCCCGGTCCTCTTGCAGCTCTACGTCCTCTACTACGGGCTGATGCCGACGCTGCGACGCGCGCTCGGCATCGAGATGGGCATCGACTACGACGCGTTCCTCGCGGCCATCTTCGGGCTCGCGTTGAACTACGCCTCGTACGAGGCCGAGATCTACCGCGCTGGCATCCAGGCGATCCCGCCCGGGCAGATGGAGGCGGCGACCGTGCTCGGCATGAGCAAGATGCTCGCGCTGCGGCGCATCATCGTGCCGCAGGCGTTCCGCATCGCGCTGCCCGGCGTGACCAACGACTTCATCGCGCTCCTCAAGGACAGCTCGCTCGTGTCGGTCATCACGGTCGTCGAGCTGACCAAGCGCATGACGATCACCGCGGTCGAGGTGCGCAGCTGGCTCATCCCGGGTCTCATGTGCGCGCTCCTCTACATGGCGATGAGCTACCCGCTCTCGCTTCTGGCGAGGCGGCTCGAGGCCAGCCTGGCCCGCGAAGGAGAGAGCTGAACATGGAAGGCGGCAAGAACGGCGGCGCGATCATCGCGGTCGACGGCCTCGTCAAGAAGTACGGCGAGCGCACCGTGCTCAAGGGGGTCTCCTTCGAGCTCCAGCCGGGCGAGATCGTCGCGCTGGTCGGCCCCTCGGGCTGCGGCAAGAGCACGGCCCTGCGCTGCATGACCGGCCTCGAGTCGTTCCACGGTGGCAAGGTCCGGGTGGGCGACGCGAAGCTCGAGCCGGGGGAGTCGCACCACAACCGCGTCGAGCTCAAGCGCCTGCGGCTCGAGTCGGGGATGGTCTTTCAGCAGTGGCATCTCTTCCCGCACATGAGCGCGCTCGAGAACGTCTACGAGGCGCCGGTGCAGGTGAAGAAGGAGCCGCTCGAGAAGGCCAAGGCGCACGCGAAGGAGCTGCTGGAGAAAGTCGGGCTCTCGCACCGTGAGACGGCGATGCCCCGCATGATGTCCGGCGGTGAGCAGCAGCGCTGCGCCATCGCGCGCGCGCTCGCGATGAGCCCGAAGATCCTGTTCATGGACGAGCCCACCTCCGCGCTCGATCCCCAGCGCGTCGGTGATCTCGCCGAGCTGCTCGAGCACCTGCGCGAGACCGAGAAGCTCACGCTCGTGATGGTCACCCACGAGATGCGCTTCGCGGAGCGCCTCGCCAACCGCGTGCTGGTGCTCTACGAGGGGCACGTGATCGAGAACGGCCACCCGAAGGACATCCTCGCGGCGCCGACCGATCCCCGCACCCGCAGCTTCTTGGGGCTCGACGACTGATGGTCCGTCGCGCAGCGGCGCGCAGCGAGGCGAGCGACGCGTGAAGCGCGCGGTGGTCATCGGCGGCGCTGGCTTCGTCGGTCGACGCCTGGTCGCGCTGCTCGCGGGCCCGTCGCTCGATCCGCGCTGGCCCGCGTTCGACGAGATCCTCGTGCTCGATCGCGCGCCGTTCACGCCGCTCGAGGGCACGACCATCCCGGTGCTGGCGGTGCAGGGCGACATCACCTCGCGGCGCGATCTGGAGGACGCGCTCGCGGGCGCGCACACCGTCTTTCACACCGCGTCGGTCGTCGACGTCGGCTTGAAGCGCAACGCGCGCATCGACGCCGTGAACATCGAGGGCACCCGCAACGTGTGCGAGGTCGCGGCGTCGCTGTCGGTTCCCTACCTCGTGTACACCAGCTCCGAGGACGTCGCGCTCTCCGAGACGCCGGTCCGCTTTGCCGACGAGACCCTCCCGTATCCGGCGCGTCCCATTCACGACTACGTGCGCACCAAGATCGAGGGCGAGAAGATCGCGCTCGCCGCCGACCATCCCGGCGGCATGCGCACGGTCTCGATGAGGCCGGTGCACGTGTACGGGCCTGGCGATCCGCACGCGATCCCCACCAGCCTCCGCGCGTTCTCGCAGGGCACCGTGCCGTTTCTGCTCGGCGACGGTCGGGCTCGCTTCGACGTGGTGTACGTCGACAACGTGGTGCACGGTCACCTCTTGGCCGCGGGCGCGCTCGCCGATCCCGCGAGCCGCGATCGCGTCGCGGGGCGCGCGTACCTGATCAACGAAGGGCACGCGCCGAACTACTTCGCGTGGCTGCGCCCCTACGCGGCGGCCCGCGGCGTGGCGATGCCGCGCTTTCATCTCGGACGGCGCCGCACCCGCGCGCTGGCGCGCGCCATGGAGCTCGTCCACCGCCTCACGGGCGCCGACGTGCCCTTCCACTCGTTCCACAGCTACGTGATCTGCGAGGACTTCTACTTCTCGGGCGAGCGCGCGCGGGCTGAGCTCGGCTACGCGCCGCTCGTGAGCTCGACGGACGGCGAGGCGCGGACGATCGAGTGGGTGCAGTCCCTCGAGCTCTGACCGAGCAAAGCCGCGAGCCCCGTCTCCAACGTGAACGTGAACCTGAACGTACCTGAACGTGGTCGTGGACGTTCGTGGACGTGAACGCCTTTCGATCAGCCGCGCGATCGACTGATTCGTTCACGTTCACGTTCACGATCACGATCACGTTCACGACCGTCGCAGCCAGCTGCCGTGGCAGAGACGTGCGGGACGTAGTTCGTCACGTTCTTCAGCGACACTCGATCGATCCTGAGCGGGCGCGGGCTCGGGCGCGGGTCTGATGGCGCGACCTGGGGTACTTGGATTCCCGATCTCCACCGGGCACCATCCTCCGATGCCGAAGGTCACACCTCCTTCTCCCATCCTCGCGGGCAACCTCCTGAACGGCCGGCTCATCATCGCGCCGCCGAAGCCCGCGCCGGTCGACACGGTAGTGGTGACCCCGCCGCGCGGGCCTGTGAATCCAGGGGTGAACGTGAATCCAAGTACCCCTCCGGCAGGGCTGAGCGGCCTAGCGCTCGCCCGCTGGGTGAGCGAGCGCCTCCTCGAGCAAGAGTCGCTGCGCGCGGGGTCGTTCTGGGACACCGGGCACCTGCTTGGATTCTTGATGCCCACCAAGGAGCTCCTTGGATTCAAGGACATCAAGGCGGTGATCGAGCAGTACCGGCTCGGCATCTCCCATTTCACCGCGCAGAAGTTCCTGATGGTGGCCCGGTCGTTCGATCGCGAGACCGCCAAGAGCACGGGGATCGAGAAGTGCTACGCGCTCACGCTCTACGCGAAGGCGACTGGGCGCGCGGGCAGGGCCGCGGAGATCCTCGCCAAGAACGAGCGAATCGCTGGGACCGATCTGCCGCCGCAGCGCGCGCTCGCCAAGACCATCTCGGCCTCGCAGCTCATGGGCGTGGTGCGGCGCCTCAAGACCGAAGCCCGCGGCGAGAAGGTGCCGACCGCGGTGCAGCAGGAGCGGGAGAAGATCGGCAAGGACACCCGGAAGATCATCCGCGACCTCGGCTTCAAGCGCGCGAGCGCCAGCATCGTGCGGCGCGACGGCAAGCCGATGGTCGCGATCTACGTGTCGCTCGAGGACGCGACGAGCTGGCAGCTCAGCAAGGCGATCCCGCTGATCGCCAAGGTGATGAAAGAAGACCGCGCGGCGCTGCAGCAGCTCCAATCCAAGGTGCCCGCGCTGACGCTGAAGCGAAGCGCGTGACGGCAGCGGATGCCGTCGCTCGAGCACGGGTAGGCTGGCGACGTGAAGGGTGATGACGAGCCGCGCGTCGATGGGTCCTCCCATGCTTTCGCTGGGCTGACGGTCACTCGCACGCGCGAGCCGAGAGCGACGAGCTACCGCGACGACGCTCCGCGCGACGCGATCGAGATCAGCGTGCGCGACGACCTCGCTCACGCCGCGCGACTCATGACCCAGTTCGCCGTCTTCTGGAACGCGTTCGTCGGCCTGTTCCTCTGGGGTGCGCCCAATGCATGGCCCTGCCTCACGCCGTTCATCGCCGCGGGCCTCCTTCTCATCTACCTGACTGCGGTCGCTCGCTTCGATCGCTGGTCGATCGCGGTGGCCGGGGGCCGACTGCGGGCGAGACACCGGCCGCTCCCCTGGTTCGGGGCCTTTCAGGTCGCGTGTCGCGACGTGCGCTCCATCGAGGTCGAGCCGGTGCCCGATATGGAGAATCGGAGAGTCGTCGGCCACCTCGATCTCGTGGTCCACACCGACCGAGCGACCCATCGCGCGAACATGGGTGCGCCCCACTACACGCCGCGCACACAGCACATCGCAGCGCTGCTGCGCGAGCATCTCGGGCTCAATGGCTCCCGGACTACGCAGGAAGCGACCGAGGAGACGCGGCTGGAGCCGACCGACGACGAGGAACACGAGGACGCGTCCCCGACGAAGCGGAGACAGTCGTAGTCGGGTCGCACACCTGCAATCCAAGGTACGCGCGTCGACGCTGAAGGACAGCGCGTGAGATCAGGACGACGGCCGACGAGATGCGGGCGGGTCGAGATCTCCAAACGTGAACGTGAACCTGAACGTGGTCGTGAACGTGAACGGCGGTTTGAAAGGGAGCGTGGTCGTGGTCGTTCACGACCACGACCACGTTCACGCCGGACGTGCTCGACGACGTACGGGATGATCAGGAGAGGGTCCGACCGGCTCTCGACGCGGTTCTCGCGTGGAGAGGCGCCTACAAACGACCGATCGCGCTGTGCGCGCGCTACGCCTCTGCGGCCCTCTGCGGCCCTCGGCGGTGAACTCTCGTGTCTCGGCGTGCGAGAGCGACAAGTGAGCGCTCATCAGCGTGAGGGTCTACGCGAACCCTCTCGCATCTCGCTCCGCCTTCCTCGGTGTGCCCTGAGTTTCACCGCCGAGGGCCGCCGAGGGGAGATCAGAAGAGGAGGTGCGGCGTCCTCCACTCGCTTCGGCTTCCGCGTTTGCCCTGAGTCTCACCGCGCGATGGTGGAGGAGGCGACGACGAGGAACACGAGGACGTGCCCCAACGAAGCACGCCGGTCGTGCTCGACGACGTACGGGCTGATCTTCGGCCGGGGTTCCCCCTGAGGAGCGAAGCGACGATTTGCGATGGGTCTGGGGCGCAGCCCCAGGGGGAAGACACAGCCCGCGCGCAGGCGCGTTGGCCGAGCACCGGGCGGATGGGGGCATCTACGGATTCGAGCTCTCGATCTCGAGCCGTGAGCGTGAACCTGACGCGGTCGTCGGGCTCGGACTCTGAGTCGGGCTCGGGCTCGGGCTCGGGCGCGGGCGCGGACTCTGAGTCGGGCACGGGCGCGGGCGCGGGCTCGGGCTCGGGCGCGGACTCTGAGTCCGGCTCGGGGCTCGGGCGTGGGCTCTGAGTCGGTGGGGCGGACTGCTTGCGGTGATTCAGAACGGGTCGTCGATCACTCGACTGGTCCCGCCGCCGTTGGTACGCGTGCCGCCCGAGGTCACACCCGGGCTGGTGCCGGTGCCCGTGCTCCCGCTGCCCGTGCTCCCGCTGCCCGTGCTCCCGCCGACCACGCCGCTCCCGCCGACCACGCCGCTCCCGCCGACCACGCCGCTGCCGCCGCGCCACGGATCGAGCACGTCGCCGGGGCTCGCGCCGGTCCCTCGACTACCGCCGCGGCTGCCGCCGCCGCGGCTGCTTCCGGTGCTCGTGCTCGTGCTGCTGCTGCCGCCCGTCGCGCTGCCGCGCGCGCTCGCGCCCGTCGTCTCGCGGCAGCTGATGCGCAGCGACGCGGAGTGGAACGTGCCGGTGTCGGCGCCTGCGTCGTCGCGCACCCGCACCTCCCAGCGACCGGAGGCGCTCTGGCCGAGCAGCGACGCGAGCGCGGGGAGCGTGGTGTGGTCGTAGCTCGAGACCAAGCGCGCGTTGCCAGCGCCGGTGTGATCGCGCAGCACCACCTCGGCGCCGCTCGGCGCCGTCACCGAGATGCGCAGATCGCCGACGTAGCTGTGCTCGACGTCGAGGCCCACGGTGACCGCCGCGATCGTGCACGCGCCCGCGACATCGAACGCGGCCGTCGTGGTGCGGTAGTCGCGGATCGGCCGCTCGACGGAGACCGACGTGTCGAGGATCGAGCCGACGCCTGCGCCGCCGGGCGACGCGGGCACCGGGCTCACGTCGGGCGGCGCGCTGTTCACCGCGACCACGGCGCCACCGGGCGTGAGGTTCGCGTGCAGCACCATGCTCCCGCCCACCAAGCGCCCAGAGACCTCGGCGCGCTCGTAGCCCGCGAGCTCGACGACGAAGCGGCGCTCGCGGCCCATCTCGTCGGCCGAGACGGGCAGCACGAACATCGCGGGCGTGGTGCCGAGCACCTCGCCCTCGACGGTGCGCACCGACGCGCCGCTCGGCTCGGACGTGACCGTCACCCCGATGCGCGTGCTGCTCGATGCGCTCGTCGCGGCGCCGGTGGTCGCGGGCGTGATCTGCAGCTCGTAGGCGAAGTCGGCCGCGGCGGCGAGCGCACCGACGTGCACCGCGTACTCGCCGGGCGTGCTCAGCGTGACGTGCGGCGCGTGCCCGCTGCCTCCGTCCGCGTCGCAGCGCACCTCACCGCCGCCGACCACCGCGATCGAGACCGGCCCGTGCAGCGAGCGC
>CAYZQM010000152.1:0-16639 GCA_964480175.1 uncultured Sandaracinaceae bacterium
CGCCCCGCCGTCGATGGCCGCCTGCGCCTTCCAAGCGTCGTTCTCGCTCATGCGCCCGGAGACGGAGCGCCTCCGACCGAACTGACAGACGACGTTCGCTCGTGCTTGACGTGGCGCGCTTCCTTCGTGAGTATCCGCGGGCGCTCGAGCTAGGGGCTCGGGCTAGGGAGGTCAGTGATGGGTACTCGACGAATTGGTTGGCTGATGGCCTGCGTGTTCGCGTTGGTGGTTGCGTGCGACGAAGAGAAGACGATCGCCATCCAGGATGGAAGCGCCTGCGGCATTCGCCCAGATGGGACAGCGGTGTGCTGGGGAACGGGCTCTGCCTACAACCTCACCCCGCCCGTGGGCGTGACGTTCGAGGCAGTCGTCGTCTCGCAAGACTTCGGTAGTGGCATCACGACGGCGGGGACCTTGCGGTCGTGGGGACGCTTCACGTCGGCGCCGACGGGGAATTACGTGGGCATCGCAGCGGGGCGCCTCGCTGCATGCGCCATCCGTGACGACGGTGACGTGCGCTGCTGGGGCCAGTACTCGGGCACCTATGTCGGCAACTACATCGACATCGCGATGAGCGATCAGAGTACGGTGTGTGCGATCGACGACG
The DNA here is from genome assembly GCA_964480175.1 of uncultured Sandaracinaceae bacterium. Classification (GTDB taxonomy): domain Bacteria; phylum Myxococcota_A; class Polyangia; order Polyangiales; family Sandaracinaceae; genus CAYZQM01. Next base: position 608 of record CAYZQM010000152.1, read on the forward strand.
AGTTCCACGTGGATTGTTGGAACCTCTCGTCGACGGGCTCGCCGCCGCTCGAGCCGTCCTTCGCGGACACGTTCGGACAGATCTCCCTCGGTGGGGGCGGCTGCGGCATCCGTACCGATCGGAGCATCGTGTGTTGGGGCAACTCGCTCACGCCGCCGACCGGCACGGACTGGAACGAGATCGCGACCGGCAACGGGTTCGCGTGTGCGGCGCGCACCAATGGGCTCGTCACGTGCTGGGGCAGCAACACGTACGGCCAGAGCACGCCGCCCAGCGGGACATTCATCGAGCTGTCGGCCTTCGGTCAGTCGATCTGCGGCGAGCGAACGAACGGCACCGTCAGCTGCTGGGGCGCCTCGTCGTTCGGGGTGACCAGTCCGCCCGCGGGGTTGGTGCTTCGCGTCGAAGACTGATCTCTGTGACGGCGGTGCTCCGATCGTTCATCGGTCGCTGACGCCATCCCAGTCTTCGTCGATCTCGCCTGTCGGCCTCGGCTACGCATGCGTGTCCGAGGCGACGCGGCGATCGGGTTCACGCGCGCCACCGTTCGTCCGCGCCGGCGGTCGACCGCGCTCCTAGGCGCTCCTCAGCCGGGACGGCCGCGCACTTCCACCTGGAAGAGCTCGGGCTTCGCGGACCACCTCCGACCTCCGTCGCCGAGACCGCGGGCATCCGCGGTCGTCGACATGTCTGACGCGGAGGTGGGCACGTCGACGACCGAGACGATGGAGAGCCAGAGCATGGTTCGGCAGTGGAGTCGGAGAAGTCACGGGCCTACGATGCGAGCTATGGACGCATGACCTCCACCAAAGAGAAATCGGACGTTGTCTTGGCGGAGGACAACTGGACGCTGAGGCCGCCGGATGTGGAGGTGCGGCACCTGCCGTACCTCCACGACACAGTGATCGAGCGGGGTGCATTCGACGAGCCTCGGCTCTTGCGGCTGGACCTGTGGGTGCCGCATATCGACATGCGCCTGCGGCTCCTCGTGCGGGGAGTGCTCGGGGCGCGGGCGGATGCGGTCCTCAGCCAGCGGATGAATGCGGTGCGTCTCGAATCACTGTCGTTCAGCGAGACGCTCGCGAGCTTCGAGTGGGTCCGGACGACGATCTACTCGGCCCACGTGCTTCGCTCGGCGGCGCTGGGGGAGGAGCTGCTCGACGCCGTCCTCGTCCAATCCCGCGCGCCCAGGCTGACCATCGTGTGCAAGGAGGTGCAGCTCGTCGATCTGGATGGCAACCCATGTCTCGACGAGCTCGCGGATCGGGGCTCGGCTTACTGGAAGGCGTTCGCCGAACGCTCCGCCGAGTGGCGCGAGCAGAAGGCGCGGGCAACCCTCGCATCCGGCACCGAGGAGCCTGTCGCAGTGCGCACCGAGTCCAAGGACGAACCCGACTCCGAAACGTGACGCGGCCATGGCGCTGGCCGACGACCTCAGCGATCGATGACGCCGTCGCCGTCTTCGTCGATCTCGCCGTCGGCTTCCGCTTCGCACTCGTACTCGAGGCGGCGGCGGCGATCGAAGCTCACGCTGCGCTCGCGCTCGCCGTCGTCTGCGCTGGCCATGCGGAGGTTGCCGTCGGTGTCGAGGCTGCTGCCGCCGGTGGGCTCGGTGCCGGCGTTCTCGACGGCGCCCGGGAGATCCGAGGGCAGGGCCATGCGTCGGGCGGACTCGCTCGCGCTCGGGGCGGCGTCGCTCTCGCCGACGCGTACGGTGGCCTCGCCGTCGAAGACCACCCGGTAGTCCTCGCCGCCGCAGTGCTGGGCCATGTGCGCGATCGCGGCCTCGTGCGCCGCGTCGTCGTCGCCCTCGAGCTCGAGCAGCCCGCCTTCATCGTCGAGCACCACGACGCGGATCGAGCCTCCGCAGCCGACGGAGACGAGAAGGAGCGAGACGAGCAGCGCGCGCATGCGCCGACTCTGCACCGCACCTTCGGCGTCGTCGAACGCATGCGCTGGCCGATGGAGATGCTCAGTTTCCCGGGGCCGATACACGGCCCCCTCCATCGGGAGTGAATCCCGATGGAGTCTCCGCCCCGTATCGCTGCGCGGGAAGAGCCGCCGATACACCGACGGCAATTCACTTCGCGGTGGCCTCGAGCAGCGCGGGGTGGGCGTGGAGCTTCGCGGACTCCGTCGCGCGGCCCACGATCGCGGGCGCCTGCTGCACCAGCGCGTCGTCGGTGAGCGCGGCGACCATGAAGAGCGCGAAGTCGATGCGGCGGGTCAGGTTGCTCGCGAGCACCGGATCGCCGACGTGCTCGGCCCACACGGGCAGGCCCTGGCTCTCGCCTTCTTCCAGATCGCTGCCGCGCACCACGGTCCACGCGCGATCGCTCGCGAAGATGCGGCGGGTCGCCTCCACCTGATCGTTCAGATCCGCGAAGCGGAAGAAGCGCGCCAGCCCGCCGAACGCCCAGACGATGAAGCGCAGCAGCATCGAGTAGCGGTCCAGACCATCGCGGGTGATGTGCCAGCCGCAGGAGAAGATCAGGCGCGCGTGCGGCTCGGCGAAGTCGAGCACCGCCTGCGCCGTGCCCGACGAGTAGTTCTGGATGCCCCAGGGCACGAGCACGACGAGCACGCCGTCGCAGCCCGCGACCGCGCGCTGGATGACCTCGCGGTCGTCGGTGCGACCGGGCATCACGGTGATGCGATCGCCGAAGCGCGCGAGCTTGCCGACGCTCTCGGGGCGGCAGACGCCCACGACCTCGTAGCCCCGGTCGAGCGCGTGCTGGATCATGTACTGCCCGAGCTTGCCGGAGGCACCGACGATGCAGACGCGGCGGACGGGATGGGTGGAGGTGCTCGGCATGACGTTCCTTTCGTTGGGGGCCGCGACGTGCGACCGACACCGATGGTCTAGGGGTTCGAGCCGAGCCCTGCGACGACGTTGTTCGCAGTCGTGGTATGCGTTCCTGCATGGACTGGCGGACCGTTCGCTTCGACTGGAACCGGGTCCGCGCCTTCCTGGTGACCGCGGAAGAAGGCTCGTTTTCTGCGGCGGCGAAGGCGCTGGGGATGACGCAGCCCACGCTGGGAAGGCAGGTCGCGGCGCTGGAGGAGGAGCTCGACGTGCTCCTCTTCTCGCGGGTCGGCAGCAGCCTCGAGCTCACCGAGGCGGGGCTCGGGCTGATGGAGCACGCGCGGCAGATGGGCGAGGCCGCGGGCCGCCTCTCGCTCTCGGCCACCGGTCAGTCGGCGAGCATCGAAGGGCCCGTGAGCATCACCGCGAGCGAGCTGATCTCCGCCTTCCTGCTGCCGCCGGTGATCGCGAGCATCCGCGCCGAGCACCCCGGCATCGAGCTCGAGATCGTCGCGTCGAACACGGTGCGCGACCTGATCCGTCGCGAGGCCGACATCGCGGTGCGCAACGTCCAGCCCGAGCAGCCCGACCTGGTGGGCAAGAAGGTCGGCGTCGCCCAGGCGCGCCTCTACGCGTCGCCGGCGTATCTGTCGCGCGTCGGACCGATCGACGGACCGAGCGCGCTGTCACGCGCCGACTTCTTCGCGTTCGATCGCAGCCCGATCATGATCGACTGGCTCACGAAGATGGGCGCGCCGCTGACCGCCGCGAACTTCCGCATCGTGTCGCCCAGCCACCTGGTGCAGTGGGAGATGTGCAAGCGAGGGTTGGGCATCTGCATCGTGATGGACGAGGTGGGCGACGCCGAGCCTCAGGTGACCCGGGTGCTGCCCGACTTCCCCGCGATCCCGGTGCCGCTGTGGATCACCGCGCACCGCGAGCTGCACACCAGCCGCCGCATCCGCGTGGTCTTCGATCGCCTCGTCGAGCAGCTCGGGCGCTGAGCTCGTCGTCCGAGAAGGAGGCTCAGCGGACGTCGCCACCGATGCGCTCGATGGCCTCGCGTGCGCCGAGCACCAGCCAGCTCGCGCCCGCGTCCACGCGCTCGATGTCCAGCGGATCGACCCACACCCCGCGCGAGCCCGCGGCGCGTACGCCGAGGATCCACACGCCGTGCTCGCGGCGCACGGCGAGCACGTCCATCGCGGCGCCGATCCGATCGGGCGGCGCCGGCACCACCGCGACCGCCGAGCCGGGCGGCAGCTCGACCATCGCGGCCCGGTCGCCGCCCTCGAAGACCATGCGGGTGAGCAGCAGATCGCGCGAGAGCAGCTCGCGATCGAGCGCGCCGAGCAGGCCGCGGCGGGTCACGATGCCGGCGATGCGCCCGTCGCCGTCGCGCACCGGCAGCTCGCCCCAGGGCATCGACCACAAGCGCTCGGTCATCGTGGGCAAGTCGTCGTCGAGGCCGAGCGGCTCGATGATCCCACCCGCCTCCGCGAGGCTGGTCTCGCCCGCGAGCGGCGCGCTGCGCAGATCGAACGCGCGGATCGGCTCGCCGACGGCGTACGCGACGCGCGCCTCGTGGCGATCGAGCTCGCGCTTCACCGCCAGGCCGCTGCGTGAGCCATCGACGATGAGCGCTGGCTCGAGCACGTCGCGCGCCCGCACCGCGCGGGCGATGCGGCTCCCGATCGAGCCCTCCCACACGATGCCCTTGCGGCGGATCTCCGCCGCGTAGAGCGAGTCGACGCGCAAGAGGCGCGCCGTGCCCGCCGCGAGCGCCGTCACCGCGAGCAGCGGGAGCACGAGCGCGTAGTCGCCGCTCATCTCGAAGGCGAGCACGGTCGCGAGGAGCGGTGCGTGGGTGGTCGCCGCCACGACCGCGGCCAAGCCCAGGAGCGCGTACGCCCCGATCACCGGGTGCTCGCTCGCGCCGCCTCCGAGGAAGAGCGAAGCGAGGCCCGCCCCCAGCGCCGCGCCGATGAACATCGACGGAGTGAACACGCCGCCCGAGCTGCCCGAGCCGACCGATGCCGCGGTCGCGAGCGGCTTGGCCAAGAGCAGCGCGAAGAACGTCAGGCCCAGTACCCGGCCATCGAGCATCTCGCGGATCGCCTCCGCACCGTTGCCCGTGATCTCGGGCAGCGCCATCGCCAAGCCTCCGACGACCGCGCCGCCGAGCGCAGCGCGAAGCGGACGCGAGCGCGGCACGAGGCGCACGAAGAGCTGCTCGCTCTGCGCGAGCAAGCGCATGAACGCCACGCCCACGAGACCTCCCAGCGGCCCGAGGAAGATGGCCGCGAGGCGCTGGCCGCTGGTGAAGAGCGCGGCGTCGCGCGCGCCGTAGAGCGGCGCGTCGCCGAGCGCGTACCGAGCGACGAACGTGGCGATTGCGGCCGCACAGAACACAGGAACCGCGAGCTCGACCGTGATCACGCCCGCCATCACCTCGAGCACGAAGAGCGTCGCCGCGATCGGGGTGTTGTACGCGGCCGCGAAGCCCGCCGCGGCGCCCGCGGCGAAGAGGATGCGGCGCCGCATCGGATCGACGCCGAGCATCGCGCCGAGGTTGCCCGCGAGCGCGGCGCCGACCTGGATGAGCGGTCCCTCGCGGCCGAGCGATCCGCCGCCGACGATCGCGAGGAACGAGGCGAGCGACTTCGCGAGCGCGGTGCGCAGCGAGACGCGACCTCGGCCGAGCACCAGCGCCTCCATCACGTCGGCGACGCCGTGGCTCTCGGGGAGTCGACGACTGGCCCACCACGCGACCACGCCGCCCATCAGCGCGCCCGTCGGTGGCGCCACGGCGCGGGCCCAGAGGGGCAGTCCGCGGAAGGCCTCGAGCACGTTTCCACTCCCGAGCGCGAGCGCGAACGTGCCGTCGATCGCCGCGCGGACGCCGACCGCGAAGCCCGCCGCGAGCACGCTCCCGAGGAGCAGCGCCGAGGCGAAGCGGACATCGCGGGCAAAGGACACGGCGCGAGCATGGCAGAGATGACATGAGCGCGTGCGCCTCGACGCCGCGAGGGGGCGCTCGCACACTCGGCCGCATGGTGAGGAACGCGTGGCTGTGGTCGTGGGTGCTGCTCGTCGGCTGTCACCAGTCGTTCGAAGCACCGCGCGACGCGGCCGTTCCGGATGCGGGGCCGTGCGGCACGTGGACCGTGGGACCCGACGGCGTCCTCAGCGCGTGGCCGACTGCGCGATTCGTCCGCACCGGTGGACCGCTCGTGCTGCGGAGCTTAGGGGGTAGCCACGATCCGGGAGGGGTGTCGCGCGACGACTTCTGGGGAGATCTGGAAAACGTGAGCGGCGATGTGGTGTGCACTCTGATGGGGACGCTGCGGATCGACGGAGCACGCGAAGCTCGGGTCCATCGGATCTATGCGCCGCCCTACGACGTCGGTGCTGCCGAGTCTGTCGCCTGCCTCGGACCCGGAGAGCGCGGCGTGTTCCGAGCCTCGACGTTTCCGGCGTCGGAGGGGCCCGACGCGTTCATCACCCCTTTGTACGAGCGGGTGGAGTACCGCTTCGAGGGCGAGGTGCGTACCGACGCGGTACCGCACGCGCTTGCACCAACGCTGCTCGCCCTGCGACCCGCGGAGGATGTCGAAGGAATCGAGGCCGAGCTGAGTGTCCCGGCGGGGCTCCAACCCCTCGAGATCGCGGTCGCGGCGCGCGACGCCTGCGGACAGGTGAACATCTGGTTCGAGGTCGCGACCTCACGCGCGGAGCCCCCGGGTGCGATGCTGGTGAGCGAGGGCGAGCGGTTCGTCGACCCGACCGAGCGCGGGTACGAGCTCCTGCCGTTCGCTCAGTTCACCGTCGCCGAGTAGCCGAGCGCCTTCGGGCTCGCGCGCGCGGCGCTGGGCCCGTACGCTCGTCGCTCGCGCTTCGGCGCTGCGAAAGGCGCTCGTCATGACCTCGATCCTCCTGAACGGCGGTACGATCTTCGATGGCACCGGCGGACCGCGCTTCGTCGGCAACGTGCTGGTGCGGGACGGCAAGGTCGCGGCGATCAGTCGCGACCCGATCACCGATCCGAGCGCGCGCGTGATCGACGTGAGCGGCCAGTGGGTGATGCCCGGCTTCGTCGACAACCACACCCACTACGACGGCGAGGTGCTGGTCGCGCCGTCGCTCGGCGAGTCGGTCCGACACGGGGTCACCACGGTGCTCCTCGGGGGCTGCTCGCTCTCGTTCGTCTACGCGGACGTCGAGGACGCGTGCGACATGTTCACCCGCGTCGAGGCGTTCCCGCGCGAGATCCTCTTTCCGATCTTGAGCGAGCAGAAGCGCTGGGAGAGCCCGCGCGCCTGGATCGAGCACATCCGATCGCTGCCGATCGGACCGAACGTCGCCTCGTTCATCGGCCACTCCGACATCCGCGCGAAGGTGATGGGCATCGACCGCTCGGTCACCGAAGGCGTGAAGCCCACCCAAGCGGAGATCGACCGGATGGTCGCCATGCTCGAAGACTCGCTCGACGCGGGCCTCATCGGCATCTCCATGCAGCACAACCCGTGGGACAAGATGGACGGGCGCCACTGGTCCAAGCTCCTGCCGGCGGCGTACGCGAGCAGCAAGGAGCGCGCGGCGCTGACCGACGTGGTGCGGCGCCGCGGCGCGCACCTGCAGGGCGTCCCGGATCTCGTGAACCGGGTCGCGGCGCTCTGGTACCTGGCGCAGAGCGCGTCGTTCGGGGTCCGCAAGAACCTCAAGGCCTCGATGGTCGCGATGATGGATCTGAAGGGCGATCCTTGGATCCGCGGCGTATTGAGCTTCGGCTGCGCGTTCTTCAACCGGGTGCTCGGCGCGGACTTCCGCATGCAGGCGTTCCCCGTTCCGTTCCGGGTCTCGGCGCAAGGCATGGAGCTGGTGATCTTCGAGGAGTTCCCCACCGGCGCGCTGGCGCGGCACCTCTCCAAGGATCTGAAGGCGCGCGATCAGACGCTGAAGGATCCGGCGTACCGCGCGGCGTTCAAGAAGCACTACGCCGCGCGCTTCGCGCCCAAGGTCTGGCAGAAGGACTTCGGCGACGCGTACGTGACGGCCGCGCCGGACGCCTCGCTCATCGGCAAGTCGTTCACCCAGATCGCGACCGAGCGCGGGCAGCACCCGGTCGACACGTTCCTCGATCTCGTGGTGGAGCAAGACCAGGCGATCCACTGGGAGACGGTGATCGGCAACCATGATCCCAATCGCTACGCGCCGCTCTACAACGATCCGAATACCGTGCTGGGCTTCGCGGACTCGGGCGCGCACATCAACAGCATGGCGTTCTACAACCTGCCGCTGCGGGTCTTGCGCTACGTCGTCGCGAGCCACGAGCAGGGCAAGCCGATCATGAGCCTCGAGAAGACCGTGCATCGGCTCACCAAGGAGAACGCCGACTTCTTCAACCTCGACGCAGGTCACTTGGCGGTGGGCAAGCGCGCGGACATCACGGTGATCGATCCGGAGAAGCTCACCGACGACGTGCACCGCCACGAGCAGGCGGAGTTCTTGGCGGGCCTGCCGCGCCTGGTGAACCGCAACGACGACGTGGTCCGCTTGGTGATGATCGGCGGCAAGCTCGCGTGGGAGGACGGCTTCACCGCGGCGTTCGGCAAGGAGCGCTTCGGCGACTTCCTCGAGGGGACCCACGAGTACGGTGGTGCGCGCGATGCGCGCGAGGCGCCGAAGGCTGCCGTCGAGCATCCCGCGGATCGAGCGGCCTGATCATCGCGATGCGCCGCATCTCCTCGATCGCGTTCGTCGCGTGCCTGCTCGCCTGCGGCGAGTCGGTCCCCCCCGAAGCGACGCCCGCCGATCCGCCTTCCGATCCCTCGCCGACGCCCGACGAACCGCCGACTCCGAGCACCCCGACGATCGTGCCGCCGCCGCTGGAAGGGCTCGACGGGCTCGAGGCGCCGCCGGAGCCGAGCGAGCTCGCGCCGAGCGCAGTGATCGACGGCGCTGCGCCCGAGGGCGCCCGCACCTGCGTCGTGGCCTCCGAGACCCGAGGCGTGATGCCGGGCGCGGGCCGCACGGCGGTGGCTGCGGGCTATCTGGGACAAGCCTTCGTCGCCGCGTACGTGCGCGAGGGCGAGACCGAGTCGGTCGCGGTGGTGCGTGTCGTTCCGGGCAGCGAGCCCGAGCTCTTCACCCGCATCGCGCTCGAGCGCCCAGTGACGGCTCCGCGCGGCGCGCCGCCCGGCCTGTCGATGCACGACGGGACGCTCTTGCTCTCGGCGATCGATGGGGGAGGGCGATTGCTCTTCGTCGCGCTCGACGCGTCGATCGGTGGCGTCGCGGGCCGCTTCACCACCACGATCGACGACGCGCACGCCGACGCACGCTTCGCGCCAGCGCTGACGATCAGCGAGGACGGCACGCGCCTGGTCGCATGGACCGACGGGTCAGGGACGCCGATGCGGGTCCGTCTCGCGCGCATCGCGCCGAGCGGCGGGCTCCTCGACAGCGTCGTGGTGTCGCCCGACGGGGGCGGCGCTGCGCCGGTCTTCGGGCTCGGCGATCGCTCGCGCGTGCTCTACATCGTCGAGGCGCGCATCGCGATGTCGGCGGCGCATCGGGTGGGCATCGGCGCAGACGGAACGCCCGCGCCGGTCGAGGTCGCGCGCCCGCTTTTGCGCGGCGCGGAGCTGCCTTCGATCGCGGTGGTGCGCGGCGCCGAGGGAACGCGCACCCACCTCGCGTACGCGGCCGTCGGCAACCTCGCGACGCGCGCGATCGGGCTGGTGCAGACGACGGGCACCGACTCGCCCGCGCCGCTGGTGGCGGGCCTGGGCTACGGCGGTGCCATCACGGTGCGCGCCGCGCCGCTGCGTCGGAGCGTGGTGTTCGCGATGGAGGCGCCGAGCGCCGCCGAGCCGAGCGCGCCGCACGACGTGCGGGTGCGCGTCGTCACCGACGACGGCGCGATGGGCGAGCCCCTGGTCCTCACCGGACAGATCGCGCCCGCCGTCGCGCTGGTCGCGCACGACGACGACGTCGCGACGCTGGTCATCAGCAGCGAAGGCGCGCGCGTGACGTTCGTCCGCTGCACGGAGTGAGCGCACGTGAGCGAACTGAAGGCGAACGACGCGCTCGTGGCGTGGATGGAAGAGGAGGGGCTCAGCCCGTTCACCCTGCTGAAGATCAGCCCCAAGCCGACGTCGTCGGCGCGCAAGACGCTGCCCAAGCAGCTGAAGATGGAGTGGGGCCTCCTCGATCTCGAGCACGAGGGCGAGCGGGAGAAGTTCATGGCGTGGCCCGTCGTCGCCGAGGGGATCACCCGCCTCGCGGGCGACGGCGATCTCGATCCCTTCGAGGAGTGCCAGCTCGAGCTCGCCGAGGCCAAGCGGGGGATCGCGATCCGCCTCGAGGCAGGCGGGACGCTGGAGCTCGCATGCGCGCGCTTGGTGATCGGCGCGCCATCGACCCGCACCCGCAAGGGACGGCCTCGTCCGCATCACGGCGAGCTCACCCTGATGCGCGCGCTGAAGGGGGTGACCCTCGGGCAGCTCCGCACCTGGCTCGGCGTGCCGCACGACGCGATCGCGGTGCAGCGAGGAAAGCGCCTCGCCGACGACGCGCCGTGCAAGACGGGTATGCACGTGGCGTTGGAGGACGCGCAGGCCCATCCGCTGCTCTGGCTGAGCGTGCAGAGCGCGGACTGGTTCACGATCGCGCGCGGCAAGTGGGCCTCGGACGCGCTCTGGTCCGAGGTCTGGGCCAAGGCGCGCGTCTGCCCGAGGTGAGCTCGATCCTCTCGCGCGATCTGCGCTGTGCGCCGGCCGCGTGGCCCGCGGCGCCCCCGCCCAAGCCCGCGCCCCAGGTGTGGCCCGACGTTTTCGGCGCGGCGTGCGCGTTCGAAGCGCTGACGCTCGATGCGCTCGCCTCGTGCATGCACCTACCGGAGGGGGTGCGCGCGGTCGCGGCCGACGAGCGCGTTCAGACGCTCGGCGAGGCGGCGCGCGCTCCCATCTCGCTCGCTCCGAGCGTGGTGCTGCGACGCGAGGGCGGCCCGGTGCTGGTCGGCGTCCACATCGTCGCGCAGGAGCGCGTGCTGACGTTTCGTCGCGAGCGCACCTGCGACGACGCCACCTGGCTCGCGGTGTGGCGAGGATCCGCAGCGCTGCCCGAGCTCGTCGAGCGTCACTCGCGCACCACGCGGTCGCCGCCCGATCCCTGGCCCGATGATCCGGCGCGCTGACGTGCCTTTCGGCAGGTGATGCTCGCTACGCGAGCGTGAGGCCCTCGCCGCGGATCGCGTCGTCTCGGATCGATGCTTGACCCTCGGGGGATTGGCGCCCAGTCTCGCCCGACCGATGCGTCACGTGATCGCCCTTGATCCCGACGCCGTCCCCGCTGGGCGCACCTGCGCCGAGCTCGCCGTGCGGCGCCTTTCTTCCTTGCCTCGAGTCTCTCTGCGCGCGGCTCGAGCCTCCGCGCGCCTTCTGCCGTGACCGTCCGCGAGGCGATCCAGAAGAAGCTCGACCGCGCGCGCTCGTTCGTCGTCGGCCTCTCGGTGCGCCTCTCGCCCAGCGAGTCGCAGCGCGTCTTCGGCCTCACGCTGCTCCTCGGTGGCCTCTGCGGCTTGGTCGCGGTGGCGTTCCACCAAGCGATCCACGGCGCGCAGGAGCTGCTCGTCGATCGCTTCTCGCCAGAGGACGGATGGGTGTGGATCCCCTGGGTGATCCTCACGCCCGCCGTCGGCGGCGCCATCGCGGGGGTGATCTTGCAGCGCATGCCCGCCGCGCGCGGCAGCGGCGTGCCGCAGGTGAAGACCGCCTACGCGCTCGACACGAGCGGCACGCGCCTGCGCGACGCGTTCGCGAAGTTCATCATCTGCACCCTCCAGCTCGGCAGCGGCGCGTCGCTCGGTCGCGAGGGCCCGACGGTGCAGATCTGCTCCGGCGTGGCGACGAGCGTCGGTCGCTGGCTCGCGCTCTCGCCCGCGAACCTGCGGCGCTTGATCCCGGTGGGCGCGGCGGCCGGCGTCGCGGCGGCCTTCAACGCGCCGATCGCGGCCGTGACGTTCACCATCGAGGAGGTGGTGGGCACGCTCGATGGCACGGTGCTCTCGGGCGTGGTCGTCGCCGCCGCGCTCGCCGCCGTCGTCGAGCACTCGATCCTCGGCGGTCACCCGGTGCTCGGGGCGCCGCACGGCGCGGGCCTGCACCACGCGTCGTCGCTCCCTCTCTATGCGCTGCTCGGCGTCGCGGCGGCGTTCGCGTCGATCGCGTTCACGGATCTCTTGCTCGGCACCCGCGAGCGCTTCCGCAAGCAGCCCTACGTCCCCGAGGCGCTGCGGCCCGCGGTGGGCGGCCTGCTCACCGGCATGCTCGCGGCGACCGGCATCGCGCTCGTGAGCGAGGCCGGCGTCGCGGGCGGCGGCTACGAGACGCTCGGTCGCGCGCTCAACGGCGAGCTCGCGCTGCACGCGCTCGGCCTGCTCTGTGTGCTGAAGCTGATCGCCACGGTCATGTCGTACTCGAGCGGCAGCGCAGGCGGCATCTTCGCGCCGACGCTCTTCGTCGGCGCGATGCTCGGCGGGATCATCGGTCACGCCGACGTCGCCCTCTTCGGACACGACGCGCACGCGGAGCTCAGCTCGTTCGCGCTCGTGGGCATGGGCGCGGTCTTCGCGGGCGTGGTGCGCGCGCCGATGACGTCCGTGCTGATCGTGTTCGAGATGACCCAGAGCTACGCGCTGGTGCTGCCGCTGATGATCGCGAACGCGACCTCGTACGTGATCGCGCGCCGCTTCCGCCCCGTGCCGATCTACGAGGCGCTCTTGGCGCAAGACGGAGTGAACCTGCCGCACGGCTCGGCGGGCAAGGACGCGCTCTTGGGCCTGGTCGTCGACGGCGCGATGCAGCGTGAGCTGGTCACGTTGCCCGCGAGCATGCCGGTGACCGAGGCGGCCAAGGTCGCGAAGGCCCACGGCCACTCGACGTACCCGGTGCTCGACGCCAAGGGCGCGTTCGTGGGCCTGCTCAGCGAGGCGCGCCTGCAGCGCACCATCGCCGAGTGGAACACGGAGAAGCGCGGCTCGAGGCCGCCGGACGGATCGATCGAAGAGAGCCGCGGCACGCCGCCGCCCGAGCCCACGGTCGGCATGAGCTCGCGCCGCAAGGAGTACACGGTGCCCGAAGAGCCGCTGATCCGAGCGGTCGCGCGCATGCAGCGCCTCGGCGTGCGGCAGCTCCCCGTGCTCGAGCGCGGCACGCCGCACCTCGTCGGTCTGCTCGCGATGAGCGACGTGCTGCGGGCGCAGGTGCGCTCGGTGGAGCGAAACGCCACCGAGTCGGGCGACCGAGGGACGCTCGCGCCGCTCTCGGAGCTGGGGATCCCCGCGTTCCGCGTCAGCGAGCCGCCGGTGCGCGGGAGCGACGCTCCCGGCTCGAGCCCGCCGAGTGTCCCTCGGGCGAGCCGCCCTCCGAGCGTGCAGGTCGATCTGCATGCGAGCGGTCCGGTCGAGGAGACGCGTCCTCAGGAGCCGCCAGAGGAGAGTCGACCTGCTGGGCCGCCTCCTGCGCCTCGCACCGGCGGCGCCTGAGCCCGCCGCTGCAGATCGTGACCGCGTCTGCTACCACTGCGCTGCGGCGTCGTGCGCCGCGTCGATGACCCTCTGAGACGACCCACTCTTTCGCCTGCGCGCCCTCTGCACTCCCGTGCTCGATGGGCGCCCTGCAGGTGGCGCTCCCTGGCTCGTCGCTCTCCGAGGTCTCCACATGTCTGCTCACGTGCACCTGCGTGCGCTCGCCTTCGCGCATCCGAAGGCGGCGCCGCTCTTTCATTCGATCGATCTCCACTTCTCCGCCGGCTGGACGGGGCTGGTGGGAGAGAACGGCACCGGCAAGAGCACGCTGCTCCAGCTGATCGCCGGCTCTCTCGAGCCCACCGAGGGTTCGGTGCGCATCGAGCGCGACGACGGCGCGCCGCCGCGCGTCGTGACTTGCGCGCAGTCGCTCGACGCGGACCGCGACGAGGTGCGCGCGTTCGCCGCCGCGCTCGATCGCGAGGCCGTGCGTCTGCGCGCTGCGCTCCAGCTCGATCCGAGCGTGCTGCGGCGCGCGCCCACGCTCTCGCCCGGTGAGCGCCGCCGCTGGCAGATCGGCGCAGCGCTGTACGCGGCGCCAGATGTGCTCTTGCTCGACGAGCCGGAGAGCCACCTGGACGCAGCGGCCCGCGCGCTGCTCACCCGGGCGCTCGATCGATTCGGTGGGGTCGGCGTGATCGTCTCGCACGATCGCGCGCTGCTCGATCGGGTCACGACGCGCACCGTGCGGATCGCCGACGGGGGCGCGAAGGCCGCTCAGCTCGCGTATGGCGAGGCGCGAGAGGCATGGCGCGCGGAGGCTGATGCGATCGCGGCCGAGCGGCGCGAGGCACGCGACGCGGTCGCGCGCGCCAAGCGGCAGTTGGGGGACGCGCGGAGGGATCGCGACGCGGCGGAGCGTCAGCGCTCGGCGCGGCGCCGCATGCGCAACGCGGGCGACTCCGACGCGCGCGGCATCCTCGCCTCGACCAAGGCGGCCTGGGCCGAGGCCCAGAAGGGGCGCGACGTCGCGCACGCGCGCGCGCGCTTGGCCCACGCGGAGGCCGCGCACGACGACGCGCCTCGCACCGAGCGCGCGCGCGGGCGGAGCATCGCGCTGCCCCCGCCGACCGCGTCCCCCGCGATCGTGCTCTCGCTGACTGGCGACGTGCGGGTGGGTGAGCGGGTGCTGCTCGCCGACGTGCGGCTCGCGCTGCAGCGGGGCGAGCGGGTGCGCCTCGTCGGTCCGAACGGCGCGGGCAAGAGCACGCTGATCGCTGCGCTGCTCCGGGGCGCGCCGGAGGGGCGGGCCTTTCACCTGAAGCAGGTGCCCGACGACACGCGCGCCGCGCTCGAGGCGCTGCGCGCGCTGCCGCCCGAGGATCGTGGACGTGCGCTCTCGCTGGCCGCCGCGCTGGGCCTCGACGGCGCGCGCGCCCTGCGCACGTCGGCCACGTCGCACGGCGAGGCCCAGAAGCTCGCGCTCTCGATGGCGCTCGCGCGCGGCGTGCCCGCGCTGGTGCTCGACGAGCCTGAGAACCACCTCGACCTGCCCGCGCGCGAGCGCCTCGAGGACGCGCTCGCCGCGTACGGTGGCGCGCTGCTCGCGGTGACCCACGACGACGCGCTCGCCGAGCGCCTGGACCTGCGCACCGCGTGGCGCATCGAAGCGCAGCGAGTGGTGATCCGGTGATCGCCGTCGGCTACCCCGCGCGCGATGATCCCGGACACGCAGCGCGGTGGGTGAGGCGCGACCGATGAGCGCGCGCTGCGCGAACCACCCCGAGCGGCCGATGCGGAGGCTCAGCGCGGCAGCGAGCGCCTTCGCTTCGCGGCCTTGGCGCGGGCCTTGTCTTTCACGAAGTGCTCGCGGTAGTCGATCTCGCCGAGCTCGACGGGGCGCGCGTCGGGGAGATCCAACGCGCCCTCGCGGCCCAGACCCTCGACGAACGCGCGCAGCTTGCCTGCGTTCCCCACGCCCAGCACGGGGTCGTCGACGCCCTCGACGTACTTCGTCAGCGCGCGTGCCGCGGCGCTGCCCAAGTAGTTCCGCCGACCCACGTCGAGGTAGCTCGCGACGAGCGCGTCCGCGGTGAAGCCGTGATCGCTGAGTAGCTCGGCCGCGACGCGGCACGCGGCGAGCGGCTCGATCGCGCCGTCCTCGAGCAGCACCAGCGCGGGCTGCAGGTAGTTGTGGAAGGGCATCACCCGCCCGCCCAGCGCCTCGAAGTCGACGGGCGCGCTGACGCGATCGAGGTGGATGAAGACCCGCAGCGCACCGCCGCCGCGCGGCACCTGCTCGGCGAGCGCGACGACCGCCGGCACCACGTCCTCGTAGGCCCCCGAGCCAGCGAGCACTTCGCGCAGCACGTCGAGCGACACGCGACCGGTGCAGACGTCGCTGTAGAGCGAGTAGATCGACGCGTCGAGCTCGGCGTCGTCGCCGAACATGTACTCGCGAACCTCGGGCGGCAGCGTGGCCCGCGACTCGAAGAGCGCCGCGAGCTTGTAGCCGACCTGATCTTTGATGAAGCGGAAGCGCCCGCGCAGGATGTTCTTGAGCTGCGGCTTGAGCACCAGGCCATCCCAGCGGATCCCGTCGAGGCGGAGCTTGGCTTCGAGCACCTTGCGCAGCTGGGTGGGGCTGCCCGAGACGATGTAGATCCCCCGCGGCTTCGTCTCGGTGAGCTCGCGG
>CAYZQM010000153.1:0-16578 GCA_964480175.1 uncultured Sandaracinaceae bacterium
ACGAGAAGAGCGAGGTGCTCACCCGCATGGGCAAGCTCGCCGAAGAGCGCCTCGAGGATCTCGAGCGCGCCGCCGAGCTCTACGGCCGCGCGCTCGAGCTCGCGCCCCGCAACGAGGCGCTGCTCGACGATCTCTCCCGCGTCTACGATCGCGCGGAGCGCTACCGCGATCTCGTGGTGCTGCTGCGCGAGCGGGCGCGCACCGAAGAAGATGCGATGGCCCGCGCCGCGATCTGGCGGCGCATCGCGCGCACGCTGTCGGAGCGGGTCGACAACCCCGACGCGGCCGCAGAGGCGTTCGAAGAGGTGCTGAAGGCCGGCGAAGATCGCGAGGCGCTCACCTTCTTGGAAGAGCGCGCGGAAGATCGCGCGGAGCTCGACGTCGCGCAGCAGCTGCTCGCACGCATCGCGCAGATCGCGACGGAGACCGAGGACCGACGCGAGGTCCTGATGCGTCGGGCGCGCCTGCTCTCCGAGGGGCTCGAGCGGCCGAAGGACGCGATCGAGGTGCTGCGCGCCGTGGTGCGCGACGTGGATCCCACGCACCTGCCGGCGCTCGGTGAGCTCGGGGATCTCGAGGAAGCGGTCGGTGATCTCGAAGGTCAGGCGGACACCCTCGAGCGCACGCTCTCGGTGCTCGAGGACGACGGCCTTCGGGTGCCGATCGCCAAGCGGCTCGCCTCGCTCTACGAGGACGAGCTCAAGCAGCCCGACAAGGCGATCGACGCGCTCAGCACCTGGAGCGAAGCGGACCTGATGGACGCCGAGCCGGTGCGGCGCCTGGTGCCGCTGCTGATCGCGGCGGCGCGTCACACCGAGCTCTTGAGCGCGTACGACTCGCTCGCCGACATCGAAGAAGACGACGCCGCGGTGAGCGAGGCGGCGCGCAAGGGCGCCGAGGTCGCGGGCTCGATCGGCGACGTCGACGGCGCGTGGAGCCGCCTCGTGCCGCGGGTGACGATGGGCGACGAGGCGGCGGAGACCCAGCTTCGCGAGCTGGCGCAGGCGACCTCGCGCGGCGCGATGCTCGCCGATCTCTACGCGCAGCTCGCCGAGGCGGGCACCGAGCGCGCCGAGCAAGAGCGACGCTGGATGAACGCGGCCGAGGCGCGCGAGCGCTTCGCGCAGGACCCGCTGGGCGCGCTCGAGGCGGCGCTGCGCGCGTTCGCGCTCGATCTCGGCAACCGCCACTACCTCGACGAGGCCGACCGCCTCGCGGCGCTGGCGAACGCGTGGCCCCGGCTGGGGCAGGTCTACGAGACCTTGCTCCGCAAGACCGAGGACAAGGAGACCAAGACCGAGCTCTTGCTCCGGCACGCCAAGATCCTCGAGGCGCACGGGGGCGATCTCTCGGGCGCGCTCGATCGGGTGCTGCGCGCCTGCGCGGCGTCGCCGAGCGACGATCGGGTGCTCACCGAGGCGGAGCGCCTCGCGCCCCTCGCCGAGCGCGCCGAGGAGCTGCTCGTGGTCTACGACCGGCGCCGCAAGGACGCGGCGACCGACGAGGGTCGCATCGACGCGCTCTTGCGCGCGGCGCGCTTGAGCGAGGACACGCTCGGGGACCGCGAGCAGTCGTCGCTCTACCTCGGGCAGGCGGTCGCGCTCACGGTGCGCACGCCCGAGCTGACGACGCACCTCGAGGGCGCCGTGAAGGACGCCGCGCGGGGACCCAAGGAGACGTCGCTGATCGCGGCGTTGATCGACGTGTACGCCGCGCTCGCGGAGGATCTCGAGTCCGATCCCAAGAGCGCCGGACGTCTGCTGACCCGCGCGGCGCACCTGTACGCGACCGAGCTGGACGACGAACCGAGCGCGTACGGCGCGCTGGTGCGGGCGACGAGCCTCGCGCCGAGCAACGAAGAGGCGCTCGACGCGCTCGCGGCGTTCGCGAAGAAGAGCCAGCGCGAAGTGCAGCTCGAGCAGCACCTCGGGCGCTTGATCGAGGACGCGCTCGACGGACAGACCGCGTCGCTGCTGCTGCGCCGCCGCGCCGCGCTGCTCACGGAGCTGAAGCGCCACGAGGACGCCGCCGAAGCGTGGGGTCGCCTCAAGATGCTCCAGCCCAACGACGAGAGCGCGCGCCAGGCGTGGCGCAAAGCGCTGCGCGCCGCGGGCAAGCACGAGGACGTGCTCATGGCGCTCGATCAGGAGATCTCGCGCAACAAGGACAAGAGCGCGCACCCCGCCCTGCGGCGGGAGCAGGCGCTGGTCTGGGAGCGTGACCTGAAGAACCGCTCCGAGGCGATCGACGCCTGGAAGAAGGTCTTGCAGGTCGCGCCCGACGACGCCGAAGCGGAGGCCGCGATCGCGCGGCTCTCGGCCAAGCGCACCTCCCCCGGCGACCTCGAGGCGAGCTCGGACGCGGCGCTGGACGAGCTGCTCGGATCGGCGAGCCCTGACGACGTCGCCAGCGCAGACGACGTCGACGACCTCCTCGATCAGGTCGCCAGCGCAGACGACGTCGACGACCTGGCGAGCGGGGACGACCGCGCCGACGACGACGGCGACCTCGCGGCGAGCGCGGACGACGTCGCCAGCGCGGACGACGTCGCCAGTGACGACGACGTCGCGAGCGACGACGTGCAGGCCAGCGACGTGCAGGCGAGCGACGTGCAGGCCAGCGACGTGCAGGCCAGCGACGAGCAGCACACCGGCGACGCTGGTGACGTTCACGCAGGCGACGTGACTGGCGAGGACGCGCCGATGTCCGAGCCGCCCGCTGGCTTGCCGTCGATCGCGACCTCTCCCTCCGATGTGGCCGACGAGGGCGCGCCTGCGGACGACGCGAGCCCGCGCTTCGTCGAGCCGCCCCCGACGTTCGCTCCGCCGCCCGAGGCGATCCCTGCCCCGATCGGCCCCGAGTCGTTCGCCGACGAGACGCTGTTGGCCGACGACGCCGCGCGCGAGCAGCGGGACGAGATGAGCGCAGACCTCGCGGTGCCGCCGGCGGCGGGCCTGGGCCTCCCGCCCACCGGGGAGCTCGACGTCGCCGACCTCGAGGAGAGCCAGAGCGCTCCGCTCGAGGGCACTGGCGAGATCGATCTGGACGACGTCGAGGCCATGGCTCCGCTCGCCGACCGACCGCTGGAGTCCCGCCCGCTCGCCGACGGTGCGCTCGCCGACAGCGTCGAGGCGTTGGATCTCGACGGTGAGCTCGCGGAGAGCGACGAGCTGGACGACGACGACATCGGCGACGAGCTCGAGGATCTCTCGGACGGATTGCCCGCGCCCCGTCCTCCGCCGCCGCCCCGCCGCACGGGCGCGCCGCCCCCGTTCGGTGCGCGCAGCGTCCCGCCGCCGCCTCCCACGCGCAGCGTGCCGCCGCCTCCGCGCACCAGCGCGCCCCCGAAGCCGCCGCCGCCACGCCGCGACTGAGCAGGAATCAAAGAAGGAGAGTTCCCGCTCAGTCGGCGCGATGTAGGGGCGGCCCTCGTGGCCGCCCGCGCCGACGCCGCACATCCAAATCCAGGAATGAAGGAAGGAGAAACTCAGACTTCTCGTTCCTGCCTTCCTTAGATGCTCTTCACCTTCTCGATGCGCGCGCTCGATGGGTCGCTCGCGTCCCGTTCGAGGCGCGAGTCGATCGAGAGTTGCCGCTTAGGAAGACAGGAATGGAGGAAGGAGAGTTTCAGAAACTCTCGTTCCTGCCTTCCTGCCTTCCTTAGATGCACTTCTCCTTCTCGATGCACGCGCGCGCTCGATGGGTCGCTCGCGTCCCGTTCGATGCGCGAGTCGATCGAGAGTTGCCGCTAAGGAATTCAGGAATGGAGGAAGGAGAGTTTAGAAACTCTCCTTCCTGCCCGAGGCCCCAGAGGAGGGCCTTCACCAGCAGCCCAGCTCCACCACGCTCTCGACGTCGTCCTCGAGGTGTCCGGCGCGCGCCAGATCGATCGCCTCGGTGAGCGGCGCCGCGACGTACACCTCGCGCGCCTCGTCCGAGAGCACGGCGACGAAGCGCTCGCGCACCTCGTGCCGATCGAGCAGGGTGTTCGTCGCCTGCATCAGGCCGCGCAGGGTGACCATCGTCGCGCGCTGCCGCGCCTCCTCGAGCTCACGCAGGTCGATGTCGCCCGTCTCGAGGCTCTCTTCGTAGTCGTCGAGGAGCGCAGCGAGGTGCTCGCCCGCGCGCAGCACGAGCGGACCGTCGCTGGTGCCGCCGACGCGCTCGAGCACGATCGTCCCCAGCTCCGGCGCGAGCTCGGCGATGCGCGCGACCAGCTGCTTGGCGGTGACCGCGTCGCCCTCGCGCTGCATGAAGAAGCGATCGACCGAGCGACGGGCACGCGAGATCGACGGCTCACCGGCGGCCGCGTAGTAGGCCTCGAGCAGATCGATCCGCCGGCTGACGCTGTCCGCGGCGTCGGCAGGGCGGATGAGCGCCGCGACCCGCAGCAGCTCGTCGCCCGCGAGATCGGGCGCCAGGCCCGCGTCACGCATCGCCCCCACGAACGCCAGCTCGGGCTCGCTCAACAGCTCGCCCACGTCGCGCACGCGCGGACGCGGAGGCGGGGGGGGCGGTGGCACGCTGCGCGGAGAGGGCGGCGGTGGGGGAGGACGAACCGTCATGACGAGAGGACGCGGGAGCCAACCTTGGATCAGGTCGGCGCGGCTCGTAAAGCGAAACGTGATCGATCGCGGTCCTCCGCGAGGGCGTGTCGTACCCAGCGCAGCGCATTGCGCCGCGAGGGCGCGTTCGTCTATCGTTCGCCGCATGTCGAACGCCCGCTCCTCGCTCCTGGCCTCTGCCGCCTTCGTCGCTCTCTCGCTGCTCGCCGGTTGTGGCGGCGGTGGCCGCGCGAACATCAGCCCGGGCACGATGCCGGCGGGCGAGACCTTCACCGGCGTGTGGCACTCGCCGCAGTACGGCGAGATGCAGCTGGTGCAGACCGGCAACTCGGTGGTGGGCGAGTACGTGCACGACGAGCGGCGCGGCCGCATCCAGGGCACCGCGACCGGCGATCTGCTCCGCTTCGAGTGGAGCGAGAGCCGCGAGCTGGTCTCGGGCCGCCCGAACACGACCCGCGGTCGCGGCTACTTCCGCTTCCAGGTCGGCGAGGACAACGACCGCTACCTGGTCGGCGAGTGGGGCCACGACAGCAACGAGACCGGCGGCGGCCCGTGGCGCGCGGTGCGCGATCGTCGGCGCCGTCCCTCGCTCTCGGGCGGCGACGCGGCGGGCAGCTCCGGCGGCGAGTCGAGCGGCGGTGGCGGCGGTGGCGGCGACGACTTCCCCGAGGCGAGCAGCGGCGACGCGTTCCCCGGCGAGGGCGGCGGCAGCTCGGGTGGCAGCAGCGGCGGCTCCGACTTCGACGGGCTCTGATCGGTCAGACGCCGCCGTCGGGGCCGCTGTCGTGCGGGAGCGATCCCCGCGGGCTGCGCAGGTACACGAACGGCGTGACGTGCAGGAAGTTCGAGACGCGCGACGTGTAGATGTCCGCGTGCCGCTCGATCTGGCGCGCCAGGTGGCTCTTGTCGTTGCCCGTGCGCATCAAGAGGCCCCAGTGCCCGTGGTGCAGCTCGCTGCTCTTCTTGGCCAGCGGCGCGATGCGCTCGTCCAGCGCGACGAGCTCGGCGCGTAGCTCGCGCATCTCGCTGCGCAGCTTGCCGGGGTCGGTCGAATCGATCTCGCCGTAGCGCTGATCGAGCCGCTGCAGGCGCACCCGCAGCACGGAGAAGCAGTGCTCGAGCGCCTCCTTCTCGGCCATCAAGCGCGTGAGCTCGGCCTGCTCGGCCTTGAAGCCCTCGAGCGCGTCGAGCTCGGGCTCCAGATCGCGGAGGATGAGCCCCGTGCGCCAGCGGTTCACGCTCTTGCTCACGTTGACGTCCGCGAAGATGTGATCGCCGACGTACAGGATGTCCTCCCCGCGCAGGCCCAGGCTCCGCTCCACCAGCGCGGCGTGCCCGCCGAGGTAGCACTTGCCCAGCTCGAGCGGCCCGTTGGCCGGCAGGAGCTTGCCCTCCTCGTCGATCACCTCGAAGGCCGGCATGCGCTCGGTGAAGAACGCGGGCTTGCGCGCCCCGACGATCACCAGATCGAAGAGGCTGCTCCACGGTGTCCCCTTCGGCAGCAAGCGCTCGAACGAGTAGCGCATCATCGCGTTGGTGTACGACCACTCGGAGTTCGTGATGAGCAGCAGCTTCTTGCCGGCCGCCCGCAGGTCGCGGAGCGCGGGCAAGAGATCGTCGTCGAGCTCCACGAAGCGCGAGGGGTCGGCGACGATCTCCGCCTTGAGGCGCCCTTCCATGTGCGCGCCATCGATGCTCGAGCGCACCAGATCGTAGAGCTGCGGGTAGCTCAGCGGGGTCTTGGGCTCCTCGGACTCGAAGATCGGCTCGCCCCGATCGAGGCGATCGACGAGCTGCATGAACATGCACGCCTCCGACATGCCGAAGAGCGTGTTCACGAACACCCAGCGCTTCTCCGCGAGGTCGACGATCACCCGCTCGTACGCGGTGCGCTGCGGCTCGAAGGGGAGCGGGCTCGTGCCGTGCATCGCGCGCTTCACGAAGCCGAAGCGGTTGGCCTTGATGAGGTTGCCCCGCTCGATGTCGATCACCAGGCCGACCATCGCGACGTTGTGGTCGTAGGTCATCCCGTCGATGCGCACGCCGCGCGCGCGCAGCCCCTCGAGCCCGTACTGGTAGGCCCGCTCCTCCCACTCGTGCACCCGGTAGTGCACGAGCGTGTAGTCCATGTCGAAGCCGATCGCGGCCGTCGCGCGGAGGTTCAGGGTCCGGTTGCAGAAGATCCGACGGGCCGCGGGGATCGGCGGGATCTCGTCGCGCAGCCTCAATGCGCCCCCGCCGGGATGAACGTCGCCACGGGGAAGGGCATGAGGTTCCACGAGATGAACGAGCGGGGGATCTCGACGGTGCTCACCACCTCGCGGCGCGGACGGCCGTTGACCCACACGTAGCGGCGCAGCTCGCCCTGCTCGTCGGCGGCGACGTAGAGCTCGTCGACGTGATCGCCGTCGAGATCGGTGATGAGCGCCGCGTGCTCGAAGCCCGAGCTCTCGCGATCGATGTTCTCGATCGACCACTCGCCGCGCGGGTTGCTGCCCGGACGCAGGAGCCAGAGGCCGGAGCGGAACGCGGCCGCGACCATCTCGCGGCGGCCGTCACCATCCACGTCGCCCACGGTGAGGAAGCGGGTGAGGCGATCGCGGATCGTCGCGATCACGACGCCCGCGTCCGGCGCGGTGTCGGCGTCGTAGCGGCGGATCTCGACGGGCTCCGCGATTTCGATCGCCGAGCCGCTGCCCGAGGTGAGCGCCTCGACGGCGACGTAGAGCTCGTCGCGACCGTCGCCGTCGACGTCGGCGACCAAGATCTCCTTGGCGTGTCGGTTCCCCAGATCGGCGACCACCGTGCGGCCGCCGCCGCCGGGCGCGTAGCGCACCACCTCGCCGTGCTGCTCGGCGCCGCCCTCGAGCGAGTTGGGCTCCGACGGCGTCGCGTAGATCTCGAGCGCTCCGTCGCCGTTCAGATCGCCGAGCTCGATCTCGTGCACGAACGTGTTCGCGGCGCGGTCGAGCTCCGTGATCTCGAAGCCGCCCGCGCTGCGGAGCGACGCGACGGCCACGACGCCCTGATCGTGCGTCGCGATCGCGAGCGCATCACCCACGGTGCCGCCCGGGCTCGCCTCGGTGCCGAAGAGCGGCGCGATCTCGACGTCACGCATCCGGTTCCAGCGGCCTCCGAACTCGGTGCTCCAGATCGTCTCGCTCGCCCACGCACCGTCTGCGCCGCGGCGCCAGAGCTTGAGGCTCGCCGCCATGCCGCCCGCGGTGAGGATGCCCGGCGCGGCGTCACCCGGCGGGTCGTAGACCATCGCCTTGTGGAACACGTTGCTGGTGGGGTCCTCGATGCTCTCGGTGTGCCACGCGCCACCGCGTCGGTAGACCAAGTCCACGCGCGCCGCGCCCGGATCCGCGGTCACCCGACCATCGCGCACCACGAAGGGCGAGGTCGCGACCAAGAGCCCGTTCGGCAGGTCATCGGGCAGCGACGGCTCCGCGGCGGGGGGAGGCGTGGGCGGCGTCTCCGGGGTCTCGGTGCTCGCGACCGGCGTCGGCGTGGGCGTCGGCTCGTCGTCCCCGCAGCACATGACGAGGAAGGCGAGCGCCAGGAGCGCCAGCACGGTGAGGATCGAGAGCGCGCGGTTGCGGGAGGATGCGTTGGCCATCGGGGGCCTCGTCTATCAGCCCGCGATCCCCAGAGCAAAAGACCCCGCGGCGGCGCTCAGGGATCCAGATGGCGGAGCTTGTCGGGGGCCAGCACCAGATCGACGGCCCGCACCTGCCCGGCCTCGATCGTCAGGTGCATCACGCCCACGACGCTCCCTGCGTTCCGCCACACCAGCGCGGGCGCGCCGTTCAGCTCGCGCACCGCGAGCTCGGGGGTGAAGTCCATGTGCCGCATCACCCCGACGAGCAGCTTGGCGCAGGAGCTGGCGCCCGAGACGACCTTGCGCGCCGCCTTCACCACCCCGCCGCCGTCGCTGCGCACCACCGCGTCGGCCGCGAGCATCGCGGCGAGCGCGTCGACGTCGCCGCTCCCGAGCGTGGTCAGAAAGCCCATCAGCAGCGCCTCGTGATCCTGCTTGGAGGGCACGAAGCGAGGCGCGCCGTCGGAGACGTGCGCCCGCCCGCGGCTCACCAGCTTGCGGACCGTCGCGTCGTCGCGCTCCAGCACCCGCCCGATCTCCGGGGCCGTCCAGTCGAAGACCTCGTGCAGCAGGAACGCCGCCCGCTCCAGGGGCGAGAGCGCCTCGAGCAGGATGAGGAACGCGAACGAGAGCGAGCTCAGATCGCGGGGCTCACCGAAGCCTCCATGCTCGGTGGAGACCGGCTCGGGCAGCCAGGGCCCGACGTACTTCTCGCGCCGCACCCGCGCCGAGCGGAGCGCGTCGAGCGCGAGCCGAACCACGACCGTGGTCGCGTAGGCGCGCGGATCGCGCACCTCTTCTTCTGGGCCGTGCGTCCGCAGCTTCAGCCATGCGCTCTGGACCACGTCTTCGGCCTCGGCGATCGAGCCGAGCATCCGATAGGCGACCGCGATCAGGTGGGATCGCTCGGCCTCGAAGGTGGACAGCAGCGCATCGCTCATGGCGTCTCCGGGGCGAGAGGATCGCACGGCGCCGCTCCAGGCGCCGACTCGTGCGTGCGCTCACAGGCAGCGGAACACCGCGGGCGCGGGGGGACGGCGAGGCCGCTCGTCCAGGCGCAGCCCCCCTCGACGGGCGGCCGCGCTCGCCCCGCAACTGGCACACAAACGTGGATGAACATTGATGAAAGCTCGCTGTGATCGACCCGGACCGGCCCGGGATCCGAGCGCTCCGCGAGCAAGACGAGGGCGCCGCCAGCCAGCGTGACATCGCCATCTCGAAGGCCGACGCGGCGCGTCATGGCCGCTTGCATTTGTCCGGGACGTTGGGGAGACTCGGCCCGCTTCCTTTGCCCGACCGGGGTCGCCCCTAACCCCCGACCCGATCGAGCCAGCCGCCGACCTGCGACACCTCCGAACGCCGGAGACATTCCCCCGCAGGCTCGGCTCGAGGGCGCCGCCCTCCCCGTTCCGGAGTTGAAGAGAAGTATGGGAGTACTGTCCACCTGGTCCGCACGCGCCCGCCTCGCCCTGAGCGTGCATGGCGATCCCGAAGGGGAGCCCCCAGCAGCGGACCCCCACCGAGGAGATTGCATGTCCCGAAGGCGCTGGGCTGAGCTTTGCCAGTGCGACGAGTACCGCGGTCGCTGGGTGGCCCTCGACGAGTGCCGCTACGACGAAGCGACCGGAGAGGCCGCCGAGGGTTCGGTGGTGGACGCGGACGACGACCTGGTCTCGCTCTGCGCCCGGATCCGGGACTCCGAGCGGAAGAACTGCGCGATCCTGTTCTGCGGCGAGCACGACGAGGGCTGAAGCGCCCGTCGCCGAACGCCGCGATGTAGGGGCGGCCCTCGTGGCCGCCCGTCGCCGAACGCCGCGATGTAGGGGCGGCCCTCGTGGCCGCCCGTCGCCGAACGCGCGCCCCGTTGCCGAACGCTGCGATGTAGGGGCGGCCCTCGTGGCCGCCCGTCGCCGAACGTCGCGCCCCGTCGCCGAACGCCGCGATGTAGGGGCGGCCCTCGTGGCCGCCCGTCGCGAACGTCGCGATGTAGGGGCGGACGTCGTGGCCCCCGTGCTCCCCAGCACGGGACCCGCTATCCTCCCGGCCTATGCTTCTTTGCTTCCGTCGGCTGATCGACGGCGCGCTCCTTCCGTGTCTGGCGCTCCTGGCGCTCGCGTGTGTCGGGGGATGCGAGCCTCGTCCTTTGTTGTTCGTGGACGCGCCGGGTGCCGACGCGGGCCCGCCCCCGTTGCTGCTCCGGATGGTCACCGTCGGTCCCGTCGGTCTGCCCTTCGGCTCTAGCGCCATCATCGAGGTGGAGCTGACCGACGCCGCGGGGGTCCCGCAGGCCGGCGAGACCGTGAGCTTCGCGCTCGAGGGGACGAGCGCCGACGCCTCGCTCGGCGCGCTGGACGCCACCACCGACGCGATGGGCCGGGCCAGCGTGCAGCTCAACGCGGGCGCGCGGGCATCGAGCTTCCGCCTCCGCGCCAACCATCGGCTCTCCAGCCCGGCGTGGATCGACATCACGGTCGCGGCCTCCTTCGGGCGGCTCTCGGTCAGGCCGAGCTACGAAGGCGATCGCCCCGTCGAGCGCTGGGGCGTCACGGTCTTCCGCGGCGGCGACTGCCCCGCGGCGCTGGTCGCCACCGACGGGGGCTTTCGCCGGGTGATCGCCAGCGCCGAGGGCGAGGTCCGCTACGACGCGCTCGCGACCGACGTCGCGTACACCGTGGTGGTGCGCGCGTACGCGATGAGCGGCGGCGTGGATCGCATCACCGCGATCGGCTGCACCATGGGCGTCGGTGTCCTGGCGGATCGCGAGACCCCGCTCGTGGTGGTCGCGAGCAGCGCGGAGCTGATGCTGCTCGGCGCGTACGAGATCGTGATGGACGTCGATCTCACCGGCGCGATCGAAGCGCCCGTCGAGGACTTCATCGTCGAGGCCGAGAGCCGCACCGGCGGCGCGGGCGACGACGCTGCGCGCATGCTCGATGCCCTGAGCGTGGTGCTCGCAGGCGACGTCGACGGCCTCGCCGCGGTCACCCGCCTGCGCGCCAGCGGCGCCGAGGACGATCTGTCCATGCTGCTCACCGACGACGACAGCGCGCCCTCCGGCAAGATCGGCCCCGCGCTTCGCTCGGCGGCCGACGCCCTCTACGACGTGCGGGCCGAGGCGTTCCTCGACGTGCTCAGCGGCGACGTGCCCGGCTTCTCGGTGCGCCGCATCGTGGCCGCCAGCCACAGCGCGACGCCCCTGAACCTCACCCTCGATCCGGTGAGCACCACGCTCATCGCGGCGACGTTCCTGTCCGGCGACGACCAGCTGGTGATCGATCGCCTCTCGGTGCCGATGCACCTCGGCGCCGCGCTCAGCGCCGTGCTCGACGCGCGCGCCGACGCCTCCCTCGATGGGGTCGACGCGATCTTCTCGGGCGCGCCGTGCGAGACCCTGGCGAGCTTCGTCGCGAGCGACACCGAGCTCGCCGCCGCCTGCGGTGGCAGCTGCGTGGCGCTGGCCTGCGAGGGCGCGCTCGCGTCGACCCTCTCGGTCGCGCTCGCCGAGCTCGGCACCCTCGACACCACGTTCGCGCGCCTCGAGCTCGCGGGCTCGGTCGCGATCGACGACGTCGACGGAGACCTCGCCGCCGACACCCTGCGCGGCTCGCTCCCCGGCAACTACGTGGACGAGACCGGCGCCGGCGAGCGCAGCGTCGTCGCCGAGCTCTCGGGCGCCCGCGCCATCGAGTGACGCGCGCGCACGCGGCGCGGGCGAAGGAGGCTCAGTAGTTCAAGACCGCGACGCAGGGCACGTCGCCGAGCAGCGCGCGTCCGTCGAGGAACGAGAGCTCGATGAAGAACGCGGCGCCCACCACCTCGGCGCCCGATCGACGCGCGAGCTCGGCCGCCGCCTTCGCGGTGCCGCCCGTCGCGATCAGGTCGTCGACGATCACCACGCGCTGCCCCGCGCGCACCCCGTCGACGTGGAGCTCGAGCACGCCGCTGCCGTACTCCAGCGCGTACTCGGCCTTGTGGGTCGCAGCGGGGAGCTTGCCCGGCTTGCGCACCGGCGACAGCCCGATGCCGAGCCGGTTGGCGAGCGGCGCCGCGAAGAGAAAGCCGCGCGACTCGATCGGCAGCAGCACGTCGGGCTTCAGCGGCCGGACGATCTGTTCCATCGCGTCGATCGCCGCCGAAAAGCCCGCGCCGTCTCCGAGCATCGGGGTGATGTCGCGGAACAAGATCCCCGGCTTGGGGAAGTCGGGCACGTCGCGGATGAGCGCGCGGAGCTGATCGATGCGTTCGTTCATGAGGGCCTCTTTGCGATCGCGGTCGCCAACGAGAGATGATCCTGCGCGGTCGGCTCGAGCGCGAGCGGCGTGATCGACACGAAGCCGTCGTCGACCGCCGTGGTGTCCGTGCCCTCTTCGCGCTCGTGGTAGGCGTTCGGGCCGCCCACCCAGAAGTACTCGTGCCCCCGGGGATCGTGGCGCAAGACGACGGCCTCGTCGTAGGTGCGCCGCCCGATGCGGGTGACCTGGATGCCCTCGTACGTCTCGCGACCGCCGGGGAAGTTCACGCTCAAGAGCGGAGGCCGGCCGGGTGGACGCGGCGTGCTCAAGAAGCGCTGCACCAGCTCCCGCGCGACGGCGGCGCCCGCCGTGAAGCTGCCCTTGGGTCCGCACGAGAACGCCATCGCGGGAAAGCCCCGCAGCGCGCCCTCGCGCGCGGCGGCGACGGTGCCCGAGTAGTAGACGTCGACCCCGAGGTTGTAGCCGTGGTTGATGCCCGACACGATCAGATCGGGGCGCCGCGGCAAGAACTGCTCGCGGTAGAGCGCGACGTAGATGCAGTCGGCCGGCGTCCCGTCGACCGCGTGGAAGCCCTCGACGACGCGATGCCGCAGCGGGTGCGCGAGCGTGAGCGAGTGGCTCTTGGCGCTCTGCTCGCTGAGCGGCGCGACGACGACGACGTCGGCTACCTCGGCGAGCGCGTCGTGCAGCGCGCGGAGGCCCTTGGCCGCCACGCCGTCGTCGTTGGAGAGGAGCAGGAGAGGTCGTTCGCTCACGGGAGCGGGCATAGCCCGATCCGCCCTCGGGTGCATCGCCGGTTGCCATCGGCGCGCCCGTGCACCAGAGGTGCGCACCTCTCACCAGCAGCCTTCACCCACAGCATCGAGGAGCGCACATGGAATATCGACGATTGGGCGGATCGGGTCTCGAGGTCTCGACCCTGTGTCTCGGCGCGATGACGTTCGGCGAGGCGAACGACAAGTCGTTCATGCACGGCGTCGGCGCCGACGAGGCCACGTCGTTCGCGATCATGGACGCCGCGCGCGAGGCCGGCGTGAACTTCATCGACACCGCCGACGTGTACGGCCAGGACGGCCTCAGCGAGCGCGTGGTCGGCAAGTGGCTGAGCGAGCGCAAGGCGCGCGACACCACGGTGCTCGCGACCAAGTTCCGCTTCTCGATGCGCTCGGGCCCCAACGGCCGCGGCGGCGCGCGGGTGCACATCCGGCAAGCGTGTGAAGACAGCCTGCGGCGCCTCGGCACCGATCGCATCGATCTCTATCAGATGCACGCGCAGGACCTCGATGTGCCGATGGACGAGACGCTGCGCGCGCTCGACGACTTGGTGCGCGCCGGCAAGGTCCTCTACCTGGGCTGCTCGAACTACACCGCGCACCGGCTGATGGAGAGCCTCTGGCTCAGCGACAAGCAGCACCTCGAGCGCTTCGTCGCCAACCAAGCGCAGTACTCGCTCTTGGTCCGCGATCAGGAGCGCGAGCACGTGCCGATCGCCCAGCGCTACGGCGTCGGCATCCTGCCGTGGTCGCCGCTTGCGGGCGGGCTCTTGTCGGGCAAGTACCGCGCAGGACAGGCCCCGCCCGACGGAAGCCGCATGACGAGCAAGCGCTTCGAGGGCCGCCTCAGCAAGCTCGCCGAGCCCCGCACCCAGAAGACGCTCGAGGCGCTGGGCGCGCTGAGCGAGTCGACCGGCAAGAGCTTCACCCAGCTCGCGCTCGCATGGACCGCCCAGAAGCCCGGCATCAGCTCGGTCATCTTCGGCGCCCGCACCCTCGAGCAGCTCAAAGACAACCTCGGCGCCGCCGACGTGAAGCTCACCCCCGAACAGATGAAGCAGCTCGACGACGCGAGCGCCTTCGACATCGGCTACCCCTACGACTTCATCCAAGGCATCCAAGGCCGCTGGTAGGCCCCACGCCTCAGGGGCGCGTGAGGATCAGCGTGCCGATGTAGCCGAAGCGTCCCGTGCCGCTCGGGCTCACGGTCACCTCGAGGCGCAGTCGGCCGCTCGCGTCCGGGCGCACGGGTGAGAGCGTGACCGAGCGGCTGGTGTTGTCCGACACCTCGAGGTCCTGCGTCCGCGTGTCCAATCGATAGCGGGTGAGCCGCCCGATGCCGGTGTCGTCTCCGTCGCGCGACGCGAAGACCTCGACCATGTAGTTGCCAGGCGCGAGACCGCTGAGCTCGACCACGCCCGTGAGCGTGAGCGCCGCGTCGTGTCCGTCGAACGAGCCCACCCAGAACGTGTCGCTGCTCGCGGTGCCGGGATAGCCCAGCGTGTTGGTCATGCTTCCCCCGAGCTGCACACCGTTGAACCCGCTCGTCGTCACACGCACGTCGACCGTCGCGCCACCCTCGCTCACCAT
The DNA here is from genome assembly GCA_964480175.1 of uncultured Sandaracinaceae bacterium. Classification (GTDB taxonomy): domain Bacteria; phylum Myxococcota_A; class Polyangia; order Polyangiales; family Sandaracinaceae; genus CAYZQM01. The sequence goes on from CAYZQM010000153.1 coordinate 14,786, forward strand.
CGGACTCGTGCTCGACGCGATGTCGGTGTGGTTGGTCCACCCGGAGCTCGTGGCGGTCCCGAAGTCGATGCGCACCGAGTCGCCGTTCGCCAGCACCCGCGGCGCCGGCGCATCCGACCCAGCGTCGGATCCCGCGTCGCGGCCCGCATCGCTCCCGGCATCGCGCCCTGCGTCCACGCCGCCGCCGTCGATCGGCGTGCCCGCGTCGTCCGCGCGGCAGCGCCCCTCGTCGCATGCGCTCGCATCGCATGCGCTCGAGCCTCCGCTCGCGCTCAGCGTCACCGTCACGCTCTGCTCATCCGCGGGGAGCTCGACCTCGACGCAGCCCCGCGCGTACTCCATGCAGCTCGCGTCGCGCGCGACCCCTTCGAACGCGTACGTGCCCGGCTCGAGCGACGTCGGCATCGAGGCCGCTTCGCCCGGCGCGACGTCGTCCTCGAAGAGCACGTCGCCATCGCAGCCGCCCGCGCGGATGCGGCCGATCACGATCGCCGCGCGATCGGCGAGCCCGTCGTCGAACGCGATCTCCCAGCGGAGCGAGCGGCCGTTGCTGCAGCCGATGGCGCCATTGCCCACTGCGAACAGGCACAGCGCAACGCACGTCCGGCCGAGCACCCGCATCATCGTGGTGTGGATCAAGCGAGGCCGATGGTACGCTGCCGGACGCCGGTGGTCACCCGTTCGCATCTCGCATCCGAGCGGTTCGCGTCGCTCGCCCTGTCGTCGATCGCGATCGCGGCGCTCGCGCTCCTGAGTCCGTGCGAGGTCCGGGCGCACGCGCTCGTGGACGAAGGGCGCCGCCTCTACGAGGAGGCCGAGTTCGTCGAGGCGCTGGACGTGCTGGGTCGCGCGGCGTCGGGCGACGAGCTGGAGCTGCCCGATCTGATCGAGCTGCTCGAGCTCCGGGCGTTGGTGCACTCGGCGGTCGGCGACGAGCCCGCGGTGCGCGAGGATCTCCGCACGCTGGCGGCCGTCGCGCCGGAGCACACCCTGCCGCGCGGCATGCCCCCGGACGTGCAGCGCACGTTCACCGAGATCCGCGCCAGCGCGACCGGCTCGCCCCGCCTGGTCGCGACCCCGAGCGTCGCCGGTCCCGCCACGGGCAACGGCGTCGTGATCGAGGTGCGCGTCGAGAACGACTGGGCCTCGGTGGTGCGCGCGGTGCGCATCCGCGGGCGCGCCGAGGGCGACTACCTCGAGGCGGTCGACGCGCCGCTCTTCGTCGCCGCGCCGCTCGGCGCGGTGATCACCTACTACGCCGAGGCCATCGGACCGGGCGGCGCGATCATCGCGACCGCCGGCAGCGCCGAGGCGCCGCTCTCGTACGCAGGCGCCGAGGAGCGTCCGGGCGAAGGCGGGATCGATCCCATCCCCTTCGTGATCGCAGGCGGCGCCGCGCTCGCGCTCGGCGCGATCATCGCGATCGTCGTCGTCGCGACCTCGGGCCCGACGTCCGACACCACCCAGGTCGAGCCCTTCGTGGTCCGCTTCTGAGCGATGGCGAGCGGGCTACAGACCGACGAGCTCGACGCCGAAGAGAGCGCCGCCCCGATCCGCACCGGCAAGGTGCTCGGTCGCTACGTGCTCTGCTACGAGCTCGCCAACGGCGGCATGGCGACCGTGCACCTCGCGCGCACCGAGGGCGCCTCGGGCTTCGATCGGCTGGTCGCGCTGAAGATCATCCACCCGCACCTGGCCAAGCAGCCCGAGTTCGTCGAGATGTTCCTCGACGAGGCGAAGATCGCGGCGCGGATCATCCACCCGAACGTCTGCAGCGTCTTCGACTTCGGTCA
>CAYZQM010000154.1:0-16252 GCA_964480175.1 uncultured Sandaracinaceae bacterium
GCGCAGAGACCCGCTACACCTGGAACGGGACGGCGCTCGTTCCCGAGAGCGAGTGAGCGCGCCGCGCCACGCCGCGCTCGTCGTGTCGAGCCGCGCTGCGTTGGGCAGCACGTCGTTGGGCGGCACTCTGTTGGGCGGCACCGTGCTGGGCGGCACTCTGTTGGGCGGCGCGGTGCTGGCCAGCAGTGTGCTGGGCTGCACCGCACCGAGCGCCGCGCCCGACGTGGGCGCGTCGTCGCGCGCGCGGAGAGCGGGCCGTGGACCGACGCGCGCTGCATCGGCTGCCACGAGACGGAGGCCGCGAGCTGGCGCAGCTCTGCGCATCGGACCGCGTTCAGCGACGAGGTGTTCCAGGCCGAGTGGGCGCCCACCGAGCAGGCCGCGTGCGTGCGCTGCCACGCGCCGCTCGCCGATCCCGAGCATCCCCGCGGCGAGGCAGCCGAGCTCGGGATCTCGTGCGTCACGTGCCACGTGCGCGACGGCGAGGTGCTCGGCGTGCGGGCCTCGGCTGCGGCGCCGCACCCGATCCGAGTCGAGCCCGCGCTCACGACCGAGGCCGCGTGCGCCGGCTGTCACGACTTCACCTTCGCCGCGGTCGCGCCCACGCGCCACGATCTCGGCGCCCCACTGCAGCGCACGGTGCACGAGTGGGCGGAGGTGTCCGATCGCGGCACCTGCCAGCGCTGCCACATGCGCGATGCGGCGGGCGGGGTGAGCCACGCGACGCCCGGCGCGCGCGACATCGAGCTCTCGCACCGCGCGCTCGAAGTCGACGCGGCGCTGAGCGCGAGCGGCACGAGCGTGACCCTCACGCTGCGGAGCCGCGCGGGGCACGCGGTGCCGACCGGCGACATGTACCGGCGCCTGGAGGTGCGCGCGTGGCGAGGCGACGGCGAGGTCGCGCACGTCACGCTGATGCGCCGCTTCGAGCGCGTCGACGGTCTGCTCCGCGAGGTGAGCGACGATCGCGTGCCCGCGATCGGAGCGCGCGAGGTCACGCTCGAGCTCGCACCCGGGGAAGGCCCGATTCACTGGGCCGTCGAGTGGCAGGCGCTCGACCCGGAGCTCGCAGCGCGCCGCTGGATCCCCGACGAGGACGCGCGTCGTCTGGTCATCGAGGGCACGATCGACTGACGTCCATCGCAGCGCATCCGCTATGGTCCCAGCATGAAGACCCGCTTCACCGAGCACGCCGGCATCGAGGTGCCGCTCATCTGCGGCGCGATGTACCCCTGCTCCAACCCCGAGCTGATCGCGGCGGTCTCCGAGGCGGGCGGCATCGGGATCGTGCAGCCCATCTCGATGTCGTTCGTGCACGGGCACGATCTGCGTGAGGGTATTCGCCTCATCCGACGCACGACGAGCCAGCCCATCGGCTTCAACGCGCTGATCGAGGCGTCGTCGCAGATCTACCTCGATCGCATGAAGCGCTGGGTCGACGTCGCGCTCGACGAGGGCGTGCGCTTCTTCGTCACCGCGCTGGGTGATCCCCGCTGGGTGGTGAGCGCGGTGCACGCGCGCGGCGGTGTCGTCTACCACGACGTCACCGAGCGCAAGTGGGCGGACAAGGGCCTGAGCGCGGGCGTCGATGGGCTGATCTGCGTGAACGGGCGCGCCGGCGGACACGCGGGCAACCGCACGCCCGAGGCCCTGCATGCGGAGCTCGCGTCGCTCGGGGTGCCGCTGGTGTGCGCAGGCGGCGTCGGCGATCCCGAGACGTTCCGGCGGATGATCGAGCTGGGCTACGACGGCGTGCAGCTCGGCACCCGCTTCATCGCGACGCCCGAGTGCAAGGCCCACGACGACTACAAGCAGGCGATCGTGCGCGCGGTCGCCGACGACGTGGTGCTCACCAACAAGATCAGCGGCGTACCGGTCGCGGTGATCGCGACCGAGCACGTCAAGCGCATGGGCACCGAGGCCGGCCCCATCCTCGAGCGGATGCTCCGCCACCCGCGCCTCAAGCACTACGCCCGGATGTACTTCTCGGCGCAGTCGATGTGGAAGCTCCGCAAGAGCTCGCTGCGCGGCTCGAGCTACGCCGACTACTTCCAAGCGGGCAAGAGCGTCGCAGGCATCGAGACGATCGAGCCCGCCGCCGACATCGTGCGCCGCTTCGCGGCAGCGCTGGACCAGGCCGAGCAGAAGACCGCCTGACGATCAGCGCTGGAAGTCGATGTACTGCTGGAGGTGCGCTGCGCGCTCTCCCGCGGCCGTACCCGCGAGCCCACGGAGGTGCGCACGCACCGCTTCACGAGCGGCGGGGTGGAGCTGAACCAAGCGCGCGAGCGGCTCGCTCGATGCGTGCAGGTTGGCAGCGGCGAACGGCGTGGGGACGCCGATCAGCCATCGAACGAGCGTGGGCCAGGCCTCGGGTCCCAGGACCTCGACCATCAGCCACGAGACTCCGTCGCGCGGATCGAACGGATACCCTTCCACCGGTCGATCCGGGAGCGACTCGACCGCGCGAGTCAGGCGCGCGAGATCGAAGTTCGAGTCCAATGCGTTGCTCAGAGAGGACACGCCCTCCATCGCAGCCGTGAGCGCCGAGAGGAAGCGGATCCCAGCCCGGCCCTCGAAGATCGAGCGTGGCGGGTACTTCACGCTTCGTCCGACCGCGACGCCGAAGGCGTGGGCGCCGTGTCCGAGCGCTGCCACCAACCGCTGCGGACGACCGTCGAAGGCAGACACAATCGAGGTCAGTTCGGCCTCGGCGACGGGCCGAAGGTTGAGTGCTCCCTCGAGCGACCGCGGCCGCCACCGCGTCGCGAAGGCTTCGACGGTGTCCCCGATCTGAAGCACCGCGCCGAGCCCCAAGTCGCCTGACGTCCAGACGAGCCGGGGCCGGAACTCGTCGTCCTTTCGGATCGCGCTCTTGATCTCGAAACGGACGTCGAAGGGGCGCGCGCGCGCATTGGCTTCGGCGATGAACGAGGTCAGCTCGGCCCGGAGATCGCGGTCGCGCGTGTCGAGTTTGCGGTCGAAGATCCTCCCGGTGTCGACATCGACGACGGAGCCTCGGTCGGGGGTGATGAAGAGCAAGCGCGCGGCGGTGGCCACCAGCTCGCCGTCGCCCTCTGCGCCAGGAGGGAGGGAGTACGTCTGCAAGCGACCGTCTTCGTGCTCGCGCTGTACGGTGCCCGGGGCCGACTGCCACGCGATCCACGAAGGTCCGAGCACGAGCGGACCGAGCGAGTCCTTCTCGAGGGTGCGTACGACGCGACCTACGAGCAGCAGCGCAGTCGCCCGATTACGGCTGCTCTCGTGGACCGTGAGCAGAACGCGTCCCCGCGCGGCGGACAGACGCATCGTGCCGACGGGCGGCACCACGTTCCCGATCACCCGCTCGGGACGGGTGCGCCCCATGAGGCGGCCGAACATCGACGGATGCGCCAGCATCTCGTCCACCGCCGTCATGCGCCCAGTGACGAGGGAGCCGGAGCGGTGGTCGAAGAATGCGAAGCCACCGTCGTCATCCGTCGCCGCGAGCGGCTCGTGGTGCGTGCTCGGCGCTGCGAGCGGCCGGCCGAGCGAGAGCGTCCCGAGGTCTGTCGTGGTCGACGGATCGTCGGGGAGCTCGCCGACGATCGAGCCCTCCGCGTCGGCGATCGCCAGCGTTCGCCGGGTCACGAGCAGGTGCGTGCCATCGGGATGCGCGAGCGCGTGCATCAGGTCGAGGCGCTTCTTCGTCGCGCTCGTCAGCCGCTCCACGTCGAGCACCCGCAGCCTCCCGTACGCTCCCTCGTCGCGCAGCACCACGCGCTGACCGCAGCGCGCGAGCCATCGTCCCGTGATCGGCTTCGTCGTCGCCTTCGCGCCGCGAATACGCGTCAGCCCGAAGCCATCGAGCACCAGCGCGTCGTCGTTCGGTCCCTCGCTCATCGCGGAAAGCGTCGATGGCGAGGCTCGGGATGTCAATCACCGAGCGGGAAGGGCGCAGGGGTGCGGGATGACCTCGCGGATCGCGTCGGCGTAGCGCGCTGCTGCCGTCGTGGCGTCGACGGGCGTGACGGCGCCGACCTGCATCCCGCTCTCGATGCGCGTGAGCTCGCCTCGGACCACGTTGGCGAGCGACACGAAGCGGAAGGGATCCGTCGCGTTGATCGGCGCTTCCTCGCGCGCGAGACGGCGGCTGAGCACGTAGGCGTGCTCGGCCATCCGCGTCTGCGAGGGAACGGCGCGCGCGAGCTGCTCGGCGAGGCGCGCGATGAGGTGCGGGTGACGACCGGGGTGCAGCTGGTGCAGCGCGGCGAGCATCGCGCCGGGGTCGCTGACCGCGGCCCACGCCCGAGCCACGACGCCGCTCGCCTCGCACTTGCCGGTGTCGGTCACGCCGCACGCTACGGCGATGCCTCTCGGTTCCTTCCTGCGGCGCTCGCGAGGTCAGGCGATGGGGGCGCGGAAGATCCCCTCCGTCGTCGCATAGAGCAGGGCGCCGTCCTCGAAGCGCGGCACCGTGTCGAGCGGCAGGTCCTCGATGGAGTCGAGCACCTCGAGCGAAGGGAACGCGCGCAGCTGCATGCCGGAGAACACCGTGGCGAGCATCGATCCGTCCGCCGAGACCGCGACCGCGCGATGACTCGGCGCGTATCCACCGACGGTGGGCCCGGAGACGTCACTCGCGATGGTGTTGCCTTCCAGGTCGAGGACCCGGATCTCCGACGTCACCGAGCGCTCCTTGGGATCGCGCGACGCCGCATCCACCCTCGAGTGGAGCGCGAGGATCACCCGGTCGTCGGTCGCGGCGATGCTCTCGACCGATGTGTAGGTCAGCGGCGTCCCGTCCCACAGCGTGGCGATGCGGGTGACCGCCTGGGCATGGGGATCGATGCGGAACAGATGCAGCGCCGGGACGACCGCGGCCGTCCCATCGGAGGGTGCCCAGCCGACAGCGATCAACGCGTCGGTCGCGCCCGCGCGGACCATGCGCTGCGGTTGGCAAGGATCTTTCGGCCGCCCGGAGGGCAGATGGATCGTGTGCAGCAGCGCGCCGTCCTCGGCCCAAATGCACACGCTGTTCGCCTTCGTGTTCGCGATGTTCACGAGCGCGGACGACGCGAGCCGACCATCGCTCAGGAACGCGAGCCCCGTCACCTCGGTCTTGCCGCCGTGGCCCTTGTACTGCAGCCCCGGCTTGGCGGTCGCGGCGTCGTACTGGGTGATCTTCGTCGTCCCCGTCAGCACCGCGCCGCCGTCGGGGCTCGCGACCAGCGCGCTGGTGGCCAGCATCCCGCCGCTGCTCGTGCGCTTCGCTGCGAGAGGCTTGCCCGACGAATCGAACGTCTGGAGCTGGTCATCACCGCGGAGCGCCGCGAAGCCGCTCGCGGTCCTCACGAACGCCACGATCGAGCTGGTCATGCCCTTGATCGGCGGGTTGATGGCGAGCGTACTGACGTCTCCGAGCTTGGGCATCTCTCCTCCGGTCCAGGTGGGCCGTCTCGTGTACCGGATGTCGCGGCCGCGCGGAACCAGCAAACGACGTGGGGCGCGGCGTTCCGCCTTCGCGCCGCGCTTCTGCTAGCGTCGCGTCCGGTGCTGCGCTTCGTGCTCTCGCTGCTCTTGCTCTCCGTACCGTCGCTCGCTTCGGCGCAGGCGGGCTTCGGGCAGTACCTCGTGGTGATCGACGACTCGGGGTCGATGGACGAGAGCGACGCGCGTCGCCTCACGGTGATGGCCTCGCTCGCGCTCGCGGGCGCGCTCGAGGACGGCGATCAAGTGATGCTCGTCGGCCTCAACGAGCTCGCCTCGGGGACCACCGCGAGCTTCTCGTCCCCGCGCCTCTTGCTCGCGGAGCGCGACGGCGCCGAGGCGGTGGTCGCGCCGAGCGCCGATCGCTTCGCGCGCCTCGGGGAGCACCACGGCGAGACCCCGTGTCGCGCCGCGCTCGCGGCCGCGCAGACGCTGCTGGACGCGGCGGCCTCGAGCGGCGCGCCGCAGACGTTGCTCATGCTCACCGACGGCGCGTGCAACGGCGGCGCGGTCGAGCCCGCGTCCAGCTGGCTCTCGGGCCTGCGCAGCCACCGCGAGGGGCGCTTTCGCTTCGTGCTCTTGATGCGCGCGGGCCGGGTGCGCCCCGACGCGCGGCTGGTCGAGTACGCCCGCGCGACCGGCTGGACTGGCGATGCGCAGGTGGGCTTCGACGCGCGCTCGCTGGTGCACGCGTTCGGCGAGGTGCTCGCGTTCTCGCGGGGCCTCCGGCTCGACGACGGAGGGCACGTCGGTCTCGAGCGCACCTTCGCGGGCGCGCGGGTGGTGCGCGCGCTCGCCATCCGCGATCGCGGCGAGGGAACGATCGCCATCGAGCGCATCGAGCGCGGCGGCGGGTCCTCGCCGATCGCCGGCGGTGCGACGTACCGATCGGGCGAGCATGGCTGGAGCGTGCGCTCGGCCGCGCTTCGTTCGGCTGACGATCCCTTCGCCGTGCGCGCGACCGCCGAGGGGGTCGACGTCTTGCTCATCCCCATCTACGGCCGGCTGCGCATCGAGAGCGTGGTCGCGCCGTGCGGCGCGATGCCGCCCTTGCCGTGGAGCAGCGAGGTCGCGGTGCGCGCGGGCCAGCCCGCCTGCGCGTGGGCGCGGCTGGTCGGCGACGAAGGCACCACGATCAGCACCACCGGCTCGTTCGACTTCGGCCTGCTCTCGTGCGGCGCAATTGCCGAAGGCACCGAGGGAGGCGAGCCGCGCTGCTCTCCGATGCAGCCCTCGGATGCGGGCGTCTTCGAGGCGCAGCTCGGGGCGTCGTTCGAGCCGGGTCGCTACACCCTGCATCTACGCGCGAGCGGCGGCGCGCTCGCGGGCGACGTGACCGCGGAGCGCGGCTTCGTCTCGATGCGCTTCGGGGTCGAGCGGGTGAACCGCGAAGAGCAGCCCGACGAGCGCCTCACCGAGCTCGACCTCGGCGCGCTGCCCGAGCCGACGATGCGTGATCTGAGCCTGCGCTACCACGGCGCTTTCCCGGCGGACGCGCACGCGGCGACGCGCTGTGAGGTCGAGGGCAGTGAGGCCGCGCGAGCGTGCGTGGTGTGCGAGGTCACCAGCGGTGAGCGTGTGGTGCTCGAGGATGGTCTTTCGCTGCACGTGCGGGTAGGCGCGCTCCCGTTCTGCCCCGCGGTGAGCGAGCACGAGGGCAGGGCGCTGCCGATCACGCTGCGCGTCGTCCTCGATCCGGAAGGCGACGTGCTCGGCGCGCACACGTTCCCGCTGCGTGCCGAGCTCCGCTACGCCGCGATCGCACCGATCGCGATCACCCTGCCGGGCGGCACGCTGAGCGAGACCACGCACGCGGTCCCCGGGCCGATCGCGCAGACGAGCGTCGAGGTGCGCGTGGAGGGGCTGGGCGATGGCCTCGACGCCGAGGCGGTCACCCTGCTGGCCCGCGCCGACGACGAGCGACGCATCACCGTCCCGGTCACGCTCTTCGCCTCCGACTGTTGTTCCGAGGGCCCACGCGAAGCGACGTTGGTGCTGAGCGCAGACGGCAGCGAGCTGCGGGTGCCGCTGTCGATCACCGTCGAGGACCCGGGCTTCTGGGTCTGTCCCGGCAAGCAGATCGCGATGGCGCTCGCCGCGCTCGCGCTGGTGATCTTCCTGCTCTGGGTGATCGCGGGCTTCGTCACCCCGGCGCGCTTCTCCCGCGGCGCGCTGCTCCTCTACGCGCCGAGCCTCGAGGAGCTGCAAGCGCTTCGCGAGGGCGACGATGGCTGGCGCGAGCTGCGGCGCTTCAAGGAGTCCGAGCGCGGCTTCCGGCGCGATGCCGCCCTCTGGCTGGGCGGCAGCCGCGCGCCGCTGCCTTCGCTGAAGCGACTGTCGCCCGACGGCCGCATCGAGGCGACGGGCAGCGGGGCCGCGCGACTGATCGTCACGGGCCCGGGCGTCGAGCGCTGGAACGAGCTCGAGGCGCGCTTCGAGGAGCTCGCGGTCGGCACCTACCCGGTGCCTGGAACCGTGCGCCTCAAGCGGGGCGAAGAGCTGGTCCTCGAGTTCCGCCGCTGACCGCGCGGGGGATCGACGCACCGCGAGCGGCGTACGATGCGGGCATGACGCTCTCTCGCGTGCTGACCGCGCTCGCCGTGCTCACCCTGATCGCCACCGGCCCGCGCGTCGCCGAGGCGTGCTTCGGGATCAGCCGCGCCGGCCCGATGCCGGTGCGAGGCGAAGAAGCGCTGATCGTGTGGGACGAGGCGAACCACACCGAGCACTTCATCCGCAGCGCGCGCTTCGAGGACGTCTCCGCCGACTTCGGCTTCATCGTGCCGACGCCCACCGAGCCGACCCTCACCGAGGTCGACGAGGGCGTCTTCTCCCGCCTCTTTCGTCTCTACCGGCGACCGCCGCGCCGTGACGCCGACGGTGCGCGATCCCGCGGTCTCGGTGGCGCGAGCGCGGGCGGCGGCGGCCCGCCGGACTCGGTCGAGGTGGTGAGCGAGACGCGCGTCGCGGGCCTGACGGGCACCGTGCTCCGCGCGACCGGCACGAACGCGCTGGATGCGTGGCTCACGGAGCGGGGCTACGCGAACCCGCCCGAGCTCTCGGCGTGGCTCGCGGGCTACGTCGCGCGCGGCTACTACCTCACCGCGTTCCGCGTCGATCCCGAGGGCAGCTCGGGCGCCGTCGCGATGCGCGCGGTGCGCATGAGCTTCCGTACCGACGTGCCCTTCTATCCGTACAGCGAGCCGCAGGTCGAAGGCCGCAGAGCGCGCCCCTTCCGCCTCAGCGTCGTGGGCCCGAGTCGGGTGACCGCGCGCGAGGGCAGCGCGCCGTGGGACGCGACGGTCGGCTACGCGCGCCGCACCAGCCGCCTCCGCGCGGCGATCGGGAGCGTCGTCCCCGACGGCGCGCTGGGCGAGACGCCGTGGATCACGGTCTTCGACGAGCGCCGCTCGATGCGCGGCACCGACGATCTCTTCTTCGATCGCTCCGAGGTGACCCGCGCGGTCAGCTCCCGCATCGAGCGCCCGATCATCCACTTCCGAAGGCGCTGAGCATCGAGCGATCCCGAGGGGAGCCCGCAGCGGTCCTCGCGTAGGATGCCGCCGCCATGGACTTCCCCAAAGACCTCGACGCCGTCCCTGTCGACGCCCGCATCACCGAGGCGTTCGGCCTGACGCCCATCTCCTTCGCCGTGGGTGGCTGCGTCGCGATGCTGGGCGCGATCGTCGGCCTGGTGCAGTTCGGCTTCCACGCCTTCGCCGATCTGTACCCCGCGCTGGGCTGCATCGCGGTGATCGCGGTCTTCGGCGGCTACGAGCTCTACCGGCGCTTCGCAGCGCGCTACGCGCTCGCGTTCGGAGGACATCAGATCGGCGTGTACCGCAACGGTCAGCTGAAGGAGGTCATCCCGCGCAACCACCTCGGCGAGTACCGGCTCAGCATCATCAACACCATCCGCGAGATCTTCGCGTACCTCGCCGTCGGTTTCGTCGCGCTGATCGGGACGGCGATGATCTTCGAGCAGCTGATGATCGGCCTCTTCGCGATCGGCGCGGTGCTCGCGCTGGGCGGCGGGCTCGTCTCGTCCATCTACATCCGGCTGATGTGCAAGCACGTCATCCTGCAGCCGTCGCAGACCCAGCTCGCGTTCACGAAGAGCGAGCTCGCGAAGGTGGGCATCTCGTTCTGAGCGGTCGAACTTCGCTTCGCCCTTCTGGGGGTCGGCACGACGAACGCCGAAAGCGACGAACACCCACGGCTCGACCCCGGCGGAGCCGTGGGGTCGGACGGCACACGGGCCGGACGTCGCCGCGCTCGAGCGGGCTTCTGCGGGCGGCGACTCCGCGGTACCCTCGGCTCGCTGATGTCGAGCCAGGCCAAAGTGCTGCACGGGCCCGGAGCCGTCGCTCCCACCGAGCGGCCTCCCGCCCCGCCAGAGTCGCTCGTCGGTCGCACGCTCGATGGTCGCTACCGCATCGACGCCAAGATCGGCGAGGGCGGGCTGGGGACCGTGTACCGGGCGCAGCACCTCAAGCTCGATCGCGCCGTGGCCATCAAGGTGCTCAAGGCGGATCTGCGCGCCATCCCCGACATCCGCTCCCGCTTCGAGCGCGAGGTGCGGATGCTGGCCGCGCTCTCGCACCCCAACGTCGTGACGATCACCGACTACGGCGACGCCGCGTCGATGCCGTACTTGGTGATGGAGCTCGTCGAGGGCGAAGAGCTCAGCGGGCTCATCGGTCGCATCAGCCCGCAGCGCGCGCTCGGCGTGGTCCGCCAGATCCTCTCGAGCCTCGCGTACGCCCACAAGTGCGACGTCGTGCATCGGGATCTCAAGCCCGCGAACGTGATCGTGCGCGCGCTCCCCGACGGGTCGGACTACGCGGTCGTGCTCGACTTCGGCCTCGCCAAGTTCGTGGGCGACGAAGGGCCCGGACACGATCTGACCCGCAGCGGCCTCGTGGTCGGCACGCCCGCGTACCTTCCGCCCGAGCAGATCGGAGGCGGCGCGAAGAAGAGCGACGCTCGCTCGGACCTCTACGCGGTGGGGCTCATCCTCTTCGAGACCCTCACCGGCCGGCGCCCCTTCATCACCGACGACGCCGCCGAGATGCTGCGCGCGCACTTGGTCACCGCGCCTCCGACCCTCGCGGAGGCGAGCCCGGGATCGCGGGTGTCACCCGCGCTCGAGCGCCTCGTCGCGCGCGCGCTCGCGAAGGCGCCGGGCGATCGCTACGCGAGTGCCAAGGAGATGCTCGATGCGCTCGACGCGCTCGGTCCGCATCCGATGGACGGACCGAGTGACCCGCGTGATCCGACGCCCCCGATGAGCTCGCTCGAGATCGACGTCGAGCCGCTCCGTCGCCCGCCGCCTCCCGCGCCGAGCAGCTCGCCTTGGTGGCTGCCCGCGGGGATCTTGGGCATCGCGGGCGCGTTCGGTCTCGGCATGCTCGTGGCGCACGAGACGGATCCCTCGGTGGATCCCGGCAGCACCGTCTCGGGCGAGGTCGCGGCGCTGGTGCCCGAGGCTGCCATCCCCGCAGGCGACATCGAGCTGCCGACCGTGTCGAGCGCGACGGGCGCAGCGGGGGCGGCGGCGCACGCCGTCGGTGCGGCCGTCGGCGGCGCGATGACGGAGGCCGTCGACGAAGCGAGCGCGGCGCTGTCGGGCGCGATCGACGCTGCGGACCTGATCGAGAGCGATGGCGAGCTCGACGCGGCAGAGGCCGCGGAGGTCGCGCTCACCGAGGCCACCGAGTCCGAAGCGCCGCCCGAAGAAGGCACGGCGCCTTCGGCGGAAGAGGGCGAGCTCGCCGCGGATCCGACCGTCTCGGTCGGCTTCACCGTGCCCGAGGTGCGCCCGCCCGCGCGCAACCCGTGGGCGGGGCGGGTGCCGCGTCAGCTCGTTCGTCTCCGCACCTCCCAGCACCGCGGCGGCTTGAGCGCGGGCGAGCTCCGGGTGCTCACCCGCTACCGCAACGAGCACCCGCAAGACGTGCGGGCTCGCTTGGTGCTCGGCCACGAGTACATCCGGCGCGGGTGGCTGACGGTGGGTCTCGATCAGTACGAGCGCGCGCTCGGGCTCGATCTCGGGTGCCGCTCGGAGTCGGATCTCTTGCCCGCGCTGATCCGCGTCGCCCGCACCGAGGGGCTCACCGTGCGCGCGTCGAACATGATCGTCGCGGCGTACGGCGACGAGGCAGCCTCCGCGGTCGATCGGGCGATCGAGCGCGAGCGCGACGACGAGGCCCGCGCGCGTCTGGTGCGCCTGCGCGCCCGCCTCGACTGAGGCTCCGTCTCGCGATGGTGGAGCGCGCTGGCGGAGCGCGCTGGCGGAGCGCCCGTGGAGGCTGAGCGCCGCGCTTCAGTCCAGCGCCATCGGAGGGCAGGGGCTGCCGTCGGCCTGCGTCGGGGTGTAGTCGATGACCTCCGTGTGCTCCTCGTAGGGCACGCGGACCACGCCGCCGTAGCGCGCGCCCTCGGGCAGCGTGTAGGTCACCTCGCGCGTGTACATGCGCCCGCCGGCGAAGGTCTGGCAGCCGCCGTCGACGTGCCGATCGACGATCACCTCGGGCGCGGGCAGCGCTACCACCACGGTGCCGTCCTCGCGCGTCGCGAAGAGCGTCACCGAGCTGCGCCAGCCGAAGGTCTCGGTGACCGTCACCACTCCGTCGGCGACGATCGGCTCGCTGCCCATCGAGCCCATGCTCTCCGTCGGGTGCGGCTCGAGCTCGAGGCGGGTGAGGCCCAGCCTCGCCAAGCCCTCGTCGAAGCTCTGCGGCCCGCGCGCCTCGTCTGCGACGGGCTCGCGGGGTGGGGGCGTGGTGGGCTCGGACGGCGCGGCGCCGCCACAGGCGACGAGCAAGAACGCGGAGAGCATCGGAGCGAGGACGTGTTGCATGGGGGCCCGTCGACGGCTGGCCTCGTCGGGCGGTCTACGCCGCGCGCGATCGGTTGGTAAAGGAGGGTCAAGGTGCCTCGAACGGGCTCCGTCGTGCGCTGGAGCTGCGTGGTAACGTCGGCTCGTGAACATCCTGTTCGTCAGCGCCGAGTGCGCTCCCTTCGCGAAGACCGGTGGCTTGGGCGACGTGTCCGCCGCGTTGCCGCGCTACCTCGGCGCGCGCGGCCACGACGTGCGGGTGGTGATCCCGTTCTATGCGCGGGTGCGCGACAAACACCGGGGCTTTCGCCCCGTGCTCGAGGACCTCTCGGTGCAGCTGGGCGGCAAGCGCGTCGTCTTCTCCGTGTTCGAGACGAACCTTCCCGGCAGCGAGGTGCCGGTCTACTTCGTCCACTGTCCCGCGCTCTACGGTCGCAAGTCGATCTACACGTCCGATGCGGACGAGCACCTTCGGTTCTCGGTGCTGCAGTGGGCCGCGCTGAAGATCGCCCAGTTCCTCCGCTTCGCGCCCGACATCGTGCACTGCAACGACTGGCAGACCGCGCTCCTGCCGCTGATGCTCCGCACCGTCTTTCAGTGGGATCGCCTCTTCGCGCGCACCCGCACCGTGCTGACGCTGCACAACGTCGGGCACCAAGGGACGTTCGGTGCGCACGTCGTGCCCGACACGGGCTTGGCCGAGGCGTCCGACAAGCTGCACCAAGATCAGCTCGCCGAAGGCCGGGTGAACTACCTGCTCACGGGCATCATGTACGCCGACGTCATCACCACGGTGAGCCCGACGTACGCGCGCGAGATCCAGACGCCCGAGCACGGCGTCGGGCTCGATGGGTTCTTGCGCGCGCGTCGCGACGTGCTCTTCGGGATCTTGAACGGCATCGACGAGGACGTGTGGAGCCCCGAGCGCGACGCGCTGATCCCGGCGCGCTACTCGGTGGACGACCTCTCGGGCAAGGAGCGCTGCAAGCAGGTCCTCACCAGCAAGCTCGGCCTGCCCTACCACCCGCGCGCGCCGATCTTCGGGATCGTCTCGCGCCTCGCTTGGCAGAAGGGCTTCGATCTGATGAGCGACGTGCTGCCCCACGTGCTGTCTCGCCACGACGCGCAGGTGATCGTGCTCGGGCAGGGCGAGCCCAAGTACGAAGATCTCTTCTCGCGCCTCGCCAAGTCGATGCCGCACAAGGTCGCGTTCTACCGGGGCTTCTCGGAGAACCTCGCGCACCTGATCGAAGCCGGCTCGGACTTCTTCCTCATGCCCTCGCGCTACGAGCCGTGCGGGCTCAACCAGATGTACAGCCTTCGCTACGGCACGCCGCCGATCGTGCACTCGACCGGCGGGCTCGCGGACACCGTGAAGCTCTGGCGCGGACCGGGCAGCGGGGGCACGGGCATCGTGTTCACCCACTTCGACGCCAAGGGCCTGCTCTGGGCGATGGAGTACGCGCTCGAGATCTTCACCGACCGCGCGCGCTTCCGCGAGCTGCAGCGCAACGGCATGCGCGAGGACCTCGGCTGGGACCGCCGGGTGGGGCAGTACGAAGATCTCTACCGGCAGCTCGTGGGATGACACGCGCGCTCGCGTTGCTCGCGTTGCTCGTCACGAGCGGGAGCTGCGTCGAGCGCGGCTGCTCCGCCGCGCCTGCCGTCGACTCGCTGCCCGCGCTGCGCACCCTGCGGCGCGGCGAGGGCGAGGGGCCGGTGGTGGTCTTGCTGCACGGGATGGGCTCGCGTCCCGAAGACATGGTGAGCTTCGCGGATCGCACCGATCTGCCGCCGGGCACCCGCTTCGTGTTCCCCTACGCGCCGACCCCGACGCACGCGCCCGAGGGAAGAGAGGGCGGCTATTTGTGGTGGCCGCTCGGCGACGACTTCCGCGATCCCAGGCGTCATCGCTATCCCGGCATGGCGCGCTGTCGCCGTCAGGTGAGCGCGCTCTTGGACGCCATCGAAGAGGAGGACGGCGTGCCGAGCGATCGGATCGTGCTCGGCGGCTTCTCGCAGGGCGCGATGCTCGCCATGGACGTCGCGCTGCACGACCCACGTCCGCTCGCGGGCCTCGTGATCATGAGCGGCACCTTCGTCGACGAAGCCGAGTGGATGCCCTTGATGACGGACCGCCGTGACCTGCGCGTCTTTCAGTCGCACGGGCGCCGCGATACCGTCCTCCTCTTCGGTCCCGCCGAGGAGCTCTCGCAGCGCCTCACCGCCAGCGGCGTCGACGTGCGCTTCCACGCGTTCGACGGCGAGCACCACGTGACGCCCGAGGTCTCGGAGCGCGTCGCCGCGTTCATCACCGAGGTCACCGCCGACTGATCCCAGCGCTCCGCTCGGTCGAGGGAGTGAGATGTCGCCTGTCGACGATCGCTCGCCGAGGTCAGGGCGGCGCGGGCCCGGGCGGCAGCTCGCGCCACACCCCACCTTCGCAGTGCTGGCCGCCCATCCACGAGCAGGGCGCGTCGGAGCAGTAGTCATCGCCGGTGCACGCGCTGCCGATCGGCGGGCAGCGACGGGGCGCCTCGCAGACCCAGCTGGCCGGCATCGGAGGCGGAGCCGCGCCCCCACACCACGTCGGCATCGCGCACGAGCAGACCGCGCCGTCGGCGCGCACGCACGACGTCACCCGTACGTGCGAGCAGTCCGGCGCTCGCTCGGTGTAGGACGCGGGGCACGGGGCGCCGTCGATCGCGGGCTCGAGATCGGCGTCGTTCGCGCTGCGGTCATCGTCCGAGGCGTCGTCGTCTGCGCGCGCGCCCACCTCCGTTCGGGCAGCGGGCGCTGCGGCGCCTCCGCAGCCGAGCATCGAGAGCAGGCCCAGGACGGAGACCGCGATCGAGGTACGCATGCCCGCACCGAGACGCGTCGGGTCCGCGATCGATCTGCGCGACGTGCGCATGGAGCCTCAGTGACCCCCGACCTCGTAGCGCTCCGGCTCCCACGACACGATGCCCGACGCGAACGAGAAGCGGCCGCCGATCGCGGCGTAGATCAGCCAGTCCGAGGTGCCGCCCCGCGGCGCGCTCTGATCGCTCACGCCCGCGGTCACGTGCCGCGCGCCCAGCCGCAAGAACGCTCCGTCGGCGTGCGGTCCGATGTAGAGCGGGACGTCCAGCCCGAAGCCGATCACGAGCGCGACGCCGAAGTCGGGATCGAGCGGGCCGAACGCGGCGCCGAGATCGATGCCGATCGAGTCGAGCAACAGATCGAGGTAGGCGCGGTGCAGCGAGCCCCCGAGGATCCAGCGCGCCAGGAAGAGAGGGCGCACGTCCGCGGCGAGGATGATCCGCGAGTCGCCTTCGGGTCGCCATTCGGCGGCGAGCATCAGCCCCGCCATGTCCACCAGGCGCGCGCGGAGCTCGATCGACGCCGAGCCAGTGGGGTCCGGGTGCTGTCGATCGTTCAGCGCGACACCGCCGCCGATCGCCGCGGTCAGCACCATGTCGTGGTCCAAGCGGCCGTGGACGGCCGGCGCGTCTTGCGCGCGCGCGGGCGTCGCGACGCCGATCGTCGCCAACGACAAGAGCACCAAGATCGCGGCTCGCACGGGCCGACGTATAGCGCAGCAGCGCCGCGAAGGGACGCGCCCCAAGAAATCGATCCCCACTCGTGCCAGACTCGCGCCCGTCATGAGCTTCTGTCAGGCATGCGGCGGCAAGAACGCCGAGGACGCCCGCTTCTGCAACCTCTGCGGGGCGCGCATCGTGAAGGGCGAGGGCGTGCCGCGCGCGTCGAGCCCAGCGACCCCGTCGCAGAACGACGTCGCCACCAAGAACATCAGCTCCGGCTCGCGCTCCGCGCCTGCCGCGGAGAAGCAAGACGTCTGGGCGATGGGTGGGAGCGGCAGCGCGCCGGGCCCGAGCGGCGCGGGCCAGCTCGACAACCCGAGCCTGGGCAACGCGACGCTCGCGGGGGTCGGCATCCCCT
>CAYZQM010000155.1:0-2913 GCA_964480175.1 uncultured Sandaracinaceae bacterium
GGTTGGGTGACACCGCCGAGGCGGAGCGCATCTCGGCGGACTTCGCCGAGCGCCAGTGCACCTTCGCGCCGTCGGGTGAGGAGCCCGCGGGCGGAGGCGGTGAGGGTGGCGATCGCTGCTCGCAGGCGTGGTGTGAACAGCCCGAGAACGCGGGGCGCCCGTGCTGCCTCGCCGGCAACGTCATGACCGGCGCCGAGTACCGCCGAGCGCAGGAGCGTTTCCAGGCGGGCGAAGAGGCGCGTGAGGCCGGCCGAACCGCCGAAGCAAACGCCGCGTACGAAGAGGCCGCGACGTTGCTGCTCAACGCCGTCAACGAGCATCCGGACAACCCGGAGGCGCCGCTCGCGCTGCTGCTCGCGGCGCAGTCGCTCGCCAACACCGGTCGCTTCGACTCGGCCGCGCGCATCTACCAGCGCGTGATCGACGAGGTCGGTCCGATGACCACGACGAACGCGGAGCGGCAGTCCCAGCTCGATCACATCCTCGGCGTCGCCTACTACCAGCTCGCCGACGCGGCGCGCCGCTCGTTCGACTACGAGCGCGCGCTGACGAACTACCGGGCCTTGGCCGAGTCGGCGCGCTTCGAGCGCTCCGCCGATCCCGAGATGCCCCAGATGCGCGAGGACGCGATCGTCGAGTCGGCCCGCATGCTCGAGTACCAGCGCGAGTACGCTCGCGCGGCCGACTACTACCGCCGCGCGGCCGACCTCATCGACGATCCCAACGAGGCACGGATCGCGCGCTTCCGGCTCGCGATGATGTCGTACCGCCGCGAGGACTGGAACGGCACCATCCGTGAGATGAACGCGTTCATCGACCGCTACCGCACCGACGCGGCTGCGGTGGAGCTCGCGTCCGAGGCCGCCTGGCACATCGTCGAGGCGCGTCAGAACCTCCGCGCCGCGCAGCGCGATCGCGACGCGGCGCTGCGCAACGTCGTCGACGTGTTCGCCCGCCTGAACGGCGCTCCCCGCTCGGCCGGCGCGGAGTACGCGGCGCACGCGCGCTTCATCTTGGCGGAGCCCACGCTCACGGCGTTCGAGGGCTTCAGCTTCACCCACGGCAGCCCGGCCACCATCCAGGCGTACGTCGACTCGCTCGTCGCCCAGATCCGCGCGGGCTTCACCCGCGCTGGCGAGGTCAACGCCGAGTACACCCCGGTGCTCGCGTACGACCGACCCGTGTGGAACGTCGCCGCGCTCACCCGGCAGGGCCGCGCGTGGGAGATCCTCGCGCAGGCCATCCTGAACATCTCGAACAACGTGGTGATGCCGGCCGATCTGGCGCGTCAGATCCGCGGCGCCTCCCCCGAGGTCCGCGAAGAGGCGCGCATCCAGGTGACCGACGCCTTCGCGCGCGCGTTCGATCCGTGGACCCGCGCCGTCGAGTGCGTCGCCATCGGTCGCTACGCGCTCGCCGCCCGCGCTGCGCGCGTGTCGTCGATGGAGGTCGTCCGCACGGGCGACGCCGAGCACGGCATCACCGCCGACCCGACGTTCGGCGCATACACCCCCGGCGAGTTCGATCGCGCGCGTCGCGGCACCACCTTGCCGATGACCCCCGGCACCGCGGCGCCGCCGCTGGCAGGTGAGTGATGAGTGAAGGCATGAACCGATCGCTGTGGGCGGCCGTCGTCGCGCTCTCGATGTTGCCGGGCTGCCCGAGCAACGACACCGGCAGCACCGGAACGGTGAGCCACTCGGGCACGACCTCTGGCGACGAGGACGGCTCCTCCGGCGGCGGCGGCCTCGAGCGTCCCCCCGGATCGCGCGAGCCCGACTCCGACGGCAGCACCCCCGACGGCGACTTCATGGCGGATGAGGGCACGTCGGGCGGCGGCACGAGCAGCGGCGGCGGGAGCGCGTCGGGCTCGAGCGACGCGGGCTCGCCGTGGGGCACGCCGGACTCGGAGAGCGGTGAGCCGCTGCCCGAGCGACGTCCCATGACCGGCTCGGCGCTCAGCTCGTACCGCGAGGGCGTGCGCCTCGCGAACGACGGACAGATCGACGCGGCGCGGAGCCGCTTCGAGGCCGCGCTCTCGTCGGACTCCGGCGCGTTCCGCGCCGCGTACAACCTGGGCGTCCTCTACGACCGGTCGGGCAACGAGGCGCGCGCGCTCGAGTACTACCGGCAGGCGCTGCGCATCCAGCCCGACTACGAGCTCGCGCTGCAGGGGATCGTCGCCATCTCGATCCGCCACAACAACGCGGCCGAGGCGGTGAGCACCGCGCGGCCGGTCGCCGACCGCTGGGTCCGCAACCTCGAGGTGCAGGCCATCTACGGGCGCGCGCTGATCGAGGCGCATCGCGAGACCGAGGCGATCGAGGTCGCGCGCCGCGCGTTGCGCCGCGACGAGCGCAACGTCGCCAACCTGCGCGTGCTGATCGCCGCGAACCTGAGCCTGGGTCGGCGCGAGCTGGCGATCTCGATCTTGGATCAAGCGCTCGCGATCGACGCGAACGACGCCGAGCTGCACTTCTTCCGGGCCCGTCAGCGGCAAGAGGACGGCAGCCTGCGCGACGCCATCGAGGAGTACCGGCGCGCGGTCGAGCTTCGTCCCGACTACGCCGACGCGCGCATGGCGCTGGGCATCCTGCTCCTCGCCGGCGCCAACTACGGCGAGGCCGTCACCCAGTTCGAGGCCGTCTCGCGCCTCGCGCCGAACGAGGCCGAGGTGCACCTGAACCTGGGCGACGCGTACCGAAGCACCAAGAACTGGGAGAAGGCCAAGGCGAGCTTCGATCGGGTCATCGCGCTCGAGTCGAACAACGCGCCCGTGCACTTCAACCTCGCGCTCATGTACATGGCGCGGGCCCAGGCGGTCGAAGAGACGGATCGGCCCCAGGCGCTCCAGTTCTTCACCCAGGCGCGCGACGAGTTCACCTCGTACCGCTCGCTCATGGGCTCGCGGCT
>CAYZQM010000155.1:2923-16056 GCA_964480175.1 uncultured Sandaracinaceae bacterium
CGACGATCAGTCGACCGCGTACCTCGAGGAGCTGACCCGCGCGATCGACCGCACCAACCGCGCGATCGAGCGCGACCGGGCGCGCGCCGAGCGCGAAGCGGCCCGCGCCGCGCGTGAGGCCGCGGCGGCTAGCGGCGAGGGCGGAGGCAGTGAATGATGGGCTGTCGTTCGACCTCGGAGGTGACCATGGCTCGTCTGCTCTCTGGTGCGGTGTTGACGGTGGGGATGCTGCTCGGCGCGGCGAGCGCGTCGGCGGATGTCGTCGAGATCGAGGACCCGTTCGTCATCACCGCGAGCCCCCAGCGTCCCAACGCGTTCTACGTCCTCGAGCGCACCCGGCACCGGGCCGAGGTCCGCGACACCCGTGAGTCCTTCACCGACGAGATCGTGCGCGACGCCGCCCACCTCGACGACGCGTCTGGAGCCCACTGACATGAAGCAGCTCACCCGTCTGGCCCTCTTCGCGGCTGCGCTCTCTGGCGCGTGGCTCGTCTCCGACGCCGCCGAGGCCCAGGGCCGCAGCGGCGCCCGCGTCATCCAGCTCGACGAGATCCACATCGAGGGTCAGGTCCAGCGGCCGAACGCGTTCTACATCCTCAACCGCTCCAGCCTCGGCTACGAGGTCCTCGATCTGCGCACCAGCTTCACCCGCGAGATCGTGCGCAGCGTCGGCGCCGAGCCGTTCTGATCTCCTGGTCTCCGGCGCGGCGAGCGAAGTGATCTCCGACGGAACCGGCGCGACGTGACGCCCGGGCTCCTCTCGATCGGTGCGCTCCACGTGGGCGTCGTCCACCTCGTGCAGCTCGCCTTGCTCGCCGCGATCGTCGGGCTCGCGGTCCACCGCGCGCGGGATCTCGGCGGTGCCGCGGGTCTCGCGGCGGATGCGCTGTTCAAGCGGCGCGGCCCCGCGCTCATCGACGCCATCGCGGCGCACGGCGAGACGAGCGTGCTGGCCGAGGTGGCGCGCGCGTCCGCGCTAGGCGACGAGGTGGAGGTGGAGGTCGCGATCCGCGAGCAGCGCGCGCGCGTGAGCCGGGGGCTCGCGGGCTTGCGGGTGCTCGGCGCGGCGGCGACGGCGCTCGGCTTCGCAGGAGCGCTCTTCGACATCGCGTGGGTGGGTCAGGACCACGGGATCCTCGATCTCGATCCCACCCGCGTCGCCCGCATGGGGCTCGAGTCGGCAGCGCTCGCGATGGCGCTGGGGATCGGAGGCTCGGGTCTGGCGCTGTCGACCGGGATGGCGCTGCGCGCGCGCGCGCGACAGCTCGCGCGTGACCTGGATCGCCTCGCGCGACGGGTGAGCGAGCCGCTGTAGCCGCTGCACGCGCGCAGGCGTAAGCTCCGCCTCCGCCGCACATGCCACCAGGTCCGCGCTTTCTGATCGCGCCACAGCCCGATGGCTCCTCCTGCGGGCCCACCTGCTTGCAGGCGGTGTATCGCTGGTACGGCGATGCGCTGACGGTCCCGGAGATCATCCGCGACGTCCCGCAGCTCGACGGAGGCGGCACGCTCGGTGTGCAGCTCGCGTGTCACGCGCTGCGGCGTGGCTACGACGTCGAGCTCTACTCGTTCAACTTGCTGATGTGGGATCCGACGTGGTTCTCCCGCCGCTTCCACGAAGGGGGAGAGGACCTCGCCAGCAAGCTCATCGCGCAGAAGGCGGTGAAGCGCGACGCGAAGCTCCAGCTCGCGACGGACGCGTACCTGACGTACCTGCGCCTCGGCGGCCGCGTCGACATGTGCGATCCGTCGCCGCGCTTCGTGCAAGCGCTGCTCGCGGGCGGCCCGATCATCGTCGGGCTCTCGTCGACCTGGCTCTACGGCGGGCCGCGCGAGCGGGGCGCGCACGAGCCGATCGACGACGACGTCGGCGGCATCCCGCAGGGGCACTTCGTCGTGGTGTGCGGCTTCCACGAGGACACCTACGAGGTGGTGGTCGCCGACCCCTTCCGACCGAACCCGTTCTCGGACGAGCCCGTGTACACGGTCGACGCCGAGCACTTCATCGCGTCGGTCCTCTTGGGGATCGTCACCTACGACGCGAACCTCATCGCCATTCGTCCGAGAGCCAAGCCGTGAGCCATCGCGGGGAGGGTGCATGTCGATCTTGATCGTGGTGAACGCTCCGGAGCGCTGGCCGCTCGCCATCGCGCAGGTGCAGCTCGTCGCGGCGCGGACGTACGCGTCCGATCCCAAGTACGCCGACCTGCGCGGCGTGAAGCTCTTCAACCTCTGCCGCAGCTACGGCTACCAGAGCTTGGGCTACTACGTGTCGCTCCTGGCGGAGGCGCGCGGCCATCGGCCTCAGCCGTCGGTCGCGACCATCCAGGGCCTCAAGAGCCAAGCGCTGGTGCGCATCGCGTCGGGGGATCTCACGGACCTGATCCACAAGAGCCTGGCGCGCGTCCGCTCCGATGGCTTCGTGCTCTCGATCTACTTCGGCCGTGCGATCGCCAAGCGGCATCGCGCGCTCGCGCTGCAGCTCTTCAACCAGTTCCAGGCGCCGCTCTTGCGCGCGCGCTTTCGGCGCGATCCCGATCGAGGCTGGGAGCTCACGGGCATTCGGCCCATCCCCGGCAACGAGGTGCCGGAGTCGCACCGACCCTTCGTCGTCGCCGCCGCGGAGAAGTACTTCGAGGGACGGCGCTTCTCGCCGCGTCGCGCGAAGGCCGCGCGCTACGACCTCGCCATCCTCGTCGACCCCGAGGAGAAGTGGCCGCCGTCGAACGCGAAGGCGCTCAAGCGCTTCGCGCAGGCGGCGCACGCCGTCGGCCTCGAGGCCGAGACGATCACCAAGGACGACTACGGCCGCCTCGCGGAGTTCGACGCGCTCTTCATCCGCACCACCACCTCGGTGAACCACTACACGTACCGCTTCGCGCTGCGCGCCAAGGCGATGGGCATCGTCGTGATCGACGAGCCGCAGTCGATCGTGCGCGCGGCGAACAAGGTCTTTCAGGCCGAGATGCTCGGCCGACACGGCGTGCCCATCCCGCGCACGATGATCGTGCACAAGGACAACGTGCACCTGGTGGCCGAGACCCTCGGGCTGCCCTGCGTGCTCAAGCAGCCGGACAGCGCGTTCTCCAAGGGCGTGCAGAAGGTGACCTCCGAGGACGAGCTCGAGCGCGCGCTGCGCGAGCTGCTCGAGGAGTCGGAGCTGGTCATCGCGCAGTCGTTCGTACCCACGCAGTACGACTGGCGCGTCGGCGTCATGGACGGCAAGCCGCTCTACGCGTGCCGCTACTACATGGCGAAGGGACACTGGCAGATCATCAAGCACATGGACGGCGGGCCGGACTTCGGGAAGGTCGAGACCATCGCGGTGGAGGGCGCGCCCAAGCCGATCGTGCGCGCGGCGGTGCGCGCCGCGAGCCTCTTCGGGGACGGCCTCTACGGCGTCGATCTCAAGCAGAACGGGAGCAAGGTCTACGTGGTCGAGGTGAACGACAACCCGAGCATCGACGGTGGGTTCGAGGATCGCGTCCTGCGCGGGGAGCTCTATCGGACGATCATGCAGGGCATCCTCGGGCGCATCGAGCGGAGCAAGGCGCCGCGCCTGCCGGGAGGGCTTCGATGAGCGACGCCGTGGCGAGCGAGCGCCTGCGCCTGTTCCAGGGCTACGGGGTCGAGCTCGAGTACATGATCGTGGACGCGGGCTCGCTCGCGGTGCGGCCGCTGTGCGCCGAGCTGCTCGAGGCGGTCGCGGGCGAGGGCGCGTGCGACTTCGAGGACGGCGACGTCGCTTGGTCCAACGAGCTGCAGCTGCACGTGGTGGAGCTGAAGACGAACGGTCCGGTCGACCACCTCGACGTCGCGCCGTCGTTTCAGCGGAGCGTGCAGCGGGTCAACGGGCTGCTCGCGCCGCTCGGCGCGCTTCTCATGCCCACCGGCATGCACCCGTTCATGGATCCTCACCGCGAGCTGAAGCTCTGGCCGCACGAGAACGACGAGGTCTACCGCGCGTTCGATCGCATCTTCGACTGCCGCGGCCACGGCTGGGCCAACCTGCAGAGCGCTCACCTGAACTTCTCGTTCGGAGAAGACGAGGACGCGGACGGCGAGTTCGCCCGCCTGCACGCCGCCATCCGCGCGGTGCTCCCGCTCTTGCCGGCGCTCGCGGCGAGCTCGCCGCTGGTGGAGGGGCGAGTGGCGGGTTGCCTCGACCATCGCCTGGCGGTCTACCGCGACAACGCGCGCAAGGTTCCCGAGGTGACGGGTCGGGTCGTACCCGAGGTGGCGCGCACCCGCGCGGAGTACGACGCGCGCATCCTCGCGCCGCTGCATGCGGCGATGGCGCCGCACGACGCGGAGGGGATCCTGCGCCACGAGTGGTGCAACGCGCGCGGCGCGATCGCGCGCTTCGATCGGAGCGCGATCGAGATCCGGGTGCTCGACACCCAGGAGTGTCCCGCCGCAGACCTGGGCATCGCGACGTTGGTCGATGCGGTGATTCGCATGCTGGTGCGAGAGGAACACGCGTCGCTGGACGCGCTGCACGCGCTCGAGATCGACGCGCTCGCGGCGCAGCTCGGGCGCTGCATCGAGCACGCGGAGCGAGCCGAGGTGGCGTACCGGCCCCTGCTGGAGGCGCTCGGGATCGAAGGTCCGTGCGAGGCGGGCGCGCTGTGGCGCTCGCTGCGTGCGCGGCTGATCGAGGGCAGCTCACCGTCGACCGACGCGCTCGACGTCGTGCTGCGCGAGGGGCCGCTCGCTCGGCGCATCCTCCGCGCGCTCGGCGCGCGCGTCGAACACGCTGCGATCGTCGAGGTGTACCGCGAGCTGTCGGCCTGCCTGGACGAGGGTCGCTCGTTCTCGCGCTGACGAGGGCCCGCGCGTTCGCGGGTGCGTTGCGGCGAGGAAGGTGCGCCGCGCTTCGCCAGCGGGCGTGGACGCTCAGAGCACGTCGTCGCTCAGAGCACGTCGTCGGCTCGGCGCCCCTTGCGGACCGGGTGGGGGAGCGTGCCGAGCCGCACCGCGCCCACGATCAAGAGCGCGCCGCCCGCGAGCACGAGCCCTACGCCCCAGCTCAGCTGCACGTACACCTCGCTGTGCAGCACCTCGCGCATCTGCGCCGCGCCGCCGTAGACCTTCCAGAGGGTGTAGGCGAGCGAGATGAACGGGCCGGTCGCGAGGATCAGCATCGCGAGCCGCGAGCCCAGCATCTGACCGATCGTGCGCCGTCGCAGCACGATGCTCAGCACCAGCGCAGCGACGAAGGGCACGGTCCACAGGTTCGGCGCTCGGTCGGTCGCGGCCTCGAGCAGCGAGAAGGTGCGCCCGACCTCGCCCTCGGTGACGGTGAAGAGCGGCGAGAGCACCGAGGCCATCAGGACCGCGACGCCTGCGAGCAGCTCGCCGCGACCGAAGCGGAGCTCGACGGGAGAGACGGCGTCGTCGCTGCCGAGCTCTTCGGGCTCCTCGCTGCGCGGCAGCTCGTCCCAGGGGACGAGCGCCAGATCGTGCTCGGGACACTGCGCGATGCCCTCGAAGCACTCGCGGCAGAAGGGGCAGAAGAGCAGCGGCGCGTCGCTCGCGGTCGGCGCCTCGGCGTCGGGGCCGACCACGACTGCGGGCGGCGCGCTCGGGGCGGGCTCGGACGCGCTCTTGCGCGCTTTGGACTTGGCCTTCGCCATCGGCAGCGGCGCAGTGTACGCGGTCACTCCGGGCGGGACAGCTGCGCATCGCCGAAGTTCCGCGGCGCTTCAGTCTTGCTCGGGTGTCAGTCTTCCTCGGGCCTCAGTCACCCTTGCGCACCAGACCGCCGCTGGCGGTGCGCTTGCGCGGGCCGACGAGCTTCATCGTCGGGATCTCGCCGGACTCGTAGGCGCTGATCTTCGCGTCGAGCGCGCCGTCGAACGCGAGCACGTAGCGAAGGTTGACCGCGTTGATCGCGACGTGCGCGACGATGGGGCCGACGATGGAGCCCGTGGCCCACGAGAGGAGTCCGAGCAGGAAGCCCATCACGATGGCCCACGCGGTCCACGGCAGGTAGCGACGGGTCGGGCCGATGTGCACCAGGCCGAACGCGAGCGAGGAGAAGGTGACGCCGATCCACGGCAGGAGCGCGCCGCGAAAGAAGAGCTCCTCGGCCGTGCCCGACGCGAGCGAGAGCACGACGATGTCGCTTAGGCTCGCGCCGGAGAGGACGGCGCGGAACTCGGTGCGCAGGTCGCGGGCCCAGCGGGTGCGTGCGGTGAGGGCGCGGGTGCTCGCGATGGTGAGGGCGGCGACGAGGACGCCGAGGACGAGGGAGGGGAGCACGCCCGCGATGGGCTCGATGCCTGCGGGCTGCTCGAAGAGCGGGGTGTCGCGCAGCCATGCGATCAGGACGGCGAGGATCGACATCGCTGCGTAGAGCACCAAGCCCAGCACCATCCGCCGACGCGGCATTCGGGCGATCTAGCCCACGTGGCTGGTGCGAGCCCGGGGTGTGCGAGCGGGGGCGCGGGGTGGCGTCCGGTGTGCCGGAGCTGGCCATTACTCAACTACTGAGGACCGTCCCCTTTTGGAGCTTCGGTGGCTGTCATTACTTGTGAATTCAAAACTCAACTACTGAGGACCGTCCCCTTTTGGGATGGATGGGCTTGGTTTTGGGCGGATTGTGGGGTGCCAAACTGATCCGGCCTTGGTTTTGTGGGGGCTACTCGCCTCGGGAGCGGCGGATTCGGAGGTCCACGAGGTCCTTGGCGACGCCGACGATGCGGTGCCACTGGGTGCTCTTGCTCTGGCCGGCGCGTCGCGGGCGGCACGCGATGGTGACGCGCTGGGTGTTGCGGCGGGCGGCGAGCATCCGGATTGGGAACTCGAAGTTGAGGAAGAACGTGTCGGGCGGTAGGGCGTCGGGGTCGAAGAGATCGCGGTGAAAGAGGTAGGGACCGTCGCTCCGCATCCACACGCCGTGCACCGCGAAGATCAGCGAGCGCACGCCGAGCGAGAAGACCTTGCGGTCGAGGCCGTCGTCGCGGTTCTCGTAGACCGAGAAGACCAGCTCGCAGCCCGTCGTCTTCTGGCGCGCGCGCAGCGTGCCGATCGCGGCGGGCTCGATCTGGCCGTCGCATGGCAAGAACGTGAACCACGTACCGTGGCCCGCGCGGTAGCCGCTCTTGATCGCGGCGCCGATGCCGCCGTTCTTCTCGTGGCGCACCACCGCGTGCGGCATCCCCTCGAGCGCGGCCTTCGCAGCGTCGAGCGTGCCGTCGGTGCTCCCGTCGTCGACGAACACGATCTCCGCGCCCGGCTCGTGCTCATCCAGCCAGCCCCGCAGCTCGGCGAGCACGGCCGCCACGTTCTCCGCCTCGTTGAACGCGAAGACGATGATCGAGAGCGGTGGGCGCGTGTGCGATGGGGACGTTCGGGTGTTCACGGAGCGCGTTCGCGTAGCACGCGCGCGGGATTGCCGGCCACCACCGCGTAGGGGGCGACGTCGCGCGTCACCACGGCCCCCGCGCCGACCTGCGCGCCCCGGCCCACGCGAACGCCCGGCAAGAGGATCGCGCCCACCCCGATGTCCGCGTCGTCTTCGACGTGCACCGGCGCGAACGCGAGCGGCGCGTGCAAGATGGGGACGGCCCGCCCCGCCTCCGCGTGCACCGACGTCAGGATCTTCACCGCCGGTCCGATGCCGACGTTCTCGCCGATCACGATCCCGCCCGCGGCGTGGAAGAAGCACTGCTGACCGATCCACGTGCCCGCGCCGATGCGCAGCTCGCCCACGTAGTAGCCCTTCAGCATCGCGTGGTGGCCGACGTACACGCGGTCGCCGAGGAACACGTTCTCGGGGTGGAACACCAGCACGCCGTCTTCGATCACCACGTCTGCGCCGCACCCACCGAGCGCCTCGCGCGTGAAGCGTCCGTCGCCGTGGCTGCGCGGGGGCTTGGGCGTGCGCTTCGGCGCGCGGTCGACCGTGCGCCCGTCCGCGCGCTTCTCTGCGCTCTCGTCTGCGCGCTTCTCTGCGTTCTCGTCTGCGCGCTTCTCCGCGCTCTCGTCTGCGCGCTTCTCTGCGCTCTCGTCTGCGCGCTTCTCTGCGCTCTCGTCCGCGCTCGCGTCGCTCACGCCTGCTTGAGCTCGCGCTTGAGGATCTTGCCGGTCGGGCCCTTGGGGAGGCTGTCCATGAACTCGATGACGCGCGGGTACTTGTAGGCGGCGAGGCGCTCCTTGCAGTACGCGGCGATCTCGTCCGCGGTCACCCCTTCGTGCCCCGCCTTCTTCGCGATCACCGCCTTCACCTCTTCACCGTGGCTCGCGTGGGGAATGCCGATCACCGCGGCCTCCGCGACCGCGGGGTGCGCATAGAGCACCTCCTCGATCTCGCGCGGGTACACGTTGAATCCGCCGCGGATGATCATGTCCTTCTTGCGATCGACGATGTAGTAGTACCCCTCGCCGTCACGCTTCGCGACGTCGCCGGTCTTGAACCATCCGTCCGACAGCGACTCCTCGTTGGCCTGGGGCTTCTTGTAGTAGCCCTTCATGATGTTGTGGCCCTTGATCCAGATCTCGCCGGGCACGTCGTCGCCGTCGATGGTCTTGCCCGCGTCATCGGTGAGCTTGAACTCGACGCCCCAGATCGGAAGGCCGATCGAGCCCGCCTTCTTGGGCTTGTCGAGCACGTTGAAGCTCGCGACGGGCGAGGTCTCCGAGAGGCCGTAGCCCTCGAGGATGTTCACGCCGTACTTCTGATCGAACGCGCTCATCACCTCGACGGGCATCGCGGAGCCGCCCGACATGCAGTGCTTGAGCGAGCTGGTGTCGTACTCCCCAGCTTTCGGGTGGTGCAGCAGCGCGAAGTACATGGTGGGCACGCCCGCGAACTTGGTGACCTTGTGCTTCTGCATCAGGCCCAGCGCCGCGTCCGCATCGAAGCGCGGCAGGAGCACGATGGTGCCGCCTCCGCCCAGCTCGGCGTTCTGGATGCACGTCTGTCCGAACGAGTGAAAGAGCGGCAGCGTCGCGAGCGCGACCGACTCCGGGCCGCTCGGCACCAGCTGGGTGCGCACGTAGTACGCGTTGAAGAACATGTTGAAGTGGGTGAGCTCGGCGCCCTTCGGCCGCCCGGTCGTGCCCGACGTGTAGAGGATCACCGCCGTGTCCTCCGGGTTCGTGGCGCGCGCGCTGACGACGGGCGTCGCGGTGGAGAGCAGCGCGGTCACGTTGTGCGCGCCCTCCGGCGCGCTCACGTCGCCGCGGTCGGCCTTCGCGATGATGAGGTGCTTGCACCCGCTCACCCGCTTGAACGCCGCCTCGGCCTGCGCGGCGAAGCCCTCCCACACGACGAGCGCGGCCGCGTCCGAGTCTTCGAGGTGGTAGGCGATCTCGTCGGCCGTCAGCAGCACGTTCATCGGCACGATGGGGCAGCCCAGGTAGTGCCCGCCGAAGTACGCGATGGTGAACTGCGGGACGTTGGGCAGCATGAGCGCGACGTGCTGGCCCGCCTTCACGCCGAGCCCGGCGAGCGCCCCTGCGAAGCGGCGCGCCATCCCGTCGAGCATCGCGTAGGGGATCTCGGTCTCGCCGACGATGATCGCCGTCTTCTTGGGGAAGCGCTGCGCGGACTCGGAAAGCAGGACGGACAGGTTCAGGCTCATGGCGTTCTCCTCGAAGGCGCGAGGGTACACGCGCCGGCGCCCGCTGTGTGGCGTCGGTCCGGGTTCGCGTCGTGCGGCCGCCAACGCATGCGCGGGCCCCAACGCAAACGCGCCGGGCTTTGGACCCAGCGCGCTCACGACTCCCCGAAAATCAGTGCTCGCCGACCATCGCGGGGGGGATGGGGAGGGGGACGCAGACAGCCAGCGAGCGAGCTGACGCTATCCGCTCTCGGGTTGACGCGCCACCCCCTTCGTCGCGCTTCGGCGCGCTGCCCAGAATCATGGGGTGAAGCGCGCGGTCAGCGTGAAGTCGGCGGCATTCCCGGTCCCCGCGTCTCGTATGTAGACCACGTACGTGCCCGCGCGGAGCACTTGGGTGATCGACTCACCACCCACCGGAAGCGCCGACGTCGTGAGGTGCGCCGCGCGATCGGTGCGCAGCTCGAGCGTGAGATCGGTGTGATCGGCGCCGGAGCCCGTGCCGGTCGGGATCAGCGAGAGGTGCAGCGTCCCGGGCGCGGCGAGCGGGACGCGATACGCGCGCACCGCGTCGTAGCCGTTGTCGGCGCGGTTCTCGCCGCCGCTCGGCGCGGGCTGCGAGCGGCCATCGATGTGTCCCGTCACCGTCGCGTTGGGCGCGAGCTCGAGAGGCCACGGCGTATCCAGGATCGAGGCGGGCTCACCGCTCGCGGCGAGCATCGCGCGCAGCTCGGCGTCGCTCACGACGTGCGTGTCGATCAGGTGGTGCAGGTACGACGCGAGCGCGACGTAGCTCCCCGGCACCTCGGCGGCGCTGATCATCCCGCGCAGCACCGCGGCGGGCCCGATGGACAGACCATCGCCGTCGCTGTCGGGCGAGCGCTCGACCTCGCCCTCTCCGGTCCCGTCGCTCAGATCCCAGAGCACCCCCGCGACGCTCGTCTCCGAGCCCGGTCCGCGCGGATCCTGCGGGCGCTCGACCACCTCGTCGACGCGCGCCGAGCCCGTGCCCTCGATGCCGCGCGAGTCGACGTACGCGGGGTCGCCGAGGATCGCAGTCGCGAGCCAGGTCGCGCGCCCTTCTTCCCAAGCGACGCCGGGATCGACGAGCGAGCCGCGTGGATGGCGCCCGCCGATCGAGCTGTGCGAGGTCCACTGATCGAACGCGAAGTGCCCCAGCTCGTGGAGGATGATCGCCTCGTCGTGCTCGTCGGTGTCGGTGCTCGCGCGCTCGCTGCGCCGCCCCGCCAAGAGCTCGAGGCAGAAGCGGCCGCCGCGCTCTCCGCGGTAGTAGCTCCAGTCGACGGTCACGTCGGGACCCCAGTACACGTAGAGCTCCGGCAGGCGCAGCCCCGCCCAGCGCTCGATCGTCTCGTAGCCTCGCGCGAGCGTGTCGAGGATGTGCAGCGCTCCGCCGAGCGCGTCGTCGGCGCCGAGGTGTGCGTCGATCCGCGCGCCGGGCGTGATCGGAAACGCGCTCTCGTGCACCTGCGTGCCGAGCTCGTCGAACGCGACCGACACGGTGCGATCGAGATCGAGCGCGCGCGACGCGATCACCACGACCTGACTCACCGCACCGGTCCCGCTCAGCGTGTACTCGCCCGTGTCCGAGGTGAGCGCGCTCGCGAGCACGTGGCCGCTCGCGTCGCGCGCCTCGACGCGCACCCGGCGCGCTGGTCGCACGTCGACCGCGCTGGACGCGCCCGTCGACGTCGGATGTCGCGCGTCGAACGTGACGGTGCCTGCGTGCGAGAACGGCGCAGCGGCTGCGGGCTCGATCGGCGCGGGCGCGGAGCCCGCGTCACTGGCGCCGCACGCCGCGCCCAGAAACGAAAACGCGAGCAGCAGCGAAGCGGTCCTGCATGTGGCCATCGCTCGCTTCACCCGAACCGGAGCTCTCGCTGTGGCAGCGCTTCGGTGATCCGGGCGCTCAGGGCGCTCAGGTCGGACTCCGAGCGCAAGAAGTCGTGGTCCTCGGCGCGCACGAAGACCTTCTCCGAGAGCTTCCACGACTCGAACCAGCGGTCGTAGCGCGCCTCCAGATCGAGCAAGTAGTCGGTCGGGATCTGATCCTCGTAGGCGCGCCCTCGGCGTGCGATCTGCGCGCGGCACGAGGCGACGGGGCGTCGCAAGTACACCAAGAGATCGGGCGGACGCACCGCGCTGAGCAGGCGATGCGCGACGAGCTCGTACGTCTCGAAGTCGCGATCGTCCATCGCGCCGCGACCGTGCAGGTTCGCCGCGAAGATCTCCGCGTCCTCCCAGCAGGTGCGATCGCAGATGATGCTCGCGCCGCTCGCGAGCGCGTGCTGGGTGTCGGCGATGCGGCTCACCAAGA
The DNA here is from genome assembly GCA_964480175.1 of uncultured Sandaracinaceae bacterium. Lineage (GTDB taxonomy): Bacteria > Myxococcota_A > Polyangia > Polyangiales > Sandaracinaceae > CAYZQM01. Next base: position 14,831 of record CAYZQM010000155.1, read on the forward strand.
AGCGCAGCTGGGTGGGCAGCGCCCAGCGCGCCATGTCCTCGTAGAAGTCCGCGAGGTAGGGGTTGTCGGCCTCGGGCTCGAAGAGCGGGGTGAAGTGCAGGCGCTCCGACAAGCGCGTCGTGAGGGTCGTCTTCCCGGAACCGATGTTGCCGGCGATGGCGAGCACGACCGAAGGCACGGGGCGACGCTACCACGCGCGCCGAGGGGCGGGAGGGCGCTCGTCATTTCTACTCGAGCCGCAAATGACGACGCCATTGACGGCCGGACGGTTCCTTCGCTACCTTTGGGCTCCTCGTGATCGTCCAGTTCCTCTGGTCAGCGCCCGTCAGTTGGCAGTCGCACTCGGTGCGGCGTGCGCTGGGCGTGCACAGCGAGACCACGGTGGGTGCTGCGTGAGCCACGGCGACGACAACGAGGACGGCCGAGGCGGGCGCAAGCGCGGCCTGATGGACGACCCGGACGTCAAGACCCGCGTCACCCCGCTCGAGGAGCTCCGCGCGCCGCGCGCCGGCCTGGACTGCATGGTGGTGATCTACTCGTCCGATGCGCGCGTCTTCGGCAAGCGCTTCGTGCTCGAGCGCGAGACGCTGACGCTCGGGCGCGGCCAAGAGAACGTCATCACCCTCGACAACGACAGCGTCTCGCGGCGGCACTGCCGCATCGAGCGCCGCGGCGCGGCCTGGTACGTCGCGGATCTCGACTCGACGAACGGCACCTACGTGAACGACGAGCTGGTGAAGGAGTACCAGCTGCGCCGGGGCGACCAGGTGAAGATCGGCGACACGATCCTCAAGTACCTGAGCGGCTCGGACGTCGAGGCCCAGTACCACGAGACCATCTACAAGATGACGATCGTGGACGGCCTCACCCAGGTGCACAACAAGCGCTACCTGCTCGAGACGCTCGATCGCGAGATCCCGCGCGCGCGCCGTCACGGACGTCCGCTCTCCGCGCTGATGTTCGACATCGACCACTTCAAGAAGATCAACGACACCTTCGGTCACCTCGCGGGCGACTACGTGCTCAAGGAGATGGCGACGCTGGTGAAGAGCCGCCTCAGGCCCGACGACATCTTCGGCCGCTACGGCGGCGAGGAGTTCTGCGCGCTGCTCCCCGAGACGCCGCTCGTCGGTGCGGGCGCCATCGCCGAGGACCTGCGCCGCAAGGTGCAGGAGAAGCGCTTCGTCTTCGAGAACGAGCACATCGCGGTGACCGTCTCGATCGGC
>CAYZQM010000156.1:0-2054 GCA_964480175.1 uncultured Sandaracinaceae bacterium
GTCGCTACCACGCCCATCGAGTCGCGGTGGATCTGATCGCCGTCGTAGAGGTACGTGAGCGTCGCGAGCCCGATGTGCGGATGCGGTCGCACGTCGAACCCCTGGCCCGGCGGCATGGTGTGCGGGCCCATGTGATCGAGGAACACGAACGGCCCGAGCGAGCGGCGGCTGGCGTGCGGCAGCACCCGCCCGACCATCAACCCGCCGAGGTCGTGGGAGCGCGCGATGAGGGTCCGGTCGAGCATCGCGTGAGGATCGGGCAAACGCCGCCGCGCGCAAGGGTGGACCCGGGTGGACCCCCCAATGAAGCGCCGCGGGTCGCCCCTCGCCTCGGCCGCCACCCCCCACGCGGTTGGCCGCCCCTTCGGCTTCCGCCTCTCGTATCCTTCGCGTCCCCGCCATGTCGCTCCGCTCGCTGTGCTCGCTGCTGCTCGTCTCGCTCGTCGCACTCGGTGCCGCGGTCCCAGCGCGCGCGCAGGACGAAGAGGCAACATCGGACGAGGCCGCCGCCGAGGCCGAAGCCGCTGCCGAAACAGCGGCCGAGGCGGAGGCTGCCGAAGCGGAAGCCGCTGAAGCGGAGGCCGAAGCGGCCGCCGCGCGCGAGGCGGAGCGTGAGGCGACCGCGAGCGTCGAGGCGGCGCTCGAGACCCTGCGCACCGCGCACATCGGCGAGCTCGCCTCGCGCACCCGCGCGGCGCTCCAGGAGGCGCGCCCGCTGCTGCGCCCGAACGGCGCGCTCACCACCATCGGTCGCGAGATCGAGGCGACCGAGCACGCCATCCAGCGCCTCGCGCATCCGTCGCGGGTCGCGCGCATCCCTCGGCTGTCGCAGCGGGAGCTCGCGGACGCGCGCGCCATGTGGCGGCGCCACGCCGATCAGCTCGATGGGTGGCAGCACGCGCTCACGGAGCGCATCGGCGAGCTCGAGGAGGCGCGCGGCGCGCTGGTGGAGATCCGGCAGCAGTGGGCGTCGCTCCGCGACGTGTCCGAGGCCGCGGGCAGCCCCGAGGGAAGGCACGAGCGGATCTTGGAGTCGCTCGCCGAGGCGCGCGGCGGCGCCGAGGCGCTCGACACCGAGCGCGCGCGGGTCGCGGCGATCTCCGATCGGGTCACCGATCTCCAGATCCTCGTCGCCGAGGTGTCCGATCAGCTCCGCGACGCGGCGAGCGCGTACCACGAGCGGCTGACCGTGCGCGACGCGCCGCCGATCTACGCGGGGCTCGCGGCCGATGGCGCCGAGGAGGCGTCGATGGTCGCGCAGGCGCGCGAGAGCTTCCTCGAGCGCGCGCAGCTCCCCGAAGAGCTGCTCTACGAGGTGCTGCCCAGCCTCTTGATGCTGGCGCTCTTCTTCGTCCTCGTGATCGCGCTGCTCGTCGGGCTGGGACGTGCGCCGCGCGCCGATGCCCCTGCCGCGATCGAATCACCGCCGGGCGCCGCGTCGGAGGCCGCGTCGATCCCGGAGAACAGCGCGCCGCTCGGGACCCCGGACGCGGAGCTGCCGCCGGGCGCCGCGGGCCCGGTGCGTCCCCCGGCTGCGCCCGTCGACGCGCCTGCCGCGCCGATCGGCGCGTTCGCGCGTGAGGTCCTCGCGCGTCCGCTCGCCGCCGCGACGCTGCTGACGCTGATCGGCGCGAGCTTCGCGATCCGGCACGCGCCGATCGTCGTCTACGACGCGATCTTCTTCGCGATGCTGCTGCCCCTCTGGCGCGCGGTCCCGCCGCTCTGTCGGCCGCCGGTCGCGCGGCTCGTGAAGGGCACGATCCTCCTGCTCGCCTTCGATCGGGTGCAGGCGTTTCTTCCCGAGGGCACGATGTCCCTGCGCGTCGTGCTCTTGCTCGAGGCCCTCGTCGCCCTCGGCGCGATCGGCGTGTGGCTGCGCGGTGAGCGCGGTGAGCCCGGCTCGTGGGGACTGCGCGCGGTCGTCGCCGTCGCGGGGCTGGTGATGCTCGTCGCGTTCGTCGCGAACCTCGCGGGCTACGTGTTCCTCGCGACGGTCCTCACTCGCGGGACCGGCTTCGCCGCGTACAAGGCGCTCACGTACGCGGGCGCCGTGA
>CAYZQM010000156.1:2064-3203 GCA_964480175.1 uncultured Sandaracinaceae bacterium
GTGATCGTGATCGAGGCGATCGTCGATCTCTTCGTCGCCAGCCCCTTCGCGCGGCGCTTGCGCTCGCTGCGCGAGCACCCTGCGCTGGTCCATCGGCAGACGCTCCGGGTGCTCTCGACGATCGCGGCGATCGCGTTCGTGGTCGCCGCGCTCGAGGGCTACGGCCTCTGGGGCAACGTCTCGTCCACCGTCGAGGAGGTGCTCGGCGAGGCGCACGAGGTGGGCACGCTCTCGATGTCGTTCGGCGCCGTGCTCGGCGCGATCCTCGTGCTCCTCTCGACGTGGCTCATCCTGCGCTTCGTGCGCTTCGTGCTCGAGCTCGATCTCTTGCCGCGCCTGAAGCTCGAGCCCGGCGTCGACGGCGCCGTCTCGGGCCTCACCCGCTACCTCATCGGCGGCACGGGGCTCTTGCTCGCGCTGGCGTCGCTCGGGATCGACACCGAACAGATAGCCCTCGTCGCCGGCGCGCTCGGCGTCGGTATCGGCTTCGGCCTGCAGGGCATCGTCGCGAACTTCATCGCGGGCATCGTGCTGATGATCGAGCGACCCGTGCGCCTCGGCGACTTCGTCGAGGTGGGCACGCTGGTCGGCAGCGTCGAGCGCATCGGGCTGCGCTCGAGCACGGTGCGCGGGCTCGATGGCGCCGAGGTCATCGTGCCCAACGAGAGCCTCATCAGCCGCGAGGTCACCAACTGGACGCTCTCGGATCGCATGCGCCGCGTCACCGTCAACATCGGCGTCGCGTACGGCAGCGACCCGCACGAGGTGCTGAAGGTGCTCCGCGGCGTGGTCGAGGCCCACGCGGGGGTCATCCAGCTCGACAAGGCGCGGGTCATCTTCGACGGCTTCGGCGACAGCTCGCTGGATTTCCGGGTGCTCTTCTGGGCCGGCTCGATCGACGACGCGGTGCGCCTGAAGAGTGAGGTCGGCGTCGCCATCTTCGACGCGCTCAAGGGCCGCGGGATCGAGATCCCCTTTCCGCAGCGCGAGGTGAGGGTGATCGGCATGCCCGAGCCGACCGCACGAAAGGACGAGCAGCCCGCGCCTCTCGAGACCAAGAAGCCTCCGCTCGGATAGTGGCCAACAGCGTGGGATCGACGGCCTCCACTCGGCGTCGCGATCGAGGTCGTGCTCGCCGA
>CAYZQM010000156.1:3213-13438 GCA_964480175.1 uncultured Sandaracinaceae bacterium
GGGCGAACGATCGCTCGGCAGCCGCGCATCGCGCTCACGGAAGGGGAGGTACCCCGCCATCGAGCAAGGTCTCGATGTCCTCGGGGCTCGTGGCGACGCCCCAGGCGGCCTGGACGGCGCGCGCGACGACGGTGCGTCCGTCCACCACCACCCGCGAGGGCAGCTCGAGGTAGCTGACGCGCAAGAGATCTCGGAGACGCGGCAGGATCCACGAGACATCCTCACCACGCCGCTGCGCATCCACCACCCGGGCGAGGTGGGCCTCGAGCGCGGCTTGTTGGACGACGCCGACGACGCGCTCGAACGCGCGCACGAGCGCGGCGTGAAGGTATGCGTTGCCGTAGGTGAAGGCCGAAGGCACGACCACGTCGGGCACCTCCGAGAGCATGGGGCCGTGCGACGGATCGTCTGTCGCAGGGGTGTCGGCGTGCGGCCAACGCAGCAGCGTCGCACCGCACTCTCGCTCGAGGCGGCGGGCTGCTTCGATCGGCGCCAGGTTGTCGAGGTCGTCGTGCAGAAGCAGCGTTCGCTCGGGTAGGCGACCACAGAGGTCCTCGAGGCGAAGGCCCTCGAAGCCTTCGGTCGTGCCGCTGCGCACCCGCGCCAAATGGGACCGCGTGACGTCGCGCGCGAGCCCGGTGCGCGACTCGAGGTGAACCACCCACGACGGAAGGTCGATCACGGGATAGAGCGCCACCGTGACGAGCGGACGCCACGGCTCAGCATTCGCGCTCGCCTGAAGTGCCTCGAAGCCTCCCCAACTCCCGCCGAACACACCCACGCGCGAGAAGTCGATGTCGTCGCGGCTCGCCAGGTAGGCGACGCCCGCCTGCATGTCCGCGACCTCGTCTCGCACATCACCGCCGGCGTAGAAGCGACCAAACACGAACACCACGGACAGTCCGTTGAGGAGGTGCACGATGCCCTGCTCCGAGACGTCGTCCGTCGAGGGTTGCTCGAAGATGGCCATGCGCTCGCCGTCGTAGCTCGGGCCATCGACGTCGGGGTGAAGTCCGTCTTCGAGCGGGTAGCCCGCCCACCGGATGTCGAGCTCTTCCCCGGTCCAGCCGGCGACGGCGTATGGCAGCGTCATCAACACCGCGCCTCTCGGGCCCGCACGATCCGAGCCGACGTACTGCACGAACGTGCGGCCACCGTCGGATCGATCGACGCGCACCAAGCTCACGGGGAACGTCCGCTCGCTGTCGACGAAGGTCGTCGTGCTCACGACGGTGAACGAATGCGCCATCGAGCCCGCATCGACCGCGCGCACATCGAGCACGCCCGCGTCCGACTCCCCCGCCGGCTCACACCCCACGGTAGACGCAGCGAGGGTCGACGCGACGAGGAGCACGCGAGCGAGGCGGAGCGAGGGAGTGGCGAGCTCGTGCGAGCCTCCGAGAGATCGTGCGTGCATGCGCCAACGTACCTCGGTGGTGTCGTCCCCGCGAACGAGGGCCGACACTCGAGCTGGCGATCGCGTAGCCTCGCGCTGCGGTGGCCAAGACGAAACGCAAGACGCTGCCCAAGGACTTCGAGGCGTTGCTGCAGGCAGGAGACTTCGCCGCGATCACCGAGGCGCTCGAGGCCTGCGAAGGTGATCCGCATCGCCGGCCGCGTCGCCGACGAGATTCAGCGAAACGGCGGCGGGAATTGGGACGCCGCGTACCGCGCGATGGTGAAGGCGTTCATCGAGCACGTGCAGACGGGCGAAGCGCTGAGCGACGACGACGTCGCGGTCGTCCGCGGTTGGGCGAGCCGGCGCCCGAGCGACGAGCAGGCCGACGCGATGCTGGACCTGTCGGTCCGCTGGGTCCGCGCCAACCCGACGCCCGTCGCGCTCGCGCCTCCGAGCTACGCGCGCTGACCGGCGAGGGTCGCGCGCGCGCTCGGAGCGCGCCGAGGTTCAGCTCTGTCCGTCGCTCGAGGGGCTGTCGGGCGGGGGCGGGGCGAGTGAGTCGACCACGTCGAGCGAGTCGGTCTCTTCGCTCTCCTCGCCCTCGGCGAGCGGCTCGACGTCGACCACGCGCTCGCCACCTCCCACGCGCAGGATGCGCACGCCCTGGGTGTTGCGGCCCGCCTCGCGCACCTCGCGCACGAAGGTGCGGATGATCTGGCCGCCGTCGGTGACGACCATGATCTGGTTGTCGGGGCTCACCACGCGCAGCGCGACGAGCTCACCGTTTCGATCCGAGGTCTCGATCGCGATGATGCCCAAGCCGCCGCGGTTCTGGGTCTTCCACTCGCCGATGGGGGTGCGCTTGCCGAAGCCGTTGGCGCTGATCGCGAGCACCTGCACCCGCTCGCCGATCGACTTCTCGACCTCCGCGTCGCGCGCGTCGCGATCGGTGCCGAGCAGGCTCGTGGCCTCGGCGTCGATCACGTCCATCGCGATGACCCGATCGGTCTTGCCGTCGTTCTCGCCGAGCTTGATGCCGACGACGCCGCGGGTGTCGCGGCCCATCGCGCGCACGTCGCTCACCGCAAAGCAGATCGACTGACCGAACGCGGTGCCGAGCAGCACCGCCTCGTCCTCCTTCACGATGCTCGCGCCGAGCAGCGCGTCGTCGTCCTCGATCTGCACCGCGATGATGCCGGTCTGCCGGATGTTCGCGTACGCCGAGAGCGCGGTGCGCTTCACGGTGCCCTGCACGGTGCAGGTCAACAGATACCGGTCCTCGGAGAACTCCTCGACGGGCACGATGGCCTCGACGCGCTCGTTCGCCGCGGCGTCCAGGCCGAGGATGTTCAGCACGTGGCGACCGCGCGCGGCGCGCCCCGACTGCGGGATCTCGTAGACCTTCTTGCTGTACGCCTTGCCCTTGTCCGTGAGGAACAAGAGATCGGTGTGGGTGCTCGCCACGAAGAGCGAGGTGACGAAGTCCTCTTCCTTGAGCTCCGCGGCCTTGGTGCCCTTGCCGCCGCGGCCCTGCGAGCGGTACTCGGTGAGCGGCACGCGCTTGAGGTAGCCGCCGTGGGTGACCGTGACCGCCATGTCCTCGTTGGCGATCAGGTCCTCCATCGAGATCTCGCCTTCGACCGGGACGATCTCCGTCTTGCGCACGTCACCGTGCTTGGCGCGGACCTCCTCGAGCTCCGCGGTGATCACCTCGAGCAAGATCCGGTCGCTGCCCAGGATCGCCTCGAGCCGCGCGATGAGCTCGCTGAGCTCGCCGTACTCGGCGGCCAGCTTCTCACGCTCGAGCCCGGTGAGGCGCGACAGGCGCATCTCGAGGATGGCCTTGGCCTGGCGCTCGCTGAGGAAGTAGTCGCCTCGCTCCTTGGCCTTGGTGATCTCTTCCTCGGGGCGGCCCGCGCGTCGCACGAACTCCTCGAGGCCCTTCAGCGGCAGCGCCATCAGGCGGCCGCGCGCCTCCTCGGGATCCCGCGACTCGCGGATGGTGCGCACCACGAGGTCGACCTCGGTGGTGGCCATGCCCAAGCCCTCGACGAGCTCGCGCTGCGCCTTGGCCTCTCGAAGCTCGAAGCGGGTGCGGCGGGTGACGACCTCGCGGCGATGGGCGACGAAGTGCTGGAGCGCCTGCTTGAGGCTCAGCACCTGCGGCTGACCGTTCACGATCGCGAGGGTGATGACGCCGAACGTGCTCTGCAGCGCGGTGAGCTGGTAGAGCTGGTTGAGCACCACCTGCGCAGGAGCGTCGCGCTTGAGCTCGATCACCATCCGCATGCCCTCGCGGCTGGACTCGTCGCGCAGATCCGAGATCCCCTCGAGGCGCTTCTCGCGCACCAGCTCGGCGATCTTCTTCAGCAGGTCGGCCTTGTTGACCTGGTACGGCAGCTCGGTGACCACGATCATCTCGCGGTCGTTCTTGCTGCCCGGGATGGGCTCGATGGTGGCGCGCGCCCGCATCACGATGCGCCCGCGTCCCGTGTGGAACGCCGAGCGGATCCCCGCGGTGCCGTAGATGAATCCCGCGGTGGGGAAGTCCGGGCCCTTCACCCCGAGCCGCACGCTGCCGTCGTCCTGCACCTCGTCGACCATCAGCTCGTCGATGCTGATCTCGGGGTTCCGGATGATGCGGATGGTCGCGTCGATGATCTCGCGCAGGTTGTGCGGCGGGATGTTGGTCGCCATGCCGACGGCGATGCCGCTGGTGCCGTTGACGAGCAGGTTCGGCACCCGGCTGGGCAGCACGCTCGGCTCGAGCTCGGACTCGTCGAAGTTCGGCCGGAAGTCGACGGTCTCCTTGTCGATGTCGGCGAGGAGATCGGCGGCGACGCGCGCCATCCGCACCTCGGTGTACCGCATGGCCGCGGCAGGATCGCCGTCGACGCTGCCGAAGTTCCCCTGCCCGTCGACGAGCGGGTACCGCATGGCGAAGTCCTGGGCCATGCGCACGAGCGCGTCGTAGACCGACTGGTCGCCGTGCGGGTGGTACTTGCCGAGCACGTCACCGACGATGCGGGCCGACTTCTTGTACGAGCTGCCCGCGCGCACGCCCTGCTCGTGCATCGAGTAGAGCACCCGGCGATGCACGGGCTTGAGGCCGTCGCGCACGTCGGGGATCGCGCGACCGACGATGACCGACATCGAGTACGCGAGGTACGAGTTCGCCATCTCGCTCTCGATGGCGACGGGAAGGATCTGGGAGTTCGGATCGACCATGGGCTCCGGCTGAGTGTCCCTGCACGGGGGCGACGAGCGCGCGGAATACGGGCAGCTCGGGGACGGTCGCGCGAGCTATCACACCTCTTACTCGCGCGCACGCGCACGCACGCACGCGCGCGTCTTCGAAGAGGCGTCTCTGCCGGGCGAGCGCCCTAGGTCGTCTACCGCCCGACGTGTACCTACAGCGGCGCCGGGCTCTTGCTTCCCCGCCAGTCGCTCCGGACTCCCCATCACGAGGCTGGGGCCCGCCGTCCCCACGCCGAGATCCGTGGGCTTTTCGGACCGGGCTCGACGCGCTGCCCACCCCGGACGCTGGTCTGTCGGTTGCGATGGGGGCGCGCATGGACGACCGGCAACCCCACCTCTCCTCGCGCGTCGCGCTCGCGTCGCTGTCGCTGTCTCTGTCGCTCGCGATCGCGGGCTGCGGTCAGCCCGACGATCCGACGGGGGCGCCGTGGGGTGCCGCGGTGGCGCTCGACGGGGCGCGCAACGACGTCTTCTACGCGGTCGCCACCGAGACCGGTGTGCCCGTCGAGGTGCTGCTCACGCTCGCGTTCCAGCAGAGCCGCTTCGAGGATCCGGATCTGGTGCCGGAGCATCCGATGGAGGGCGTGGCCGAGGTCGACGACGATCTGCTCGGCGTCGAGTTCCCGATGGACGCGGAGCGCTTGCTCGAGGAGCCCGACTTCGAGCTCGAGGACGATCTGAGCGTGCCCGGCTACGAGGCGCTCAGTGAGGCCGTGCTGCACGACCCTGCGGCCGAGGCGTACGAGCTCACCGAGGATGCGCCGATCGAGACGCCCGACGTCCCGACCGACATCGACGTGACGAGCGAGGAGCTCTCCGAGGACGAAGAGGGTGACACCCACCCGGCGCTCGACGCGGCGGGCGTCTTCTTCCTCACCAGCGAGCAGGTCACCTGGGCCGCGCACCGCCTCTCGATCGAGGAGGACGACGTCCGCTCCGATCTGGAGGCGAACGTGCGCGCCGCGGCCGCGCTCCTGCTCGGTGATCTCGCGATCGACGGCACCACGCTCCGCGACGTGACCCACCGCCGCTGGGTGGAAGCGATGGTGCGCTTCGTCGGTCTCGACGCGAGCGAGGACGCGGGGCAGCTCATGGCGCGCGAGCTGAGCGCGATCCTGCACGAGGGCTTCGATCACAGCACCTTCGACGGCGAGCGCCTCTTCATCGCGCCGGCGGGCATCCCGCTCGGCGGCCTCGATCTGTCGCGCGGTGGCCACGACGACGACGACGGCGTGCCCGATGCGATGGGCGACGACACCAGCGTCGCGATCGAGGAGGCGCGAGGCGCGTATCCCCGCGTCGAGTGGATCCCGGCCGCGAGCTCCAACTACAGCTCGGGCCGCGGCGGCTCGCGGGTGCGCTACGTCGTCATCCACGACATCGAGGGCACGATGGCGGGCGCCATCTCGGTCTTCCGCAACCCCGCGTACTCGGCGTCGGCGCACTACATCGTGCGCGCCCGCGACGGCCGCATCGTGCAGATGGTGCGCGAGTCGGATCGCGCGTGGCACGCGGGCCACTGGATCTTCAACTCGGAGGGCATCGGCATCGAGCACGAGGGCTTCGCCCATCGGCCCAACGGTGGGGGCTACTACACCGAGCGTCAGTACCGCGCGAGCGCCGAGCTCGTCTGCGCGATCGCGCGCCGCTACTCGATCCCCGTCGATCGCCGCCACATCGTCGGCCACGCGAACGTGCCGCGCGATCGCAACTCGCGCACGCTCTGCCCGGACAGCCGTCCGTGCGGCGGTGTGTCGGGCCACACCGATCCGGGCCGCTACTGGAATTGGCGTCTCTACATGAACCTGATCTCGGCGTGCGCTTCGGGCCGCGACACCCCGAGCGGCAACCCGCCGAGCACGCCGACGCCCGCGAACCGTCGCGCGATCTCGACGGGCTGGGGCGGCCAGCGCGCCGTGGTCGATGCGTCCGGTGCGCTGCACGTCTTCGCGGTCGATGCGCGCCGCCGGTTGGTGGAGAACGTCCGTCGCAGCGGCGACTGGGTGGGCTGGCGCGTGATCTCCGCGTCGCCGCAGCTGCGCGGCTACCCCGCGGCCGTGCGTGCCCCGAGCGGCGCCATCTACGTCGCGGTGCGCGGCGCCGACGATCAGGTCCACGTCGCGATCCGCTCGCCCGAGGGGAGCTGGGCGGCGCCCATCGTGCTCTCGGGCCTCGGCATCAGCGCGATGCCCTCGCTCTTCGTGAACCCCGACGGACGCGTCGAGGTGTTCGTGCGCGGCAACGATCGCGCGGCGTGGCACGCGGCGGAGCGCAGCCCCGGCGGGGAGTTCGGACGCTGGTGGTCGCTCGGCGGCAACCTGCGCAGCATGGTCACCGTCACCGCGAACCCCGACGGCGCACCGCACATCTTCGCGATCGGCGACGCGGTCGGCCACGTGTTCCACCGCGAGCGCACCTCGCCCAACACCTGGCCTTCGTGGCGCTACCTGTCGGCGCGCGGCAACACGCCGGTCTCGCCGATCACGATGCCCGACGGACGCCTCGCGGTGTTCGTGCGCAGCGCGGCGGGCAAGCTGGTCCAGCAGTTCACCGACGCGGGTGGTCGCTGGCGCAGCCCGATCACCGTCGGCGGCAACATCACGGGCAACGTCGTGGCGGCGCTCGATGCCCGCGGTCGGGTGAACGTGATCGCCCGCGGTCGCGACGGAGCGATCTACCGGGTGGTACGCAACGCGGGCGCGCGCTGGGGCGCCTTCACCCGCCTCGGCGGCCGCGCGACGCTCGGGCCTGCGGTGGTGCTCACGAGCAACGGCCTCGAGGTCTTCGTCGCCGGCCGCAACCACGCGCTCTACCACGCGAACCAGACGCGAGCGCGTAGCAGCGGCTGGAGCGGCTGGCATCCGCATGGGGGCAACCTCGGGTGGCTCTGAGGCCGCTCGGCCTCTCTCGCTGCGCTGGGCTCTCGCTGCGCTGGGCTCTCGCTGCGCTGGCCTTCTCTGCGCTGCGCTCGGCTTCTCGCTGCGGGCCTCTCGCTGCGCTGGCCTCTCGCTGCGCGTTGCGTGGTTGAAAACCAGTCCGCTGCGCGGGGCGAGTAATTGTCGCGCGGTGGGTGGGAGAGCGTTGCGGAGAGCGGGGCCGGGGTGGGGGTTCCTCCCTCGGTCAGCATCGGAACTCGAACACCCTTTCTCGAGCTTCCCTATCTCGTAGGACGTTCCGACGCGTTCTACTCGGAACCCCCACCCCGGCCCCGCACTGCACGGTCTGGACACAGCACCGCGCTGTGAGGAGGGAGAAGTGAGAGATCAGGTGGCGTCTCGTCGAGCACCGCTCGTCGAGCGCGTCGCGATCGAACGCGAGCCTCGTGAACGTGATCGTGGTCGTGGTCGTGAACGGTCGTCTTCTCCGCGCGCGTTCGCCCGCTCGTCAGCGCCAAAAAGGGGACGGTCCTCAGTAATTGAGTTTTGAATTCCACAATGATGACGAGGGAAAGTCGCCCAAAAGGGGACGGTCCTCAGTAATTGAGTTGTTGGGGACGAGCGTCGGGACTGCGCGTCGCGCACCTCGAGCGACCTCGCCCCCAACCCCGATCTCCACCCCCAGCCCGCGGACTCAGGGCACGTACGGATTCGCTGCGGTACTCGCCCACACCGGCGTCTCGGGGTTCACCAGCTCGATGTCTCCGCTCCTCTCGTCGACCCGGAAGAGCAGGAACGCGTCCTCGTCGTAGCGCGTCGAGCCCACCGTGATCTCGAGCGCGCCCAGCCTCCGGCCGAAGTCCAGCCAGCGATGCGCGTGCCCGCTGATCACCAGCCGGATCACGTCCGAGTACGCCTCCATGATCGCGAACAGATCGGCGTGCGCCGCGCCGGGGAGCTCGTCGTGCGCCACCACGATCGGGTGGTGATGAAGCACGAGCACGCTCGGCACGGCCTCCTCGAGCTGCGCCTCGAGCCACGCCATCTGTTCGGCGCCCAAGCTGCCGAGCTCCTCGTCGTACGCGTCGCTCTCGGGGTTCCACGTCTCCCCCAGCTGCGAGTTGAGCATCAGGATCCGCAGCCCTCGGTGGTTCACCGCGTAGTAGGGCTCGATGCCCATCACGGCGGAGAAGATCGCGTGCGTCGTCTCCCGAGAGATGCGCGGCTGCTCGTAGTCGTGGTTGCCCAGCGTGGGATGCACCGGCATCGAGAAGCCCTCGAACAAGCGCTGGGCCAGCACCACGGCAGTGTTCTCCGCCTCGGGCCCGATCACGTACGCGTCGACGTCGTCGAACGGAAAGTCGTGCACCAGATCCCCAGCCACCACCGCGAGCTCGATGCGCTCGGACGCGGCGAGCTCGTTGATGCGCACCTGCGCGCGACCCAATCGGTCGTTGGCCATCAGGATGCTTTCGGTGTCGAGCGCGTTGCTCTCGGGGCCCTCGTACCACGCGTCGATCACGTGGGGATCGGAGAGCACGGCGAACGTCCAGCAGTGGTCCGATGCGCAGTCGAGCGCGGGCAGTCCGAGCGGCGGTCCCGCGTCGCGCGGCACGAACGGCGCATCGCGCCCCGCGTCCACGACCTCCTCGGGCGAGCCACACGCAGCGAGCGTGACGAGCACGAGAACCCAGCGCGATGTCCGATGCATGGCGCGGAGAATACCCCTGCGCGAAGCGGGATCGCCTTCCGCACCCGCGGTCACTTCGAAGTACGATGCCCGACGCATGACCGACACCGACGCGCATCGACCCTGCGAGCGCCGCCACGCGCTCGCCGCGCTGGTGGCCATCGCGCTGCTCGCCGCGTGCGACCCCGAGCCGAGCGCGGACGCGGGCATCGAGCCCGACGCAGGCCGCGACGCGGGCCCGTCGGTCGTCGTGCTCCCCGACGAGCGCGAGCCCTGCGCCCGGCGCGATCCTCACCGCATCGCGCTCTTCGGCGATCTGCACGTGCACACGTCGCTCTCGTTCGACGCCGCCGCGTACGACGTGCGCTCTCGCCCCGCGGACGCCTACCGCTTCGCGCGCGGCGAGACCATCGGCCTTCCGCCGTACGACGCCGCAGGCGAGCCGACCCGCACCGCGCGTCTGTCGCGCCCCTTGGACTTCGCCGCGGTCACCGATCACTCCGAGTTCCTCGCGGAGACCGACCTCTGCACCGATCCTGCCTCGGCCGCCTACGGCTCGCGCACGTGCACGAGCTTTCGCGACGGCAACTTCCTCACGGGCGACTACGGCGAGTTCACCTCGATGCTCGCGTTCGGTCGCCGCACCGGCTTCTGCGTGCGCGAGCCCGAGCTCTGCGCCGCGACGCTCGGCGCCGCGTGGCAAGAGGTGCAGGACGCCGCCGAGGCCGCATACGACCGCACGGCGGCTTGCACGTTCACCAGCTTCGTCGCCTACGAGTGGAGCGGCTCGCGCAACGGGAGCAACGCGCACCGCAACGTCGTCTTCGCCAACCGCAGCGTGCCCAACCGGCCCGTCAGCTACCTCGACGTCACCACCGCAGAGGGCCTCTGGGGCAACCTCGAGGGCGGCTGCCTGGACACGGACACGCCCTGCGACGTGCTCGCGATCCCGCACAACGCGAACCTGAGCGCGGGCACGATGTTCGTCCCGGTGCGCGACGA
>CAYZQM010000156.1:13448-15884 GCA_964480175.1 uncultured Sandaracinaceae bacterium
GACGACCGGCCCGATTCGAGCGAGCGGGCTGTACGACGGCGAGGCCTACGACGCGAGCATCGCGTCACGCCGCGCCGCGCTCGAGCCCCTCGTCGAGATCTACCAACACAAAGGCGCGAGCGAGTGCGTCTTCGCCTCGAACGATCCGCTCGCGAGCGAGGACGAGGGCTGCGCGTTCGAGGAGGTGCACCCGCTCGTGTGCCGCGGCCTGCCCAGCGATCCCGAGGGCTGCACCGACGCGTGCAGCATCACGGGCGGCGGCATCGGCTTCCTCGGCGCGTGCGTCGATGCCGGCGACATGGCGCGAGGCGCGTGGCGCACGGGCCTGCGCCTGGGCGCGAGCCTCGGCGCCAACCCGTTCGCGTTCGGCGTCATCGGATCCACCGACACCCACCAAGCGCTCGCAGGAGGCACCGACGAAGCGACGTTCTCCGGCCACCTCGGCGACAGCGACGACGACGCGGCCGAGCAGCTCTTCGCGAGCGCGACGGTGTTGATCCGCGGGCTCACGGCGTCGCCCGGCGGCCTCGCGGTGGTGTACGCGGAGTCCAACGATCGAGAGAGCCTCTTCGCCGCGCTGAGGCGACGCGAGACCTACGCGACGTCGGGCACCCGCATCTTGGTGCGCACGTTCGCAGGCCCCGATGTGCCGGACGATCTCTGCGCGGCTCCCGACTTCGTCGCGTCCGGCGACGCGAGCGGCGTCCCGATGGGCGGCGAGGTGCACGGCGCGAGCGCGATGCGCTTCGCCGCCATGGCGAGCGCCGATCCGATGGGCGCGCCGCTCGAGGCGATCGAGCTCGTGAAGCTGTGGGTCGATGCAGCCGGCGAGACCCACGAGTCGGTGACGGAGATCGCGCGCGCCACCGAGAGCGGCCCGGTCGATCCGCTCACCTGCGCGCCCGCCGCCGGCGGCAGCGACACGCTGTGCGCCGTCTACAGCGATCCCGACTTCGACCCCGCCGAGCACGCGATCTACTACGCGCGCGTCCGCGAGGTGCAGACCTGTCGCTGGAGCGGCTGGGTCTGCCGCGAGCTCAGCGTCGACTGCGACGCGATCGAGCCCACGGACCCGCGGATCACGTGCTGCAACGAGCCCTCCCGCCACACGCTGCACGAGCGAGCGTGGACATCGCCTGTCTTCTACCTCCCCACGCCATGAAGCAGCTGCGACCCATCGGTGATGCGGGCTCGGAGACGGAGATCTGAGCGGGCGCGGGCTCGGGCGCGGGCGCGGCGCTCGCGGAGATCTTGGAGCGCGCACCCAAGCGGCGTCGGCGAGCGCCTGATCTGAGCGGGCTCGGGCGCGGGGCTGGCGGAGATGTTGGAGCGCGCACCCAAGCGCCGTCGGCGATGCGAGCGTCTGAGCGGGCACGGGCGCGGGCGCGGGCTCGGGCGCGGGGCTCGCGGAGACCTGGTGGCGTCGCGGCGGTGTTGGCTACATACGCGGCTGCGGACGCGGGCTACTCAGGGCGGCGTGGCCTCGATGAGCGTGGGCGTGCCCGTGCGGGCGTTGACCGAGAACAGGAACACCGAACCGTCGGGCTGGGCGCCGATGAAGACGTTCGCGTAGGTCCCCGGGAAATACGCCGGCAGATCGAACTCCACGTCGAGGATGTCGTCCGCGCCGACATCGAACGCCACGGTGTACCGAGCGGCGGGCAAGTCGTCGATCGCGTCGACCTCCGGGAAGTCGAGGTCGGTGATGAGGGGCGAGAACATCTCCCCGTCCACCACCACCAGCTGCCCCGCGCTCACGGGCGTGGCCAGGTGGATCACGATGAGCCGGATGTCGCTGCTCGCGAGCCCCGTCGCGTCGTCCTCGAGGAGCAAGAGGCCGCGCGGACGCCCCGTAGGCGGCGAAGAGCCCGCGTCGCCATAGAACGCGAGCGTGTAGTCGAACCCATTGCGCAGCGGTCCGAGGGTGGCGGCGACGAGCTCGTTGTTGTCGACGTCGGTGACGTCGAACGTCAGCTCGCCGCTCGGCACTTCGACCTGTGCCGACACGCTCAGGAAGTCGAGGCCCGTGACGATATCGCTCGGGGCGCCCACGGCGACCGTGCCGGTATCGCGCGCGAGGTGGACGACGCGAAGCCGCGGAGGTCCGATCCGGCCCGCGTCCGAGCCGCTGTCGACGCCGCCGCCATCGACGCCGCCACCGTCGCTCGGACCCACGTCGTTGCCGTTGTTGCGGACGTGATCGCCGGAGGGATTGGCGAGGGTGCAGCCCCCGACGATCACGACGAGCGCCGCGAGGGAGCAGAGGATCGAGCGACTCACCATCGGCCCACCGCTCCGATCCCTGCGCCCTCGGGCGAAGCCCACGGCGTGACCCGCACGGTCGCCGCGAGCGAGTCCGCATCGGCGTCGCGCTCCGGCGGCAACACGAACAAGAGCACCACGCCGACCACCGCGGCCACGCTCCCCGCGATCCAC
>CAYZQM010000157.1:0-15873 GCA_964480175.1 uncultured Sandaracinaceae bacterium
CGACGCGTTCTACTCGGAACCCCCACCCCGGCCCCTTGCTGCACGGTCACTTCGGAGCACCGCGCTGGGAGGGAGAAGAAGTGAGAGATCAGGTGGCGGTCGGGCGCGCGCCGCCCGTCGAGCGGGTCGTCGTTGGACGCGACGGTCGTGAACGTGATCGTGATCGTGGTCGTGGTCGTGAACGGTCGTCCTCTCCTCCCTCGGTCAGCAGAGGCTCGCGAGGGTGGCTCGTTGCGACGCGTTCTACTCGGAACCCCCACCCCGGCCCCTTGCTGCACGGTCACTTCGGAGCACCGCGCTGGGAGGGAGAAGAAGTGAGAGATCAGGTGGCGGTCGGACGCGCGCCGCTCGTGGAGTCGATCGTCGTTGAACGCAACGGTCGTGAACGTGAACTTGGACGTGGTCGTGGTCGTGGTCGTGAACGGTCGTCCTCTCCTCGCCCGGACATGGTCGGGTTGTGACCAGCGCGACTCGAGTCGCGAATGTAGGGGTACGATTCATCGCGCCCGCTCGAGTGCTTGAACGGCGAGGGCATCTGCACTCCGACGTGCGATGAGGTCCCGAGCGATCCCGATGGCGATGGGCCGCTCACGGAGGCGGACGATCGCCTCATCCCGTGTCGCATCGACGAGCGATGCGATCAGCGCCCCGACGACGTCGACGATCCCGATCGGACGGGTCGCTGCCGCGTCCCCTGCACCACCGACGCCACCTGCCCCGGCATCGCCAGCGGCGAGCGTTGCGAGCTCGAGCCTGACGCACCGTTCGGCTTCTGCGAGTACGACGGACAGCGCTGCACCAGCGGCGACGAGGACTGTCACTTCGGCCAGCGCTGCGATCTCCTCGGCGTCGCAGGCCCGGAGGGGCGCTGCGTCGACGGCTGCACGAGCGATGCAGCGTGTGACGCAGGCGAGGTGTGCGTGATCGATCGCGGGGTCTGTCGCCGCGCGTGCGACGCCGGCTGCGGCGAAGGCGAGCGCTGCGTGCTCGGGTTGTGCGAGCAGGCGTAGCGGGAACGCAGCGGACGATGAGGGCTCGGGCTCGCGTCGGGCTCGGGCGCGGGCTCGGGCTCGGGCTCGGGCGCGGGCGCGGGCTCGGGCTCGGGCTCGGGCTCGGGCTCGCGCGCGGGCGCGGTCCGCTTGCCGCGGCTCGTCAGCGTGCCGTCAGGATCTCCACGCCGCTCTCCGTCACCAGCACCGTGTGCTCCGCTTGGGCCGACAGCGCGCCGTCGCTCGTTCTCACCGTGAAGCCGTCGGGATCGTCTCGGGTGTGCTTGGCGCCGAGGTTCACCATCGGCTCGATCGTGAAGGTCATCCCCGCGCGCATCCGCGGGCCCGTGCCGCGGACGCCGACGTGATCGATGTGCGGGTCCATGTGCATGCGGCGGCCGATGCCGTGGCCGCCGAAGTGATCGACGACGCTCACGCCGTGCGCGCGCGCGACCTCGACGATGGCTGCGCCGATGTCGCCGAGGCGCGCGTTCGGTCGCACCACCGCGATGCCCGCCATCAAGCACGCCTCGGCCGCCGCGATCGCTCGGTCCGCATCCCGCGACACCGCGCCCACACGGAACATCGCCGAGCAGTCGCCGTGGTAGCCGTCGAGCTCGGTCGTCACGTCCACGTTGACGATGTCGCCCTCGCGCAGGACCACGCGCGCATGCGGTACGCCGTGGCAGACGACGTCGTTCGGGCTCACGCAGACCGCGGCAGGAAAGCCACCGTACCCGAGCTGGCTCGGGCGCCCGCCGCGCCGCGCGGTGTCCTGCCGGACGAACCGATCGATCTCGCTCGCGCGCAGCCCGGGTCGCACGAGCGCGCCGACCGCCGCCAGCGTGCTCGCGGCGGCATGCCCCGCGCGGCGCATGCGCGCGATGGCGGTCGGGCCGTGGACCTCGATCATCGTCGATGTTGGCCCGCGCGACGACGCGCTCGCCAAGACCAAAAAGGCAACGCGCGTGGGTGGCTTCGCTCAACCGGGCTCGAGCAGCTCGGACCAGAAGCGAATGGTTCGGGGGGCCGGCGCGCTCGCCATCGCGCCATCCCGGTCGACGATCGAGTCACACCACTCGTTGGTGACGTAGGCCCGCAGGTCGTGGCCGTACACGATCACGTCGGTCTGATGGATCGACAGCACGGGGTTGCCCGTCTCGCACGGCTCCGCGGGCAGGTAGCGATGCGCGAACACCGGGACGAGCCGCGGCGCCGCCGCGACGGCCTGCGTCGCGATCGCGATGCGCTCGTCCAGGGACGCGGGCCGAGGGCCCCAGCTCGCAAGCCAGAACGACGCGTGCTCGAGATCGAAGCGCATGCCCTCGAGGGGCCACGCGAGCTGCGCTGCGATCGATGCGCTCTCGGGCTCGCGCCAGTCGGGCAGGCGCGGTCCCACCGGCAAGAACGTCGCCAGCATCGCGCGCAGGTCGGGCGGCACGCGCGCCCCGATCACGTCTTCTACTCGGGCGAGCTCGCCCTCGCGCAGACCCGGGGCGAGCTCGACGCCGTGGGCCACGAGGCGCGCACGCTCGCGCTCCCAGCCCGCGGTCATCAGTAGATCCCCGGCACGAGGCGATAGCGTACCCGCGCGCGGTAGGCGGCGTAGCGCGGGTCCTCTGAGAGCACGCGCTCCTCGTCGGTGATCCGCGGGATCAGCAGCACCGCGGTGAGCCATGCGAGCCCCACGCCGGCCCACCACGCATGCGCCGCGCCGCTGATCCCGACGAGCAGCAGCTCGAGCGCGTACGCGGGGTGACGGACCACCGCGTACGGGCCGCGCTCGCGGACGGCGCGCAGCGCGGGGAAGATGGCGAACGAGCGCCCGAGCGAGGCGAGCGAGATCGCGACGAGCGCGGCCACACCCACGAACGCGATCGACAGCGCCTCGGGCCACGCCGAGCCCGCGACGCGCCAGGCGACGAGGCCGGCGAGCGCCGACGGAAGCGCGCGCGCGATCTCGCGGGTGCTCGCGCCCACCCTCACCGGGGCGCGTGCGATGAAGAGCACGCCGACGGTCGCGTTCACCAGCGCGGCGCCGATGCGCGCGAGCAAGGGCGGCCCGGCTTCGTGCAGGAGCCCCATCACCGCCCAGCCGAGGCTCGAGATCCCGAGCAAGACGTCGAGGGCCTTCTCGATGCGCCGCTCGCTTCGATCGGCGCTCGTCGTCTCGCTGGGATCGGGTGGGGATTGCTCGGTCACCGACCGAACAAGCGGAACACCCTTCCGAGCACTTTGCCAAGCGTGGTCTCGGGCAGCTTCCACTCGTCCGTCGCAGGGCCGCCGTAGGTGCCCAGATCACGGAGCACGTCTTCGACGGGCCGCGATCTGTCGAGCTTGAGCGGCAGCGGACGTCCGGTGCGCGCGTTGATCGCCTCTACGGTCATCACCGCGTGCTCGTCGAACGCGAGCCGGATCTGCACTCGACCCTTGTCCCAGAGCGTGCGGTCTTCCACCAAGATCGAGCACAGGTACTCGTTCTTGGTGACGTCCGGGCTCTCGCCCTGAAAGAGGGGCACATACACGCTGCCGAGGATGTCGGCGTCCAAGAGGAGCTCGCTCTCGCACGGGACGCGGGTGAAGCGCTCGGCGATCGGGACGAAGAGGCGCCCCGCGGTGCCCCGGCCCACGCTCATCGGCAGGATGTCGAGCAGCGTCGGCGTCTTGCCGTCGCCGATCTCGGCGGCGAGCATCGCCGCACCGAGCGCGACGGCCTCGTCGGGGTTGATGCGCTTGCTGGGCCTGCGCCCGAAGAGCGCGGCGACCGCGTCCTGCACCGCGGGGATGCGGGTGGTGCCGCCGACGAGCACGACGTCGTCGATCCCCTTGGGATCGATCTTCGCGGCGTCGAGCACCTCGCGCGCGATCGCCACGCTGCGATCCACGAGCGGCTTCATCAGCGCGTCGAAGCGCTCCTTGGTGAGGGTCACCTTCAGCGAGCGCTTGGGCGCCGTCGTGAGCTCCGGGATCGCGACCACGACCTCGTCGTCCTCCGACAGCCGATGCTTGGCCTCGGCGGCGGCCTCGCGGACGCGCGCGATCTGCTGCGGCGTCGGCTCGAGCTCGAAGCCCTCGATGCGCTGGAATTCGGTGAGCAGATGCGAGGCGAGCTGATCGTCGAAGTCGTGGCCGCCCAAGAAGCTGTCGCCTCCGGTGGCGAGGACCTCGACGGTTCCGTCGCTCACCGACACCAGGCTGAAGTCGAACGTGCCGCCACCGAAGTCCCAGACGGCGATGCGCGCCGCCTTCTCCTGCTTGTGACCGTAGGCGACCGCGGCGGCGGTCGGCTCGCTCACGATGCGGAACACCGCGAGCTTGGCCTGCGCGGCGGCGCGCCTGACTGCCTCGCGCTGCACCTCGGTGAAGTACGCGGGCACCGTGATGATCGCCGCGTCGACCTCGGTCTTCAGCTGGCTCTGCACGGACTCGCGCACGTCGTCGAGCACGCGCGCCGCGATGGTGTCCATGCTGATGACCCGCTCGTCGATGCGCGCGCCGAAGCGCTGGCCCTCGGCCTCGGCGAGGGGATAGCCGAAGTGCCGCTGCAGATCCGCGGCGAGCTCGGGCTTGAACGTGCGGCCGATGAGGCGCTTGCTGCCGTACACCGTGCGGGTGGGGTGCAGCACCTGGCGGTCGGCTGCGCGCTGCCCGACGTGGAAGGTCCCGTCGGGATCGAAGGTGATCATCGAGGGGATCGTGTTCTTGCCGTTCTTGCCCGTGATGACCTTGGCGCGACCGTCCACCACGTAGGCGGCGCAGGTGTTCGTCGTGCCCAGGTCGATGCCGATCACGATGCCGCTGCGCTTCACGGGCAGCGCCTCGATCTCGACGCCCGGCGCGTCGTCGATCGATCGAGGCCGGAGCGAGCGGCGCGGCGAGCGGGTCGCCGAGCCACCGGTCGGAAGGGGCGGCGGCAGCGCGCCCTTGCGCGGGGGTGCCTTCTGCAGCGCCTCGAGCGAGGGACCATCGATGCCCAGCGCGACGAAGGTGATCTGCATCTTCTCGCCCGCGACCGCGTCCACGCGCGCGAGCGCGACCCGGTACGGCGCGCCGGCGTCGTCGCTGATCTCGATGCGCACGTCGTCGCCCGGCGATGCGCAGACGGAGCTGGTGAGCGTCGCGCGCTCGCCCGCGAGATCGGCCAAGAGGCCTTCGAACGTCGCGAGCTCCGACGCGATCGACCAGGTGACGTTGAAGGGAGAGCTCAGGCGCGGCGATGACGACATGGCCGCGACGCTACCCGAGAACGCGGACGATCCGAACGGCTTCCGCTCTCACCACAAGGGGCGACGCGTCACCCCGCGCATCGACGCCCTCAGGGACGAAAGCGCAGGCGCGCGACCGTCAGCTCGGAGCGCTCGTCCGCGTACGCGACGTAGGCGGAGTCCCCTCCGAACGTCAGGTCCGCATGGATGCCCTGGAGGTGTGCGGCGACGAGCTGTCGGCCCAAGAGGGCGCCGTCGGGGGCGAGGTGCGCGACGTGCAAGTCGTAGGAGAACCGGGCGCCGGGCGTCGGCTCGTGCCACCCGAGCAACCAGCCGTCGGGAGTGCGTGTGGCGTAGACGTCCGTGTTGGCGTCCGGAATGGGGATCGGCTCGCCTTCCTCCATCACCTCGAGCGCAGCGTCGAGGTGCCACGTCGCGAGGCGGTTCTCGAGCCCGGCCAGGGACGCGACCAGCAGGTACGTGCCGTCCGGTGCGAGCGCCAGATCGACCGCGAGCGCGAGACCGGAGATCGGCGGTGCAATGGTGCCCGCGTCCAGTGGAAGCACGGCGATGGCGCCCTCGGAGAGCGCGTAGGCGAGCGCGCCCACCTCTTCGTCGCTCGCAATCGCGCCGCCCCACGACGGGACGTTGAAATCTCCGAGGAGGGTGTGGTCGCGCTCGATGCCCCCGCTGCTCAAGATGCTGACGCGTGCGCGCGGCGAGTCGGCTTCCTGATGCAGCACGTTCCAGCCGCCTCGGTGCGAGGCGACGTCGAAGGGAAGGGGCCAACCCGCCACGCGGACCCGCTCGGAGCGGAGGAGGCCCGTCGCCGCGTCGACGGTCTCGAAGTGCAGCTCGGGGGGCCTGCCGCTGAAGGGCGCATGCAGCACGGGCACGGCCACGCCGATCGATCCGTCCGTCGCCCATCCGACCGCCGCGGCCGCTCCTTCGCGCTCGAACACGAGGTCGTCGTCGAGCGACGGCGAGAGCGAGTGAAAGCGCGTCGTCGCGCCACGGCCTTCGGTGGTCGCCGCGATCCGCAGCCGCCCCCCGACCCACGCAGCGCCCACGGGCAGCTCGATGAGCCGCGCGCCGCCGCTTCCCTCTCGGATCGTGTGGTGTTCGGGTGGCTCGAACATGCCGGGGGGCAGGAACTCCGGCGCGACGAACGCGTCGGCGGCAGGCGCATCGAGGGACGGTGGCCTGCCGCCGTCGTGAGCCGTTCCTGGATCGCGGCCATGCGATGCGTAGCAACCACCGACCAGCAGCACACACACGAGCTCGATGCGTAGGGACACGCCGCGAGGCGAGCACTGGACGTGCCAGCGCCAACGGCGCAACGCGGCACGCGTGCGTCCCGGATGACAGCGCGACTCGGTCATCGTTCAGCGATGAACCTGACATGATCGGACATTGCGCCGAGCACGGTGGACGCGGTCGCGCCACGAGCCCACGATCGGTCACGCGAACACCTGGTGCGCTCTGCCGGCTTCGCGCTCACCACGAGGGGCGACGCGTCACCCCCGCGTGAGCAATCCGCGGGTGATGTCGCTCGGGGTGGTCGGGCCGCCGTAGATGAAGCCGGTGTAGAGCTGGATGAGATCGGCGCCTGCCTCGATGCGGGCGCGCGCGTCGTCAGCGTTCTCGATGCCGCCGACGCCGATGAGGACGCGCGCGGTACCGACCTGCTCGCGCAGGCGCTTCACCACCTCGTTGGCGCGTGCTTTCAGCGGCGCGCCGCTCAGGCCGCCAGCGCCGAGCGCCTCGACCGTGGCGGCCGGGGTGCTCAACGGTTCGCGGCGGATCGTCGTGTTGGTCGCCACGATGCCTGCGAGCGAGAGCGTGCCGGCGAGCTGGGCGACCGCGTCGATGTCCTCGTCGCTCAGGTCGGGCGCGATCTTCACGAAGAGCGGCGGCGGCTTCTGCCCGTCGCACGCGCGCTCGCTCGCGGCCTGCACGGCACGGAGGATCGGCTCGAGCTTCTCGACGGCCTGCAGGTTGCGTAGGCCGGGCGTGTTCGGCGAGCTCACGTTCACCACGAGGTAGTCCGCGAAGGGCGCGAGCAGCGTGGCGCTGGTCTCGTAGTCCTTGGCCGCCTCGTCCTCCGGTACGACCTTGCTCTTGCCGATGTTGACGCCGACGATCCCGCGGCTTCGATCGCGCGCCATCAAGCGCGCGGCGGTCGCGACCGCGCCGCCGTTGTTGAAGCCGAGCCGGTTGATGAGCGCGCGGTCGGCCGGCAGGCGGAACATCCGCGGCTTGGGGTTGCCGGGCTGCGCGAGCGCGGTGACGGTGCCGATCTCGACGAAGCCGAAGCCGAGCGCGAGCAGCGCGTCGATCCCGATCGCGTCCTTGTCGAAGCCTGCGGCCAAGCCCACGCGCGAGGGGAAGCGCAGGCCCGCGACCTCGACCTCCGAGCGCGGATCGTGCGGCGCGCCCCAGCTCGCGCGGAGGAACGTGTGGCCGCCGGGCAGCGCCGCGAGCGCGCGCAGCCCGCCGAAGGCGAGGTGATGCGCGCGCTCCGCGTCGAGCGAGAAGAGGAGCGGCTTGCCGAGGCGGTAGAGCAGCGAAGGCACGACGCGCGCCTTTTCACACGCGCGCCGCCAGCGCGCAAAGGCGAGCCGCGGCGTGGAGGGACGTCAGTGCGCGGCGACCGAGTTCGCGTCGAACTTGCGCAGCGCGGGGAAGAGCAGCGCCCAGAGCGCGGTCACCACGATCGAGAGCACGCCGCCCAGGACCACCGCGGCGACGGGGCCGATGAAGCCGGCGACGAAGCCGGACTCGAGCTCGCCGAGCTCGTTGCTCGCGGAGATGAAGAGGAGGTTCACGGCGGCGATGCGCCCGCGCATGTCGGGCGGCGCGGTGCCTTGCACCACGACGTGGCGCACGACGACCGAGACCATGTCGGCGGCGCCGATCACCGCGAGCGCGACGATCGAGAGGCCGATGTGGGTCGAGAGGCCGAACACGATCGTGCCCAGGCCGAAGATGCCGACGCACAGAAAGAGCAGCGCGCCGGCCCGCGCACCGAGGGGGCGAACGCTCAGAAAGAGCGCGACGGCGGTGGCGCCGATCGCGGGGGCGCTGCGCAACAGACCGAGGCCCGTCTCGCCCGCGTGCAGGATGTCGCGCGCGTAGATCGGCATCAGCGCGACGGCGCCGCCGAGGAGCACCGCGAAGAGATCGAGGGAGATGACGCCCAAGATCAGCGGGTGCTGCCGCACGTAGCGCAGGCCGCCGACCACCCGCTCGAGCATGTTGCCGGTCGAAGGGGTGCGGGCTTCGGGCAGCGGCTGCACCCCGAAGAGGAGGACTGCGGCGACGAGCTGGAGCGCCGCCGCGATCCCGTAGGCCGCGGGCGCGCCGAACGCGCCGAAGAGCAGCCCGCCGAGCGCGGGGCCGAGGATGATCGCGGCCTGGAAGGTGGTGGACGCGAGCGCGACCGCGCGAGGAAAGAGGCGCGCCGGCACCAGCGTGGGCACCATCGCTTGGCCCGCTGGTCCGGAGAACGCGCGCAGGCAGCCGAAGCCGAAGAGCGCGACGTACGCGCCGCCCATCGTGCTCCCGAAGATCGCGCCCTCGGGCAAGAGCGTCCACGCGATGAGCGCGCCCGCGACGAGCGCGATGCCGAGGTGGCAGCACTGCAGGATGCGCCGCCTGTCGACGCGGTCCGCGACGTCGCCGCTCACGAACGTGAGCACCAGCATCGGCAGGAACTGCGCGCCGCCGATCCACCCGAGCGCGTGGGGATCGCTGGTGCGCTCCCAGGTCTGCCACGCGACGACGACGCTGAGCACCTGGATGGAGACGACCGAGCAGATGCGCGCGAGCAAGTAGCGCGAGAGCGGCACCTGTTGGAGGAGCTCGCGCAGCGTGCCGGTCGGCTCCGGCAGAGCGTCCGTCGCGGTGCTCATGCGGAGGCCGGCGCGCCGCTCTTGCTGGGCACGGCCGCCGGCTTCTTCTGAACCTCACGCTCGAGCGCGAAGACCAAGAACGGCACGAGCGCGACGACGGCGATCGAGGTGAGCGCGGCCTCGTGCATGCCGACGAGCATCCCGTCGCGCTCGACCAGGAACAGCGATGAGATGCCCGCGCCCAGCGCGAGCGATCCGTGCCGCAGGGTGGAGTCCATCGCCATGAAGCGCGCGCGCCCCGCGGGCTCGGGGACCTTCGAGATCAGCGTCGAGGCGGCGACGTTGCGCAAGCCCCCCGAGAGCATGAACGCGACGAAGAGGAGGTAGATGGGGCTCTGTGGGGTGCCGACCGCGAAGAAGAAGTAGGTGACGATGGTGCCGAGGATCGTCCCGCACAGGCCGACCTTGAACGAGCCGAATCGGTCGACGAGCGCGCCGAAGGGGCGGGTGGTCAGCACGCTCGCTGCGCCGCCGAGCACGTAGAGCGTGCTGAGGCGATCGCGCGGGAACGCGAGGTTGCTCTGCACGAACGCGGCGATGTTGGGGATCACGATGAAGAGGCCCGCGTTGGAGACGATCGACATCGAGAACGAGAGCAGGCTGCGGCGCCGCGAGAGGATCCGCGCGGCGGCGGTGAGCGCGCTCTCGCCCGCGTTGGGAGCAGGCGTGTCGAGGTGCGCGCGCAGCGGCGGCAGGATCTTTCCTGCGGCGACCGCGGCGATGGTGCCCATCGCGCCGACGCAGAAGAACGGGGTGTGCCAGCCGCCGAGCGTCGCGAGCTCGAGGCCCGCGGGTACGCCGAGGACCGAGGCGACCGAGAACGCGGTCATCACCGTGCCGAGGGCGCGGCCGCGGCGCTCGGGCGGCACGACGTCGGCGACGATGGCGAGCGCGATCGAGGTGGCGGGGCCGCCGAAGAAGCCCGCGACGACCCGGGTGAGCGCGAGGGTGAAGAGATCGGTGGCGAAGCCGCCCGCGAGCGTGCCGATCGCCAAGCCCAAGAGCGTCACCACGAGCGCGCGCCGTCGATCGAAGCGATCGAGGACGACCGACGCGATGAGGCCGCCCACGCACGCCGCGCCGGTGTAGCTCGACGCGAGGATGGGGAGCTCGGAGAGATCGATCTGCAGGCTGCGGGCGAAGTCGGGCCCGAGCGGCATCACCATCATGAAGTCGAGGATGTTGACGAACTGAACGGCAGCGAGGGTGAAGAGCACGCTGCGCTCGCGATCGGGGGGCAACATCAGCGCACGGTTGTGGCCTGGGTTGCGATCGGAGGCGAGGGCGAATCGCTGGGCTCGTGGCGCTCGACGCCGCGGCCCTTGCGACCTCCATGCGCGGGCCTTAGGCGGCTCGCGCCGAGGGGACGAGCGCGCACGCAGGGGAGCGCGGGGTCGTGAGCGGCGACGGCTACTACTTCTTGGCCTTGGGCTTCGGGGTCGAACGCGGCTTCGCGGGGCTCGTCGCGCGCGGCGCAGAGGCCTTCGTCTTGGGGGCGGCGCCGATCACCTTCGTCGCTTGGCAGGTCGGACACAGGAACGTCGAGCGTCCGCGGGTGACCTCGCGGACGATCTCGGTCTTGCAGACCGAGCAAGGCTCGCCTTCGCGGCCGTACACGAAGAAGATGTTGGGGCCGCCTTCGCTGACGTAGGCGAGCTCTTCGTCCTCGGAGACCATCGCGCGATCGAGGGCCTGTCGGATCGCGTCTGAGAGCCGTGAGAGCTCGGTGCTGCTGAGCGAGCGCGAGGGGCGCTCGGGGTGGAGCTTCGCCAAGAAGAGCGCCTCGGCTGCGTGGATGTTGCCGAGGCCTGCGATGCGCGCCTGATCCATGAGCGCGGCCTTGAGCACCTGCGCGGTGTCGAGGGCGACGGCGAGGCGCTCGGGGGTGCTCTCGGTGGCCTCGAAGCCGAGGCCGCTGAGGTGCTTGGACTCGATGGCCTCACGAGGACCGGCGGCGGCGCGTCCCATGCGACGCATGTCGGTGAGCGCGATGACGGAGTCGCTCACCGCGATGGCGAAGCGGCTGAACTTGGGGAGCGCGACCTCGGTGAGCGCGGTGCTGCGAGGGAGCTGTTTGAGGTGGCCGGTCATGCCGAGGTGAAACCACAGCGCCTTGGGCTGGCCGTCCTGCTCGAGGCGAACGACGGCGTTCTTGCCGCGCCTCATCACCTCGAGCACCGTCGCGCCGCGCAGCGCCTCGAACGCATCTCCGTCGGCGACCACGAGCTCGTCGAGCGCGCGCGCCTCTTCGATCACGCGACCCTTGGTCCAGCGGGAGAGACGGCGCGCAGCGTGATCGACCTCGGGGAGCTCGGGCATGGCGGCTCAGGTAGCACGGCGCCGCGGACCGCGCGGCGAGCTCAGCCTCCATGTCGCGCTGTGTCCTGCTGCGGCCGCCGCTTTCGGCCGAAACGCGGCTTACGTCCTTCCTCCTCGTTGCGGCGTACCTCTGGTACGCCTCACTGCGGAGGTGCGGGCGCGCTCGCGTTTCGACTCGAAATCGACGCCCTCGCGACGGACCCAGCGCGAAATGGACGCTCAGTCGAAGGGGACCACGGTCGTGCCGTCCCAGCGTTCGAGCACTCGCTCGCTCATCACGGCGCGTCTTCCACGATGCAGATGGGTCGGTCCGGACATCCGTCTTCGTCCTCGTCGCCGTTGTAGGTCTCGGGATCGTTGGGGCACTGGTCGTCGGTGTCCGCCATGCCGTCGGCGTCGTTGTCGACGTCGGGGCAGCCGTCGTCGTCCTGGTAGCCGTCGATGTCCTCCGCGACGCTGGGGCACGCGTCGAGGGCATCGACGATCCGATCGCCGTCGCCGTCTCGCTCGGGCGCGCTCGCGACGTGGCTTGCGCCTCGCGGCTCGGGGGCCGTCGAGACGCTCGCCCCGCAGCCCACGAGCAACAGCGCGAGCGCGGCGCCCGCTCGAGCGCCCGAGGCATCGCGTAGGGAGCCAGCCATCCCCAGGGCTAGCACGCACGCCCCAAACGAAGAACGCCGCGCAGACCGAGGTCCGCGCGGCGTCCTTCATGTCGTCGCTGGTGGGCTCAGCGAATCATCACGCGCACGTCGTCGATCGCCCACGACTCGTCGTTGGCGAGCTGGTCGAGCGTCGAGGTCGCCGCGAGCGTGAGCGAGTTGGCGGTGTGCGCCCGAATGTTGGTCACCGCGATCGCGTCGCGGTCGTTCCAAGCACCGCCGCAGCGATTCGGCCCCGCCGTCGTCTGGTTGAGCGACTGGTTGTAGATGTCGACGCCATCGACACGCACGATGGCGAGCTCACCATCCCAGCTGTCGATCGCGTAGTAGTTGAGCGAGACCCGCGCGCTGGTGTGCGGGATGCCGAGCAACCCGAAGACCTTGCTGCGCGTCGCGCCCTGACCGGTGAGGTTGTAGCCGCCCAGTGTCTGGGTGGCGTACGGGCACGCCGTGCTCGTGCTGTTGTCCGACCAGCCCGACGCGCCGCCTTCGAAGTTCTCGAAGCTGATCAGCGTCCAGCCGCCGCCGTCCGTCGTCATGTCGCAGGTCACTGAGAACGGCGCCGCGCCGCCGGGGCCATCGGGGTCGATGGTGTAGGTGCCGCTGGGCGCGGACGGGCTCGCAGTGAGGATCGCGAGGCAGCTCGGCGCCGCCACGCATCCGGTCTCGCCCGTGCCGGTGTAGCCGGTGGGGCATGCGCCGCAGGCGCGGCCGCCGGGCGTGTTGGTGCAGGACGTGAGTGCGTCACAGCCGCCGTTGCCGACGCTGCACTCGTTGATGTCGGTGCATCCGGTCGCGCCGGTGCCGGTGTAGCCGCTGGGGCACGCGCCGCAGGTGCGGCCGCCGGGCGTGTTGGTGCACATGGTCAGCACGTCGCAGCCGCCGTTGCTGGTGCTGCACTCGTTGATGTCCATGCACCCAGCCTCGCCGTCGCCGGTGTAGCCGCTGGGGCATGCGCCGCAGGTGCGGCCGCCGGGCGTGTTGGTGCACATGGTCAGCACGTCGCAGCCGCCGTTGCCGACGCTGCACTCGTTGATGTCGGTGCAGCCCGTCTCGCCCGAACCGGCGTAGCCCGAGGGGCACGCGCCGCACGTGCGGCCGCCGGGGATGTTCATGCAGGACGTGAGCACGTCGCAGCCGCCGTTGCTGGTGCTGCACTCGTTGACGTCGGTGCAGCCGCTCTCGCCGTCACCGGTGTAGCCCGAGGGGCAGGTGCCGCAGGTGCGACCGCCCGGAGTGTTGGTGCAGGACGTGAGCAGGTCGCAGCCACCGTTGTCGGTGGTGCACTCGTTCACGTCGGTGCATCCGGTCGCGCCGGTGCCGGTGTAGCCCGAGGGGCATGCGCCGCAGGTGCGCCCGCCGTCGATGTTCGTGCAGGTGGTGAGCGCGTCGCATCCGCCGTTGCCGGTGCTGCACTCGTTGATGTCGGTGCAGCCCGTCGCGCCATCACCCGTATAGCCGGTGGGGCACGCGCCGCAGGTGCGGCCGCCGTCGACGTTCATGCACGTCGTGAGCGGGTCACAGCCGCCGTTGTCGGTGTCGCACTCGTTCACGTCGACGCAGCCCGTGAGTCCATCACCGGTGTAGCCGGTGGGGCACGCGCCGCAGGTGCGGCCGCCATCGATGTTCATGCAAGCGGTGAGCGGGTCACATCCGCCGTTGTCGGTATCGCACTCGTTCACATCGACGCAGCCGGTGGCTCCATCGCCGGTGTAGCCGGTGGGACAAGCACCGCAGGTGCGGCTCCCGGGCTCGTTGGTGCACGTGGTGAGCGCATCGCAGCCGCCGTTGTCGATCTCGCACTCGTCGATGTCGATGCAGCCCGTGGCCCCGCCGCCGGTGTAGCCGGTGGGGCAATCACCGCAGGTGAAGCTGCCGGGCGTGTTGTTGCACTCGACGGTCGGATCGCATCCGTCGGTGTCGTCCGCGCACTCGTCGATGTCCTCGCACGCCGTATCGCCCGTGCCCGTGTAGCCGAGCGGGCAGGAGCCGCAGGTCCGATCGCCCGCCGAGTTCGTACACGTAGTGAGCTCGTCGCATCCGCCGTTGTCGGTCTCGCACTCGTCGATGTCGACGCACTCGGTGTCGCCCGTGCCGCTGTAGCCTTCGGGGCAGTCGCCGCACACCGGGCCGCTGCTTCCGTCGGTGCACTCGACGAGAGGATCACATCCGCCATTGTCGAGCGCACATCCCATGAGGCCGCCGTCCGGCATGCCTCCATCCATTCCGCCGTCGGTGCGGATCCCTGTGTCGAGGGGTCCACCGTCCGGCACGAACGCGTTCGCGCCGCCAGTGTCATCCCCCGTCATCACCATCTCGCACGCAGGCACGAGGAGGGTGACGCTCGCGAACGCGAGAGCCCTGAGTTGCTGGTTGGTCATGGCCGCGGATGTAGCGGCCCCACTACGAACGATGCAACCGCATAGAATCGATACACAAATACGAGATCCAGCTGCGCTGCGAGCATCGGGAAAAGGCCTTCGATTTCCGATCGGGGTGACACGTACTCCCGGCCCGCAGCGCCGTGAGGTCACGCGGTCCGCACCCACACCGGCGCCGTGTCGACGGCGCTCCGTCGGCGGGCTCGTGCTCGCTGCGCTTGGCGTCGCAGCGCCGAGCCTGTACGAGGGGAGCCGTGTCCGACCACGCCCGCTACTTCGCGCGTTCCTATGAAGAGGCGCGCGCTCGCTTCGGCGACGCCGTCGCTGCTCACCCTCACCTGCGCGAGCGCGGCGCGCTCACGGTGCAGGGCGATCACACGATCGACTGGGCGCTCACCGGCGAGGGTGGCGACGAGCTGCTCGTGTACACGAGCGGTCTGCACGGCATCGAGGGCTATGCAGGCAGCGCGGTGCAGCGAACGCTGCTCGAGCTCGGAGAGAAGCGGCCGGTGCTCTGGCTGCATGCGCTCAATCCGTGGGGCATGGCGAACTTTCGTCGGGTGAACGAGAGCAACGTCGATCTCAACCGGAACTTCTTGGCCGATGACGCGAGCTACGCGGCGGACGACGCGAGCTACGCCGCGCTCGATGCGCTCTTGAATCCCCAGCGTGCGCCCGGGCTCGATCTCTTCTGGCCCCAGGCGGCCTACAACCTCGCGCGCCACGGGATGGGCGCGCTGCGCAACGCGGTGGCCCGAGGACAGTACTCGTTTCCGCAGGGGATCTTCTATGGGGGCAAGCAACGCGAGAGCACCACGCGTGAGGTGCTCGGCTTCATCCCGGAGCGGGTGAAGGGGCGCAAGCGCGTGGTGCACATCGACCTGCACACGGCGCGCGGTCCGCGGGGCGAGTACGTCGCGTTCTTGGAGAACGGCGACGGGACCGAGAAGGCGCGCGCCAAGCCGATCTTCGGCGAGCGGCTGCGCGCGTGGGAAGCCGGCAGCGCGGATGGCTACGACATGCGCGGCGGCATGCTCCCCGAGCTGCAGAAGCGGAGTCCCGGCGTTCGCTACGACGCGATCACGCTCGAGTTCGGGACCGCGTCGGACATCCGGATCCTTCGCGCGCTGCGCGCCGAGAACCAGCTGCACTTCCATGGTCGGCGCACGCCGGGGCACTTCGCGCTGCACGCGATGCGCGAGGCGTTCTATCCCGAGGACGATCGATGGCAGGCGAGCGTGGTTGGGCACGCGATCGGGATTCACCGGAACGCGGAGCGGCTGCTGGCTTCGGGGTAGTCGGAGACTGGGATGCGGGATGCGGGATGCGGGATGCGGGATGCGCGATGCGCGATGCGGGATGCGGGATGCGGGATGCGGGATGCGGGATGCGGGATGCGGGATGCG
>CAYZQM010000158.1:0-15873 GCA_964480175.1 uncultured Sandaracinaceae bacterium
CTGGACTCGAGCTCGATGATGCACCTCGCGTCGACTGCCCGACTCGCTCATTAGGTCCCCTGCCTTCGGCCTGCGATGCAGCCCCGCTTGCTCGGCTACGGCGTCGCTCGCAGAGGTTGCCTCGAGCGCAGCCGACTTCGGGTGCTCAGAACGAGAGGCCGAAGGCCGCGTCGATCGTGTACTGGCGATCGATGTCCGCGGGGATGCTGCTGTCCCACTCGCCGGGCTTGACCAGATCGAACGAGAACGCGCCGGTCAGGGTGAAGACCTCGTAGCGCGCTTGCAGGCCGAAGATCATCCGCATGCGCATCGTGCGGATGCTGTCGAAGACGACGTTGTTGTTGTAGTCGCTCGAGCTCGGGCCGCGGCACATCGGCTCCGCCTCGCCGGGGACGGGGTCGCAATCCGCGAACGCGTTGACCTCGGGCGTGAGGTCGACGAGCTCGGTGTCCGCGAAGGTCCACGCGAACTGGCCCGCGATGTACGGCGAGAGCTCGAGCTCATCACCCAAGATCACCGAGTTCGAGAGCGTGAGGTCGACCGACGCGACCGTCGTGTTGAACTCCTGATCGCCGAGCAGGGTCTGCACCGCGCCGCGGACCGCGAGATCCGGCACCCACCAGTCGTCGCTGAGCCAGCCCTCGAGGATCGCCCAGCGGACCTCGAGGCCCAGCGTCGCGTACGAGCTGTTGGGGAGAAAGCCCATGCTGGTGCCGAGCTCGAAGCCGAAGGGCAGGGCCTTGCGGAGCTCGACGCGGGTCCACACGAGCACGGGCTCGACGAAGTTGTTCATGCCCGGCGAGCTCGCCGTGCCCGGGCCCTCGGTGCCGCGGCGCCAGTGGTCCGAGCCCGGGACGATCGGGGTCATGAAGAGCTCCATGCCCACGTAGAACGAGCGCGGTCCGCGGGTGCGCGCAGGCGTGAGGAGCGGCGGGATGAGCGAGCCCGCGAAGTCGGTGGCGATGCGGCGCCACGCGTCGTTGTCTTCGCAGTACGTCCCGAGGCACGCGCCATCGTTGGGCACGCGGAGGCGCGAGAGCGCGATGTCCATCGGGCGCCCCTGCGCCTCGGCAGTCACCGTGAGCCCGAGCAAGAGCCCGAGCAGCGACGCCCCACGAACGAACATTAGGCCAAGCTTCACGCGGCACGAAGCTACCGAGGTCGACGCGTCGCCGTCAAGCGCGAGCGCGCGCGCGGCGTGCCGTCTGCGTTGACTTCGGAAAGCGGCGACCTCTATCCTCGCGGCCGCCGCTCGTGCGGCCAATTTCGAGGTGTCATGGCGAAGCGGATCCTATTCTTCGAGGCCGATGCGGGCTTCGCGGCGGACGTGGCAGAGCAGCTGCGGCAGCGCGGCGCCGAGGTGGAGGTCACGGACGACGGGAACGCGGGGGTCGATCGGGCGGCGCAGCTCAAGCCCGACCTGATCCTGCTCACCATCGAGCTGCCGCAGATGAACGGCTTCTTGGTCTGCAAGAAGCTGAAGAAGAGCCCCGACACGGCCTCGATCCCGATCGTGATCCTCTCGAGCGAGGCGACCGAGGACATCTTCGAGCAGCACAAGAAGCTGCGCACCCGCGCGGAGAGCTACCTGCGCAAGCCCATCGGCCTCGACGCCCTGATGGCCGAGGTGGCGACGATTCTGCCGCTCGACGAGCCGGTCGAGGCCATCGCGATCAGCGACGTCGACGTGTCGTTCGACGAGAGCCCCGGCACCGATCTCCACGCGGCCAAGTCGGTCGATCCCGACGTCGCCGCGTTCGCGGATAGCGCGTTCGATCAGCTCATGCTCGGCGACGACGAGGCGACGACCGTCGGGCAGATCCCGCCCGAGCTCGCGCAGGAGCTCGCCGCCGCGAAGGCACCTGCGCCTCCGCCCGCACCGCCGGCTCCGCCCGCCGCCAAACCGCCGCCTCCGCCTGCGGCCGAGCCGACTCCCGCGCCCGCTGCTGCGGCGGACGACTCGCGCACCGCGGCCCTCGAGGCGAACGTCCGGGAGCTGGAGGAGCTGCTCACCGGGGCCGAGAGCAAGATCAAGGACAGCGAGCAGGCGGCCGAGAAGGCCAAGGGCGACGCCGACAAGGCCAAGGGCGAGGTGGAGCGGCTCGAGCGCGAGCTCGCGGACGCGAAGCGGCAGGCGACCGCGGCGGCCGCGGGTTCGGTGCGGCCCGGCGCGCCCAGCAGCCGCGAGGTGCTGGATCTGCGCGAGGCGCTGAACCGCAAGGACAAGGAGCTGCTCGACCTCAAGGACCAGGTCAGCGCGCGCGACAAGCAGCTCTTCGATCTGCGCGACAAGAGCCTGCAGCTCGAGCGCGAGCAGGCGGATCTGCAGGATCGGATCATCGAGGTCGACGGACAGCTCGCGGAGGCCAAGCAGGCGAACGCGACGCTCGCGTCCGACAAGGACAGCGCCGCCAAGCGCGCCGAGGATCTGAAGGGGCGCCTCGAGCGCGCCGAGGCCAAGACCAAGAAGCTCGAAGAGGATCTCGTCACCGACAAGGCGACGCACGCGGCCGCCCTCGAGGCCGTGCGCGCCGAGCTCGCGACGGCGAGCGCGACCGCGGACACGCTGCGCAAGGAGCACGACGAGGCGATCATCGCGCTGCGCGCGGAGAGCGCCGAGACGCTCGAGGGCGCGCTCAAGTCGAACGAGGAGGCGCTCGCGTCGCTCCGCACCGAGCTCGAAGGCGACAAGGTCGGCGCGCTCGCTGCGCTTCGCACCACGTCGGAGGAGGCGCAGCAGGCGGCGCTGACGGCGCTGCGCGCAGAGCTCGAGACCGACAAGGGCGCGGCCGTCGAGGCGGCCCGCGAACAGCTCCGCACCGAGCTCGACGCCGAGCGCGAAGCGGCGCTCGCGTCGCTCCGCACGGAGCTGACCAGCGAGCGAGAGAGCGCGCTCGAGGCGCTGCGCGCCGAGCACGAGGCGGCGCTCGGTGCGCTCCGCTCGTCGCTGACCGAGGAGCACGAGGCGGCCACCGCTTCCCTCCGGACCACGCTCGCGGGCGAGCAGGAGACTGCGCTCGCTGAGCTCCGGACGACGCTGGAGGCCGCGGCCGCGGCGGCCACCGAGGAAGCGAGCCGCAAGCACGGCAGCGAGCTCGCGACGCTGGGTCGCAAGATCGCGGAGACCGAGAGCCAGCTCGAGATCGCCAGCGAGAAGTTCTCCGAGAAGGAGAGCGAGGCGTCCGAGCTGCAGAAGGAGCTGGAGAACACCCAGGCTTCGCTCGCGAGCACCCGCCAGGAGCTCGAGGCCGCGCAGGCCGAGCTGGCGCGCACGAAGAGCGAGCTCGAGGGGCGCATCGACGGGCTCACCAGCGAAGGCGAGCTGCTCCGCGGGGAGCTCACCAAAGTGCGCGGGAAGATCGCAGGCGACGATCAGATCCTCGAGCGCGCCCGCAAGGCGCTCGCGATCTCGCTCTCACTCCTCGACGACCGCAACAACAACGGCGCCTGAGGGCCGCGGCGCGCGCCCCCTCAGCGGATCAGCTCTTCCAGGCGCTGCTCGACGCGGTCCACCGCGGCCGGGTCGCGGTCGCGCACGAGCGAGAGGTAGCGGTCGTAGGCGTCGATCGCTTGCTCGGGTCGGTGCAGCTGCTCGTAGCAGTAGCCGAGGTCGAAGAGGGGGCTGGGATCCGAAGGGGCTGGCGTGAGGCGCGCCCAGCTCTCGTAGTGCTGCGCCGCGGGCTCCCAGCGCTCCGAAGCGCGCAGCGCGATCGCGAGGTTGAGGTGGAACATCGCGTCGTCGGGCGAGCGCGCGAGCGCGGCCTCCAGCGCGCTGATCGCCTCGGCGGCGCGGCCCGCTTGGCGCAGCGCGACCGCGTAGTTGTTGAGCAGCTCGGCGTCACCCGGGTTCTCGCGGATGGCCGTCTGGTACGCGGTGATCGCCTCGTCGACGCGACGAAGGCGACGCAAACACGCGCCGAGGTTGCCCCAGCTCGAGGCGTCGGTGGCTGTGATCTCCACCGCGCGGCGCAGCACCGGGATCGCCTCTTCGCAGCGGTTGAGCCGCGCGAGCATGGCGCCGGTCATCGCCACCGACTCTTGGCTGCGGGGCTCGAGCTCGCCGGCCCGGCGGTACTCGGCGAGCGCGCCTTCGTAGTCGCTCTGCAAGCGCAGGATGCCGGCGAGCGTGAAGTGGTAGCGCGCGTGATCCGGTCGGAGGCGCACGGCCTCGCGCGCAGCGGTGAGCGCCTCGGGCAGGCGTCCCGCGCTGCGGTGAGCGATGGCGCTGCGGTGCGAGGCCTCGGCCTCCGATCCGGTCTGCGCGTGCACGGGCTGCGCGGGGCCGACGACGGCGAAGGCGGGCGCCGCGAGCGCCACCAAGAGGAGCCAGCGGGACGCGCCCGGGGCGATCGAGACGAAGAGTCGGGTGAGCATGGGCATCGCGGGGGGCTCCGACGGGAACGAGAGAGCCGGGATTCTAGCCCACGTCGATGCGGTGTCGGCCGCGAGATGCGCGCGCCGTCAGCGGAGCGCGAAGCTCGCGAGCGCCGCCTCGATCTGCGGCTCGACCGCGTCGAAGCGCTCTTCTCGCCCGCCGGCCTCCACGACGAACACGTGCGATGGCGTGACGAACACGGTCACCCAGTAGCGGTAGGGGTGCCCGTCTTGATCCCTGCCGAAGCGCATCTGGTGACCAGCGAGGCCGCTCGCGGTCACTTCGCTCTCGCTGACCAGCGCGTAGCCCCCGTCACGCCGCAGGCGGTTGCGGACCGCGTCCACCCAGAAGTCGCGTGAGCCGTGGCGCTCGTTGTCGATCTGCCGCACCCCGATGACGACGCCGTCGGCGCTGAGCGCACGCAGGTCGTAGCCCACCCGGCGTTGGGACGGCTCGTCGAGCTCGACGAAGTGCTCGGGCGTCTCGAGCGCAAAGTGGCGTCCTCCGCAGCCCACCAGCGGCAGCGTGACGAGCAAGAGGACCAAGCCGATCGAGCGCATGCGTTCACTCCACTCGGAGAAGGGATGGGAGGCCCAGTGTTCGTAGCCAAGGGAAGGGCAGGACGAAGAACTCGGCGTCGGTGATCGACTCGGTCGCGATCGCGCGGAAGGTGACCGCGATCGTCGAGAGCGCGACGCGATCCGCCAGGTAGCGCTGCCGTCCCCGGAGCCGCTCGAGCTCGACGGTGATGCGCTCGAGCTCGCGCTCGACGCGCAGCGCGTCTTCGACGTCGGTGGCGCGGGTGAGCAGCTCCTCGAGGCGACGGCGCATCGCCTCGAGGTTGCGGAGGCGAATGTCGTTGTCGCGGAACTCCTCGGAGACGTCGGTGGCGCGCACCTCGCGGTGCAGGACGTCGCCGGTGCCGGAGACCCGCTCCACCGCCTCGTAGAAGCGCGCGGCAGGGACGCGGATCACGATGCTGTCGTCGGTCTGTGAGGCGACGAAGCCGCCCAGCGAGGTCGCCGCGTCCGCGATCTCCGTCTGGGCTTGGCGCACCTGGTAGACGCCGACGTGGAACCCCGCGGTGTAGACCATCAACGTCGACGCTTCCGTCGCGTCCGTCGCGGTCGCCGTCGGCGCGACGGCGGCGGAGGCGAGGCGCGCCGCGCGGTGATCGTCGGGCGGCGGCGCCGGTGGCGCGGGCAGCGTCGATTCGCTCGCACCCGAACCCTCTCCACCGCCGCGGACAACGAGAACCTCTTCGCGGGCAACGTCCGCGGTCACCGACGTGCGGCCCGCGAGCTCCTCGCCGAAGGCCATCGACGAGGACGCTGTTGGCGGCTCGCTCTCGGAGAGCTCGCTCATCCCCGTGAGCCGGATGGCGGGAATGCTCTCGTAGTCGTCGCGACTCTCGTAGGTCGTCCCACCCCCACCACCACCGTTCGCGGCGTAGCGGTAGGAGGCGCCCGCGCTGCAGCCCATCGCGACGAAGAGCAGGGACCCCAAAAGCGCGAGCGCGAGACCGTGCGTGCTTCGCTTCATGACGTCGCCTTCGAACCACCGAGCGCGTGAGGTTTGGGTGCGCATCACTCGGCGAAGAAGCGGCGCACGTCCGCGGCAGAGGTGTCGGGTGCGTCGGGGCTGATCACGACGGCGCGGCTGCCGTCGACCATCACGACCACGCGCTCGCCCATCGCGAGGGCCTCGCGCAGCTCCGGGTGCGCCGACAGCAACGCGAAGTACGCAGGGCTCATGGGCCGGAGCGCGATCTCGCGGCGCCCCGCGGTGTACGTCGAGTCGACCCAGCCGCCCGAGCGCCAGGTGAACGCGCGGCCCAGGGCGTAGCGCGATCGTCCGCTGCTCGCGCCTTCGTCACGCTCGGCCTCGCGCATCTCGCGGATCGATCCGCTGATGCGACGCCCGCGCTCACCGCTCGCGCCCGCGGGGGCGCTCGCTGCCGCGCCGCCGCTGCCGCTCGAGCCGCTCGTGGCGCTGCCGTAGTCCATCGCCGGCGCCTCTTCGCTCACCGTCGAGTCGAAGTCCTCGAGGTCGTAGCGCGCGACCGGTGGGGGCGCGGGGGCGGGCTCCGTCGCGGAGGCCTCGATGCGCAGGAACACATCGGGCACGGGCGCCTCCGGGATCGCGATCGAGGGATCGTCCTCCACGACGAGGTAGCTGGTGTACGGCGTGACGATCCCGAAGCGACGAGCGACGGTGACCACCTCGTCGCGCAGCTCGGGGCGCTCGCCGTTGAGGCGGATCTCGTCGAGCAGGTTGCCGACCTTCCGGACCGCCCAGACGCGGGGGAGGAACTCGTTGCGCTGCTCGGTGCTCGGGTAGCTCACGCTGAACTCGATCTCGCGTGCGGTGCTCTCGTGGCCGAGGCGCCCTTCGAGGACCACGCGGCCCGGGCCTTCGCCGCGGTAGCGGCCGACGACGAGGATCTGATCGCCGCGATAGAGGTGGCCGAGGTCGCGCGGGTACACGTCGTACGCGTTCGCGCCGGGCAGCGTGAGGTGCAGATCGACGAAGACCGGATACGCGACGCGATCGAAGAAGCCCGACATCCGGCGCGCCATCTCGGTGCCGTCGCGGAAGTAGTCGCCGCGCCCGCCGTTGCTCTGCGCGAGCTGATCGAGGAACGTGGTGTTCACGTCGTCGCCGACGCCGAACACGAACAGGCGCGCGCCGCCCGCGCTCGTGGTCACGTCGCGCACGATGCGCGCGGGCTCGGTGACCCCGACGGTCGGCATGCCGTCGGTCAAGAAGACCACCATGCGCGGCCCGGTCGAGCCCGTCGGCCTGCGCTGCCTCAGCGCCTCGGTGAGCGCAGGGTGGATCGCGGTGCCGCCCGCGGCGACGAGGCGGCTCGCGAAGCGGCGGGCGCGCGCGATGTTCCCCGGCGTCGCTTGCACCGAGTGGCCTCCGTCGAAGAGCACCTCGACGTCGGTCGAGAAGCGCACGACCTGAAACGTGTCCGCAGGCGAGAGGCGCTGGAGCATGTAGTCGAGCGCGTCGCGGGCCCGCGCGATCTTGTCGCCCGCCATCGAGCCCGACGTGTCGAGCACGAAGAGCACGTCCTTGCCGGTGATCTCGGCGTCCGTGATCTCGGTGCGCGGCGCGACCATCGCGAGGAAGTAGCCGTCTTCGCCGCTCGGTCGGTGGGTGAGCATCGAGAGCCCGACGTCTCCGTCGGCCACGCCGTAGAAGAGGTCGAAGTCGGAGTCGAGCGCGACGCCGTTGGCCTCGAAGCTCGCGGTCGCCTGGTGCTCGCCGCCGCGGGCCACCGCGACCGCGTGCGTCGGCGAGTAGATCGCGCGGATCGGGGTGCGCGAGGCGATGTCGAGCGAGATGGTGCAGTCGGCCAGCGTGGACGCCACCGAGCCCGGCGTGCGCAGCGGGTAGCGGTAGTGGACGAGACCGCCGTCGTAGTCGAGCGTCTGGGTGAACGTGATCTCGATGCGCTGCTCGCCGTAGGGCGCGATGGGGAAGACCCGCGCGCGGAAGAGGTTGCCGCCGAGGCTCTCCACCAACCCGGGATCGCGCATGCGGGCGACGATGCCTTCGTAGATGGTGCGAGCGCGCCCCGACTCGAGCAGCTCGCCC
Source organism: uncultured Sandaracinaceae bacterium (assembly GCA_964480175.1). Lineage (GTDB taxonomy): Bacteria > Myxococcota_A > Polyangia > Polyangiales > Sandaracinaceae > CAYZQM01. The sequence continues at coordinate 7,982 of CAYZQM010000158.1, forward strand.
TCTTGGCGCGTGCCGTTCACCCACATCGCGAAGCCGCTCACGCTCGCGCCCTCGGGCAGCGGAAAGACGTAGTAGGCCTCGAGCGTCTCGCCCGTGTGGTTCACGAACGTCTGCTCGACGCGGGTCTCCGCGATTCGCTCGCGCACGCTGACCGACACGCGGTGGTAGCGGATCGAGAGCGGCGTGACGTCCGATCGGGTCGGCACCAAGAGCCCCACCGCCTGCGCGTGGGGAAGGTAGAGGCCCAAGGACAGGAACAAGGCGAGGGTCGGCAATGCGCCCCGAAGGACGCGACGGAAGGTCGGCATGAGCCGCTCGGACGCTCGATCCGAAGGAAGGATCTAGAGACGCGCGACGTGCGCGCAGAACGGGGAGATCAGCGACCGAAGAGGGGGGCGAGCGCCGCGAGCGCCTCGTCGAGCTGCTCGGGCGGCACGCTGGTGAAGCAGAGGCGCACGTAGCCTTCGAAGTCCTTGCCGGTGCTCGCGCCGGGCGTGAGCAGCACGCCCGCATCCAGGCACCGGGTCAGAAAGCCCATCGTGTCTTCGCCTTCGCGCAAGTAGGGGCGCACGTCGACGTGGAGGAAGGTGCCGGCCTCGGGCACGGGCACGCCGAGCGCCGTCGCAGCGCATCGCGCGGCCGCCCTGTAGTGGGCGCGCGCATCGCGCAGCCACGCGTCGCCTTCGAGCAGCACGCGCGCGGCGCCCCGCTGAAGCGGACGCGGCGCGCAGTACGTCGAGTAGGTCTGCACGCCGCGGATGGCGGCCATGGCTTCTGCCGGTCCGTGCGCGAAGCCGACGCGCGAGCCCGCGAGACCGTACGCCTTGGACACGGAGTGCACCGCGATCGATCGATCGCGCAGATCGGGTCGCGACCAGGTGGCTGGCGCCTCGCGCTCGAGCGCGAGCGACTCGTACACCTCGTCGCACAAGACCCAGAGGCCGTGGCGCGCGGCGACCCGCGCGAACGCCGCGAGCTGCGCGTCGGACAGGATCGCGCCGGTCGGGTTGTGCGGCGAGTTCAGGTAGATCGCGGCGGTGCGATCGGTGACGGCAGCCTCCAGCGCGGCCTCGACGTCGAAGTCGGGATCGCCGACCCGATGAAAGAGGGGGACCTCGACGGCGACCGCGCCGCGCTTCTGGATGATGCCGCGGATGAGCGGCCAGAACGGCGAGGGCAGGATCACCTCGTCGCCCGGATCGAGCAGCGCCTCGCTCACCACCGACAAGCCCGCGGTGGCGCCCGACACCACCTGCACCCGCTCGCGATCGACGGCGTAGCCCGCGCGTCGCGACAGGTGCGCGTCGATGGCGTCGAGCAGCATCGGCTCGCCCTGCACCGGCGCGTAGTTGTGCAAGCGCGCTTGCTCCGCAGTGCGCTGCGCCTCGGCCATCGCTGCGGGCAGCGGCTCGAGATAGGTGTCTCCGACGTGCAGAGGATGAGCGGGCTTGCCGCGCTCCTTCGCCAGCGACGCGAGGCGCGAGAAGACCCGGTCGGAGAGCTGCTGCGCGGAGCGCGCGACCATCGGAGAGCGAGGCATCGCGGCGGAGCCTACCCCAGCGCTGCCGCCGCGAGCCCCTGCGCGTTCGGAACACCGCGCCGCCTGTCCTGCGGCGCCGCAGGCTGAGGCCCTCGGCCAAAGGCGCGTGAGCATTGGCCTTTGCTCCGCGACTGCGCTATGAGGCGCCCCCGAATCGCCCCAGGTTGGGGCGGCCGTAACGGAGATCAGTAGCCTTGGCCATCGAGAAGACGTTTGCGATCGTGAAGCCTGACGCGGTCGAGAAGAATCACATCGGCGAGATCCTCGCCCTCATCGAGAAGAACGGGCTGAAGATCCGTGCGCTTCGGATGATGCACATGACCCGCCCCATCGCGGAGGGCTTCTACTACGTGCACAAGAGCCGCCCCTTCTTCGGCGAGCTCGTCGACTTCATGACCCGCGGCCCGTGCGTCGTGATGGTCCTCGAGGGCGAGAACGCGATCGCGAAGTGGCGCGAGCTCATGGGCGCGACCGACCCGGCGAAGGCCGCGGACGGCACCGTGCGCAAGCTCTTCGGCGCCAACGTCGGCGAGAACGCGACGCACGGCAGCGATGGTCCGGAGACCGCCAAGTTCGAGATCGGCTGGTTCTTCTCCGGCTACGCGGTCTGACGCGCCACCCGCGGCGTCCCGCGTCGAAGGGCGCGGGGCGTCGCCCTCGGGCTGTGGTGCGCGTCGTCGCGCGCGCGCGCGCCGTTGGCTAGCATGCGAGCCGTGCGGAGCGCGCTCACCACGTCGCTAGTCGCGCTCCTCGTCGCCTGCGGGGCGCGAAGCGAGGCGCGCCCGAGCGACGCCGCGTCCGCGCCGTTGCTCGCAGAGCTGGTCGCCGATCTACCTCCCGGTGCCGACCAGTGCGTGGTGACGGCGCCGCATCTCGTGTCCGATCGGCGCCGCGCGCTCCTCGCGGATCTGAGCGACGCCGACGCGCTGGGCTGGGCGCGCACGCCGCACGTCGCCGCCTACGTGCGCTGCCGCTACCGGGCGCGGCGGGAGTCGGTGGTCTGGCGGATGATCCTCGACGGCGAGCTGGATCGAGAGGTCCTGCCGATGCACGTGCGCTGGGAGGGCGAGCCGTGCAGCGCCGATGCGTGCGACTGGCCCATCGCGTCGTGGGACGGGCGCGTCCTGCGCATGCACTCGCCCGAGAGCGACACCGTGCGCGGCGTCGGGGTCGAGGTCGAGCTGCGCACCCTCGTCGAGCGATCACCGCATCTGCTCGAGGCGCGCCTGAGCAGCGAGAGCCTTCATTTGCGCACGCTGGAGGCCGACGGCATCCGCGAGGTGCGGCGCGCGGGGAGCCGGCGCGAGCTCGTGCTCTCGTGGGAGGAGGTCGAGGTGCTCGCGGCCGATCAGCGCATCCGTCGCGAGCGCACCCTCGCTCGCGCGAGCGAGCGGGCGATCGACGAGGACGCGCTCGATTGGTCGGACGGAGACGCCGTCGCCGCGCAGATCGAGCTGCGGCGCGCGCGGCTCGCGCGGCGGTCGGGCGGACGGCGCACGGCCGCCGAGGGCGCGCTCGCGGACTTCGCGCTGCGCGCGATCGAGGAGCGCGGCGCCGACGGACGGGTGCTCGACCTCGCGCTGCGTGCGCTCTCGGACACGGGCAGGCTCGACGACGCGCTGGCCCGCGCCGATCGCGCCGCCGTCGAGTGCGACTTCGATCCCGAGCGATCGCGTGCGATGCGGGCGCTCGCGTGGGAGCTCGCGGTGCGGGGAGGGAGCCCGAGCGCGCCGCAGCGGCTGATCGACGCGGGCCTCGCGGAGGACGAAGGCGACGCGCGGGCGCTCGCGCCGCTGCTCGCCGAGGCCCTCGATCGCGAGGTGGTGGGCCCGACGTCGCGCTCCGATGTGGAGGCGGAAGTGCTGCGGCTCGCGGCGCTCTCGACGAGCGCTCCGCTCGTCGAGCTCGATCGCGCGGTCACCGTGCCGCCCTTGGGTCTGTTGCCTGCGCTCGTCGCGCTGCTCACTTCGGAGCCGGAGGCGGGCACCATCGAGGTGGCTGCGTGGGCCGACGTGGACGTCCCGGTCGCGACGGTGGCGGTGCTCCCTGCGGGTCCGCGTCTGTCGATCCTCCCGGGGCGCGCGATGCATGCGCTGCACGTCGGCGGTCCGCTCGAGGTGCTCGACACGGCGACCGAGGCGCTGCGTGCGCCGGGCAACGGCGCGTTCGCCCTGGAGGTGCGCCTCGGCCCCGTCGACGCGCCGGAGCGGGTGGTCCGCGTCGAGGGGCAGGTGCGACGAGGGAGGCTCTCGATCGTTCGCGTCTCGGCGACGGCGGCCCGGTGGGACTGGCCGCGGATCGCGCGTCACCTGGTCGAGGTCTTCGCGGACTCGCTCGAGATGCGCTTCCCCTCGCCCGAGCTCACGTGGTCAGGCGAGTCCACCGAGCTCCTGCGCCAGGTGGGGAGCGAGCTCTCGATGATGCACCTCGCCGACTGCAACGCCTCGGACGCCCGGGTGGTGTGCACGCCCCGCGCGGGCCGCAGCCGGGAAGCGATCATCGCGGCAGCCCGCGCACTCCTCGTGCTTCCCCCCGACTGACTCAGCGGCCGCGATCACGCGAGCACTGCACACCCGCAACGCGAGCACTGCACGCTGGCAAGTGGGGCTGGGGCCCCACGCGCAGCGGAACGCAGGGGCGCAGCCCCGCTCGCGTTCCGGCCGGGGTCTGGGGGCGGCGCCCCCAGAGGACTCAGCGTCCGGCGCCGATCCACTTCAACATCACGACCGTGACGTTGTCGGGGCCGCCGTTGGCGTTGGCTCGATCGATCAGCGCGCTCGCGGCGGCCTTGAGGTCGGCCTTGCTCGCGGCGATCTCTCGGATCTCCTCGTCGGTCACCGGGCCCGAGAGGCCGTCGGAGCAGAGGATGTAGGTGTCGCCGGGCTGCGGGACGTCGAGGCGGGTATCGACCTTGACCGTCTCCTTCATCCCCAGCGCGCGAACGATCACGTTCTTGTGGGGGAAGTTGGCGATCTCTTCCTCGGTCAGCCGCTTCATCTTGATGTAGTCGTTGAGCAGCGAGTGATCCTCGGTGAGCTGCTCCAGCTTGTTGGCGCGCAGGCGGTAGACCCGCGAGTCGCCCACGTGCGCGATGAGGACGCCGTCGTCGATGACCAGGACCCCGACGAAGGTGGTGCCCATGCCGCGGAGCTTGGGCTCCTTGTGCTGGTGCTCGTGGATCCGGAGGTTCGCGAGCTTGATGCCCGTGATCAGCCGGTTCTCCTCGTAGCCCCGGGCCTTGTCCATCTTGTAGGGCCAGGTCGCCTCGGGATCCTGGCTGGTCGACTTGAAGAAGTCGCGCAGGGTCTCGATCGCGAGCTTGCTCGCAACCTCGCCCGACGCATGGCCTCCCATGCCGTCGGCGACCAAGAAGAGCCGCTCCTCGTCGATGAGGTCGAAGCTGTCCTCGTTATGGGTGCGCTTCATGCCGACGTTGGTTTCGCCGGCTACGAGAACGCGAGCACTGGATGCCACGATCGAGTGTTCCTCCGAGGGTCCGGCGCGGACGGTAACAGCGCGGCGAAGGTTCGGTCAACGACGTCGTGACGTCTTTCTGCGATTGCGTGCGATCGAGGTTTGCCCGCCTCACGTCCCCGTGAGAACCCTGGGCCCATGAACACTCGCGAAGCCATCTCTTCGGCGCAGGCCCCCGCCGCCATCGGGCCCTACTCCCAGGCCATCCGCTGTGGTGGGTTCCTGTTTCTGTCGGGGCAGATCGCGCTCGATCCCGCGACCGGCCAGATGGTCGGTGACGGTGACGTCCAGCGCGAGACCGAGCAGGTGCTCGCCAACGCCAAGGCCGTGCTGGAGGCAGCCGGAGCGGGTCTCGGCGACGTGGTGAAGGCGACGATCTTCCTCGACCACATCAACCACTTCGCCAAGATGAACGAGATCTACGCCGCCGCCTTCGAGGGGCTCACCCCGCCGGCGCGCTCGACGGTCGCGGTCGCCGGCCTCCCCAAGGGAGCGCGCGTGGAGATCGAGTTCGTCGCGCGCGTCCCATGAGCGCGCCGCTCTCGCTCTGGCTGAAGGAGATCGCGCCGCGCTGTCGCCCGCCCGGAGCGAGGCGGTGGACGTGCTGGTGATCGGCGCGGGCCTCGCGGGCCTCGCGACGGCGCGCGCGCTGTCGCACCTCGGGAGGCGGGCGAGGGTGCTCGACCGCGGCATCCCCGGACACGGCGCGAGCGGACGCAACGCGGGCTTCGTGCTGCGGACCCACGTGACCTCGTACCCCGCGATGCGCCGAGGCATCGGCGCCGAGCGGGCCCGCGCGCTGCTGGAGCTCGCGCAGCGCAACCACGCGATCATCGCGTCCGAGCTCGGCGAGCGCGCGATGCACCGCGCGACCGGGAGCCTGATGCTCGGGATCGCGGGCGACGCCGAGGAGCGGGCGGTGCTGCGAGAGGCGCACGGGCTCTTGGCCGAGGACGGAGTGCGCGCGCACTTCACGGACGTCCCGCCCGGGCTCGCGGGCTTCGATCTCGCGCTCCGGATCGAGGACGACGCGGAGGTCCACCCCGCCGCGCTGGTGTCCGCGCTGGCCGAGCAGGTCGACGGAGCGCACGGGGACGTCGCGCGGCTCGAGGGGAACGTCGCGCACCTGGCCACCGGCGAGCGGATCACGTTCGACGCCGTGGTGCTGGCCACCAACGCGTGGACCTCGGCGCTCGCGCCGCAGCTGCACGTGAGCCCGCAGCGCGCGCAGATGCTCTCGACGGCGCCTGTGCCGCCGTTCCTCTCTGCGCCCTGCTACGCGGGCTTCGGCTACGAGTACTTTCGCCAGCGCGCCGATGGGCGGGTGCTGCTCGGAGGACGCCGGGCCCAGTTCAAGGCGAGCGAGGCGACCGCAGACGGCGGGCCGACGGACGCGGTGCAAGCAGCGCTCGACGAGTACCTGCGGGCGCACCTGCCGGGCGCGGCGGGCGCGGCGGTCGAGCATCGCTGGGCGGGCACGATGGGCTTCTCGGAGGACGGGCTGCCGCTGCTGGGTGAGCTGTCGCCCGGTGTGCACGTGATCGCGGGCTTCACCGGCCACGGCCTGGGGACCGCGCTCGCCTGCGCCGAGGTGCTCGGGCGCTCACTGACGGGCGCCGCGACCGAGCGCGATCGAACGCTGCTCTCGGCGCTGGCCCCTACGCGCGCGCCCGCTACCTTCGGGGCCCACTGATGCCCGACGTAGTCCGAGAAGTCGTAGCGCGAGAAGTTCGCGCGTGAGCCGCGGCAGCCGACGACCGTCCGCGCGCTCCGTGCGGCCCAAGCTCGCGCCCGCGGCCTCCGTGCGGCTCGAGGGCGGGGCCTTGCGCTTCAGCGGGCCGAGCGAGCAGGAGGTCCCGATCTGGTCGGGCGCCGTGCACTACTTCCGTGCACCGCGCAGCGAATGGCGCACCCAGCTCGAGGCGGCGCGGGATCTCGGTCTCACCGCGATCGAGACGTACGTCCCGTGGCAGGTGCACGAGCTCGCGGCCGGTCGCTTCGACTTCGGCAAGCACGACGAGGACCTCGACGTCGGCGCGTTCATCGATCTGATCGGCGAGCTGGGGCTCTACGCGATCGTGCGCCCCGGGCCGCACATCAACTCCGAGATGACGACCTTCGGGCTGCCCGAGCGCATCGTCTACGACCGCGCGTGTCAGGCGCGATCCCCGCGGCAAGCGCCCGTCGTGCTCGGGTTCCCGCCGCGCATGTTCCCGGTGCCCTCGTACGCGAGCGAGACGTTCCTCGCCGAGACCGCGCGCTGGTACGAGGCGGTGGGCGCGGAGCTCGCCTCGCGGGTCTATCCGCACGGCCCGATCGTGCTGCAAAGTCCAGACAATCCCGGAGGATCGCCCCATGAAGATCGACGATGTCGAGCTGACGCTGTTCAACTGGGACGATATTCCGCCGACGCGATATCATGCCGCCTCGCGCAATACCGGCGGGCGCAGCAACCTCGGCCTCCTGACCATCCGCACCGATCAGGGCATTGCGGGGCATGCATTCCTCGGCGCCGCGACCAACCCCGCCGAAACCGATGCCGGCGCCCTGATCCGCTTCCTGAAGCCGGTTCTCATGGGCCAGGATCCGCTCGCGCGAGTCGATCTTCATGCCGCGCTGCGGCCACGCCAGCGCACCGCCGGACTGCGCACCGTCGGCGCCTGCGACACCGCGCTATGGGACATCGCCGCCAAGGCCGCGGGACTGCCGCTCTACAAGTTCCTCGGCGCCGGACGCTCGTCGGTCGGTGCCTACGCCTCGAGCCAGATCCTCGATGGCCGGCAGGCCTATGCCGGCGAGGCCGCCGAGTTCAAGGCCGCCGGCTGGAAGGCCTACAAGATCCACCCGCCGCAGGATCCCGCCGAGGATATCAAGGTGT
>CAYZQM010000159.1:0-269 GCA_964480175.1 uncultured Sandaracinaceae bacterium
ACTTACTTTGCTTGAACTGCTTGCTTCGCTGACTTCTCTGACTGCTTGCTTCGCTGACTTCTCGCTTCGCTCCTGACTGGTTCGTGTACGTCGGCTCCGCTCGCTTCTCCTCCTCCTGATCGCTCGTGCTGGTTCGCTCCTGATCGCTTCTCCTCCTCCTCCGTTCGATCGTGGTGCCGACGCTCTCTGTTGATCGCTCGTTTCGCTTCGAAAGTACAGCCCCGTTCGGGGCACGAGAGCCGCGAGACCTTCGGGTCCGCGGCTTTCTC
>CAYZQM010000159.1:279-8399 GCA_964480175.1 uncultured Sandaracinaceae bacterium
GAGGCTCTGGGTCGGGAGGCCCTCTCCCAACGGCGCTTGTCTGCGCGACATTCCCCGCTCCCGATGGGGGCACGTTTGCGCGTATGCTCGCGCCCACGATGCGCAGCGTCCTCTTGATCCTCCTCTTGACCGGCTGTGGCGCGGCGCTCGCCGATCTCGCCCGCGCCGAGCACGACTACGACGACGCCCGCTACGAGGCCGCGCTCGAGTGGCTCGAGGACCTCGAGCGCACCGCCCCGAGCTTCGACGAAGGTCATCGCGTCCGGTACTTCTACCTGCGGGGCATGACCGAGTACCGCCTCCAGCACCGCGCCCAGGCGCTGCACTACCTGGCGCTGGCCAACGAGATGGCGGGCGAAGATCACGTCGGCCTGCGCGGCGATGAGCCGACCGCGCTCTCGCGCACGTTGGCCGAGCTCACCCCGACCGAGCCGATGAGCCACCGCCCGCCGCCCGCCGCGGCCGAATAGCGTCCGCGCGCCCGACGCTCGCGCCGCTTCGCGGACCAGCGCTCCCCGCTTCGGCGCGCCAGGCGCTCGCGCCGCTTCAGCGCGCCAAGCGATAGCGCAGGCCGCGCACCATCATCAGCTCGGCCGACGCCGACAGCCCGGGGCGGAAGCTCGGATCGGCGCCCTGCACCACGTCGATGAGCCAGAGCCCCGACGCGAGATCGAACGTGCCCCACGCGGTCACCAGCGAGCCGTAGTCGCGCGGGAGGATCGCGAAGCGCCAGGCGGCGCCCTCGAGCGCGCCCGAGGTCGCGTCGAGCGCGAGCACTCCGTCGGCCCGCTCGCTCATGCGCATCTCGCCCGAGGTGCCCACGAGCGGCAGATCGATCCCCCACGAGAAGCGCGTGCCCTCGGCGCTGGCCTCGAGGATCGTCGCGTGCGCGCCTGCGAGCATGCCGTTGGTGAAGCCGCCGGGATCGAGGATCGCGCCCCGCACCCGATCGGGCGACTGCGGCAAGCGCGAGAGCGCGACGACGCGCCCCTGATCGGAGCCGTCGCTGCTCTCGACCCAGAGCAGATCGCCGCGCATCAGCATCGCCTCGATGCCGGTGGGATCGAACGTCGGCCGCGGCGGATCGCCGGTGGGCGCATCGAAGTGCGGACGCGCGAACCCGCTGCGCCGCTCGGCCTCCGCGCGGGTGCGCAGCACCATCGAGAACGCGAGCGCGACGTTGATCGATCGGTTCACGCTGCTCGAGGCCGCGGCGAGCGAGCGCGCGATGTAGTTCGCGTCGCGCAGGTCCATCCGCGAGCTGGTCATGATCAGCGAGCCCGCGCCGTCGGGCAGCACCCGCCACACGGTGCGGCCCACCCCGAGATCGCCGCCGGTGCTGCGCACCACGAAGCGGTAGCCGCGCTCGGGCGCGCCCTCGGGTGGCGCGTAGAGATCCATCGTGTTGTCCCCGCGCAGCGTGAAGACCGCGGCCTGCCAGGCCCACGAGTAGCTGATCGCGTGCAGCCCGGCTTCGTTCGTCTCGCCGGTGACCGTCACTTCGTCGAGCGCGGCCATGAAGTCGGGGTAGTGCGCGGGATCGCCGATCACCGCAGCGACCGTCGAAGCCGGCGCGTTCACCCGGCACGCGATCACGACCGCGGGCAGCTCGCCCCCGTAGCCCCACTCGACCAGCGACACCACGCCCGAGTCCAAGAGCGGCGCGAGCTGCCGCAGCTCCGTCGGCGTGAACGTCGCGAGCGATCGATCCGCCTCGCGCCGCGCTCGATCCTGCGCCGACGCAGGCAGCGCGAGGAGCGCGAGGGGCAGCGTGAGCGCGACGAGGCGGGCGTGCGAGCGAAGCGAGCTAGGCATGGCGGCCTTCGACGGGACGCGCGCCGTCCTCTTCACGCGCCGCCCGTCCCGCGGACTTTCCGGGGAACCGATCCCGCCGCGCACTGTCTCTGCACGAACCGCGCAGCGTCCTGCGCACGTGATCCCAACCCGTCCGCGCAGAGGAGGTCCCATGGCATCGATTCAGGTGGGTGGTGCGAGCAGCAGAAAGTCCCTCGACTCGGAGCTGCCCCTGGTGCCCTTCATCGATCTGCTCCTCTGCTGCGTCATGTTTCTTCTCGTAGCCGCCGTGTGGAACCGCCTCTCGTCCGTGGAGGTGGCGACCCCTTCGGCCGGCGGCCCGACACACCCCGCCGAGGCGCCGCCCTTGACGCTCTCGATGAGCGCGGAGCGCTGGCTCCTCGTCACCTCCGAGAGCGCACGCTTCGAGATGCCCGCGGGCGATGTCGCTGCGCTGACCGAGGCGCTGGCGAGCCGCGCGCCCCGCGAAGACGAGCTGGTGGTCGCGCCCGATGACGGCGTGGCCTACGACGCGGTGATCGCGGCGATCGACACGGCGCTCGCCGAAGGGATCGCGTCCGTATCGATGGCGGGCGATGGAGCGCGGTGATCCCACGGGGCCGGCGCCGCGGGACGAGGGCATTCGTGGTATGCCCCGCGCCGTGTCCAACGACGACGCCCAGAGCGACGAATCGGAGAAGCGCGACGCCCCGAACGACGAGCCCGAGGCGGGCGAGGGCGCGAGCAGCGAGGGCGCGAGCAGCGAGAGCTCGAGCAGCGAGATCGTGAAGGACGAGGCCGCCGAGCGGCCGAAGGTCGCGGCGCGCCTCAAGCCCGCGCAGCTCTTGCCCGAGGAGCTCGGCGAGCGCGCGGCGTACGCGCCGAAGATCCCGTGGGGCCTCATCGCGGGCTTCGTCGGTCTCGTGGTGGTGTTCGTGATCGTGTACCGGGCGCGCGAGAGCTCGCGCACCGAGGGGCTGCGCAGCGAGCTGCTCCACACCCACGCGACCGAGCTCGGCGAGATCTCGCGCGACTACATGGCGTACCGCGAGCGGCTCGAGCGCTGGACGATGGACGCCGCCGCCGCGGGCGAGCCCGAGCGCTGGGTCGATCCGCGCCTGCGCATCGCGGGGCTGCACGGGGGCGACGGCATCTACCTCCGCCTGATGGCCGAGTACGCGGACACGCCCGATGGGATCGAGGGCTCGGCGCTCTCGCAGGAAGAGGACGCGCTGACCCGGTGCCTCGGCATCGCGCCCGCGAGCGCGCGCGGCTTCTACCAGAGCGGCATGTTCCTCACGCCGATGTGGGTGGATCAGATCCGTGAGGAGTCGGATCTGTTGCGCCTGCGCCTCTACGACGAGCAGATGGCCAACGCGATCGCGTCCGACCTGCCGGTGCTCAGCACCATGATGGCCGCGCAGTACTTCCTGCTCGTCATCCAGCAAGGAGAGAACCGTCGCGACGCGCCCGTCGACGTGTACCTCTGGGACATGCGCGAGGAGCGGCAGCTCCTGCGCGGGCGCTTTCAAGGTCGCGGCATCCTCATCCCCGTGCGCATCGACTCGATGCTGCCCGGCGTGGACATGCCGCCGCCCCCCGAGGGTCGACCGAGCATGACCTCGGGTGGCGCGCACGACTGCTCGATCGCCTCGCAGATCAAGGCGCTCACCGGCGAGGCGCCGGTCGAGGTCGGCGCGGGCGCCGCGTCGGCCCTGCGCGCGCGTGAGGAGCTCGAAGGCGCGAGCGACGATGGCGAGAGCGACGATGGCGAGGCCGAAGGCGGCGAGACGGAGGGCGATGGCGCGAGCGAGGCCGAGACGGACGGCGCCGAGGGCGAGCCCACCACCGCACCGGAAGCCGAGCCGAGCCCCGAGGCCACGCCCAGTGAGTGAGCGCCACCCCGCGCGGGCAAGCGCGTGGTGGCAATCGAGCGTGCGTTGAGTAGAGTCGCCGCGACGCGCCGTTCGCGCGGGAGACTCCATGACCCAGACGACTCTCATGAAGGGCGCCCTGCCCTCGATCCTCGGCGCCATCGGCAACACGCCGATCGTGAAGCTCAACCGCGTGGGCGCAGACGTGCCCGCCAACATCTACGTCAAGTGCGAGTACCTCAACCCTGCGGGGTCGATGAAGGACCGCATGGTGCTCCACCTCATCGACGAGGCGGAGAAGCGCGGCGAGCTCAAGCCGGGCGGCACCATCATCGAGGCCACCAGCGGCAACACCGGCGCCGCCATCGCCATGACCGCGGCCGTGCGCGGCTACAAGTGCATCTTCGTGATGCCCGACAAGATGAGCCAGGAGAAGATCTCCTCGCTCAAGGCCTACGGCGCCAAGGTCGTCGTGTGCCCCACCGCGGTCGAGCCCGACGATCCCCGCAGCTACTACTCGGTGGCCAAGCGCCTCGCGATCGAGACCCCGAACAACTTCTACTCGAACCAGTACCACAACCTCGACAACCCCTCGGGCCACTACGGCTCGACCGGGCCCGAGATCTGGGAGCAGACCGGCGGCGAGCTCGACGTGCTCGTCGCGGGCCTCGGCACCGGCGGCACCATCAGCGGCACGGGCAAGTACCTCAAGGAGAAGAAGCCCGAGATCCAGCTCGTCGGCGTCGATCCCGTCGGCTCGCTCTACTACGACTTCGTGAAGAGCGGGCGCATCACCAAGCCCTTCACCTACAAGGTCGAGGGCATCGGCGAGGACTTCTTCCCCTCGACCATCAACCTCAAGATCCTCGACGAGATCGTGCGGGTCGACGACAAGGAGTGCTTCCTCACCACGCGCGATCTGGTGCGCCTCGAGGGCCTCTACGTCGGCGGCAGCTGCGGCGCCGCGGTCGCTGGCGCGCTCAAGTACGCCCGGCAGACCCAGAAGAAGGAGAACATCCTCGTGGTGCTCGCCGACAGCGCCGCGAAGTACCTCTCCAAGATCTTCAACGACGACTGGATGCTGGAGAACGGCTTCCTCGAGAACACGGGGCTCGGCGTGGTGGGCGATCTGCTCAAGGCCAAGGCCGACGAGATCATCACCGCCTCGCCGCACGATCGGGTGCGCGACGTGATCTCGCGCATGAAGGCGCACGGCATCAGCCAGCTGCCCGTGGTGGAGAAGGCCGAGGACGGCGGCAAGCTGCTCGGCGCCGTCGCCGAGGTCGATCTCTTGCGCTACCTCGTCTCCGGCGAGCACTCGCTCGACTCGGCGGTCGGCAGCATCGTCGAGAGCGACTACGCGACCTGCTCGCCGCGCACCAGCATCGAGAACCTGCAGGGCCTGCTCGGCGACGCGCGCATGGCGATCGTCACCGACGAGGCGAAGATCATCGGCGTGGTGACCAAGATCGATCTCATCGACTACCTCGCGCGGCGGGCCGCCTGAAGCAGCGCCCGGCACGCCCGGCGTACGAGGCGCGGCTCGCCCGAGGCCTGCGCTGGCTGTTCGGGTGCGTCGCGCTCGCCTGGGGCCTGCTCGCGCTGTTCGATCCGCTCGCCCGCGCGCAGGACGACGAGGTCCCCGAGGCCGAGATCATCCGCACCCCGCCGCCGCCGGAGCCCCCTCCGACGACGACGACGACACCGACGACGACGACGCCGTCCGAGACGACGACGCCCGAGACCACCGCCGAAGGCACCCCGCCGACCGCGAGCGATCCTCCGCCCGAGCGGCCTCGGCCGCGCACCGGCGGGATGGACGCGGGCAGACCCTCGCTCGACGCGGGGGTGCCGCTGGAGGCGTCGATCGGCGACGCGGCGATCCTCGATGGGGACCTGCCCGACGCCTCGATCGCCGATGCCTCGATCGACGACGCCGGCGTCTCCGACGCGGGCGAGCCCGATGCGGGGTTCATCGAGCCTGCGAGCGACGAGCCGCTGGCGATGGTGGTCGCCGCGACGGAGGCCGCGCTCGGGATCTCGCACGAGCCGTCCACCGGCCAGGTCATCCGCACCATCCTCGGGCTGATGTTCCTCCTGGCGCTCTCGTGGCTGGGAGGCCTGCCGCGGGTGCGCCGCCTCGAGGAGCGCCTGGGCATCTCGCAGGTGGTGACGAGCGGCTTGCCCTTCGTGGGCCTGGGCCTCTTGATGCACGCCGAGAGCGTCAACGTGCTCAACGACGACGTGCTCGAGCGGCTGACACCGCTGCTCCAGTTCGGCCTCGGATGGATCGGCTTCCACACCGGCTACCAGTTCGAAGCGCGCGCGATGGACGACGTGCCGCGCGGCACCGGCTCCGTGGTGGTGATGCTCACCTCGGTGCCCTTCGTGCTGATCTCGCTGGTCGCCGCGATGGTGCTCGGCACCACGGGCCTGGGGCCCGAGCACCTGCTCGACTGGAGCCAGGTGCCGGTCGAGGAGCAGGACGCGTTCCGCGACGCGCTGATCAACTTCGCGCGCGACGCGATCCTCTTGGGCCTGGCGGGCGCGCTCTCGGCGCCGATCGCCGAGGCGGTGGTGAAGGTCGTCACCCGGGCGACGCAGCTCGCGCGCACCGTCGCCGTGCTCGACGACGTCTTCGGGGTGTTCGCGCTCGCGCTGCTCGCGGCGTGGCTCCGCCCCGAGTCGCTCGCGGGCTGGCACCTGCCCGGCGTCGGCTGGCTCTTCATCACCCTCGGCATGGCGGCGACGCTCGGGCTCGTCGTGCACTTCTCGCTGCTGTCGGCCGAGTCGACGGGCGAGCGCACGTCGCTCTTGCTCGGCTCGGTCGCGCTCACCGCGGGCCTCGCGGGCGCGGCGTCGATCTCGCCGCTCGTCGTGTGCTTCCTGGCGGGCGTCGTGCTGCGCAACGTGCCCGGCGGCAACAAGGCGACGCTCGAGGCGGCGTTCACGCGCCTCGAGCGCCCGGTGTACCTGCTCTTCCTCACCATCGTCGGCGCGCTCTGGCAGATCGACGACTGGCGCGGCTGGCTGCTCTTGGTGGTGTTCGTGCTCGCGCGCGTCGGCGGCCGCTACCTCGGCGCCCGCGCGGCGCGGCGGCTGCCGAAGGCCAACCGTCCGCCCTCGCTCGAGGGCACGCCCGACCGCGAGCTGGTGCTCGCGCCGATGGGACAGCTCGCCATCGCGCTCGTGGTGACCGCGCAGACGCTCTACGACAGCCAAGCGGTGCGCGCCGCGGTGACGGCGGTCATCGGGGGCTCGATCGTGAGCGAGATCCTCGCGCGCTTCGCGCTCCGCCGCTCCGAAGAAGAGGCGAGAGAGAGCCGGCCCTCGGGCGAGCCCGAAGGCGGCCCGGCGACGGTGGTGATGGACGGCGCGCCCGCGATGGCCGAAGGCGACGACGAGGCGGAGGAGCCCTCATGAGGAGCACGCTGCGCGTGAAGGAGGCCGCTTGAAGACCGTCCGCAGCGTCGGCCTCTTGATCGCGGTCTACGGCCTGATGCAAGCCTCGACGTCGCTCGGCGGCGCCGTCACCGATCCCCGCCTGCGCGCGGCCGCGCTCACGCTCGGCGTCGGCTTCGTGCTCCTGGCCGCGCTCTTTGCGGGACGGGTCTTCTCCGCCGTCGGGCTGCCGCGCCTCACCGGCTACTTGGCCACCGGCATCATCGCGGGCCCCGCGCTCTTGCAGTTCGTGCCGGAGACGACGGTCGCGGGCATGGGCCTGGTGAACGGCGTCGCGGTCGCGCTCATCGCGCTCACCGCTGGCTCCGAGATGGACTTCCGATCGATGAAGCCGCTGTTGCGGTCGATCGCGTGGATCAGCGGCATCGCGGTGCTCGGCAGCGCCGTCGTGCTCGCGGCGACCACGTTCCTCATCCGAGGCACGCTCGGCTTCCTCTCCGATCTGCCCGCCGCGCAGGCGGCGATCGTGAGCGTCGTGGTCGGCGTCGTGGTGGTCTCGCAGTCGCCCGCGGTCGTCGTCGCCATCCGCGCGGAGACCGGCGCCGACGGACCGGTCGCGCGAACCGTGCTCGGCGTCGTCGTGGTCGCCGATCTCGTGGTGATCCTCCTCTACGCGATCGTCATGTCGATCTGCCAAGCGATGCTCGCGGGCGAGGCCGACGTCGGCGAGACCGCGGCCGGGGTGAGCTGGGAGATCTTCGGCTCGCTCGCGATCGGCACCGTCATCGGCGGCATCCTCTCGCTCTGGATGCGGATCATCGGGGATCGCGGGCTCGACCTCTTCGTGCTCGCGACGTGCCTCGTCGTCGCCGAGATCGCGCAGCGCATCCACCTCGACGCGCTCCTCGTGATGCTCGCCGCGGGCATGTTCGTGGAGAACGTGTCGCACGCGGGCCACCGGCTGCGCGAGACGTTCGAGGACGCGGCCCTGCCCGTCTACATGCTCTTCTTCACCGTCGCGGGCGCGTCGATCCGGCTCGATCTGCTGCC
>CAYZQM010000159.1:8454-15762 GCA_964480175.1 uncultured Sandaracinaceae bacterium
AAGCCGGCTTGGCGAACGCGCTCGCGCTCAGCTTCGCGCGCACCTTCCCGGAGTTCGGCGAGGAAGCGAGCGCGCTGATCTTGGGCATCATCGCCGTGAACGTCCTCGTGGCACCCGCGCTCATGCGGCTCTCGTTCGTACGCGCCGGCGAGTCGACGGCCGTGACCAGCGCGAACGGCACCGACCCGGGCGGCGCGCTTCCGTTGGCACCCGCCGAGGAGGCCGGGCCTGCGTCGCCCGGCTGACCACTCGGCTCGTTGGGACCGCCGTCGAGCTCGCCGAGCCCGATGGCGTTTCACTTCGTTTCAACGAGCCGCGAGCGCGCCCGCTGGACGCGTGAGAATCGAGCGCCCACTCGATCCGGCGAGTCGGCACGCGACTCGCAAAGGCCCCCGACCGTGTCCTTTCCGCGCGCCATCACCTGGCTCTCGTTCGTGCTCCCGTGGCTCGCTGGCTGCGGCGGCAGCGACGCTCCTCCGACGCTCGAGCCCGGCGCCGTGGCCCCGCGCTGCGAGGCGAGCGCGGATCCCATCGCCTTTCCGCGCGCACCCAGCGGCGCCCGCGAGGTCGACGCGCATTGGCTCGCTGCGCACCAGTGCGAGGTGCACGTCGTCGACGTGCGCGCGCGCGAGGAGCTCGGTCCACCGATCGGCCACGTCGAAGCGGCGGAGTGGATCCCCCTCGATCAGCTCGAGGCGCGCGCCGCCGGATGGCCCAGCGACGAACCCGTGGTGCTCGTCGATCGCTCGGGACGCCGAGCGACGCTCGCCGCCACGCGCCTCGAGGCGCTGGGGATCCACGAGGTCGCGAGCCTCACCGGCGGCCTCTTGGCGTGGCGCGCCGCGGGCCTGCCGGTGGTGCTCTCGGTTCCGCCTGGGGAGCCGCACGCGCCAGCGACGAGCGCCTCGATCGCGATCGCAGATCCGGTGCGCACCCGGCTCGAGGATCCATCGCGCATCGAGTGGGTCTCGGTCGCCTCGATGATCGGCGCGGGTAGTGAGCACTGCATCGACGGACGCGCGGGCGGTCCCGTCGTCGGTACGCCCGGCGGTGACGCCGGTGAGCTCACGCTCGCGCTCGGCGCGGTGGAGCACGCCGCGCACGCGGAGGTGCCCCTGGGAGCCATCGAGACGCTGGTGAGGCGCTACGCAGCGAGCTTCGGTCGCTTCTATCTTCACACCGACCAGGGCGCGCTCGCGCGCCTGGACGCGCGCCTCGCGGCCGATGCCCGCGCGACGTCGCTGCGGGGCTCGGTGCCCATCGAGGAGCTCGTGCGCCACCCGCCGCGCGAGCTCGAGTCGGAGCTCGCCTCGCTCCTGGCCCAGCCGGAGTACGTCGGCTGCGGGCACCTGCGCCTGTTGCTCGAGCACCCCGAGGAGTACGGCGTGCGTCGCGAGCTCGCGGAAGCCGTGATCCGCGCGACGCATCGCTTGCGGTTCGAGCACCCCGATCTGGTGGACTACGAGGTGCTCGAGGGCGAGCACGAAGAGCGCGCCGTGGTGCAGGTCTTCCTCGACCGGCCGGTGCATCCGTACTCGCGCGTGCCGACGTTCCCGTTTCGAGAGGGCGATCTGGCGGCGTTCTTCGTCTCGCACCCCGAGGTCAGCGCGTACTTGCGCGGCGAGCTCGGCAGCTTCCTGGTCGAGCACGAGCGCGACCTCGCGCTGACGCACCGCGAAGGGCGACACCGGTCTCTCGACCGCGAGCGCTTGGAGCGCGAGCTTCGAGCGCTCGCGGATCGGCAGATCCGAGCGACGCTGCGCACTTGGCACGCGAGCTCCCGATGTACGAGGTTCACATGCGCGCCGCCGACGGGGCGGAGGGCGAGCTCTCCCCGTTGGTGAGCGGACCCAACGCATCGTTGGGCTGCCGCAGCTACTGAGGAGGTACCGATGCACGATCCGAGAGCCTTCTGGGACGAACGCTACGCAGCGCCGGGCTACGCGTACGGCGAGCGCGAGAACGACTTTCTGCGCGCGCACGAAGGCGCGATCCCGCGCGGCGGCGAGGTGCTCTGCCTCGCCGAGGGCGAGGGACGCAATGCGGTCTTCCTCGCTGAGCGCGGGCACCGGGTGAAGGCGATCGATCTCAGCGAGGTCGGCCTGGACAAGGCCCGGGCGCTGGCGTCTGCGCGCGGCGTCCAGATCGCGGCCGAAGCGCACGACCTCGCGCACTACGAGATCGAGGAAGGGCGCTGGACGGCGATCGTCTGCATCTGGATGCACTTGCCGGCCCCGATCCGCGAGCGGGTGCTGGAGCGCGTGGTGCGCGGGCTCGCAGTCGGCGGCGTGCTCTTGCTCGAGGCGTACACCCCCGCGCAGCTCGCGCTGGGCACCGGCGGACCGAAGGACGTCTCGATGCTCTACGATCCGGACGCGCTGCGCGCCCAGCTGGGAAAGCTGGCGCTCGAGCACTTCGTGACGCTCGAGCGCGAGATCCACGAGGGCCCGTACCACGACGGCACGAGCGCCGTGGTGCAGGTCGTCGCGCGACGCAGCCGCTGAACGCGCAGAGCGCTCGGCCGCCGGGTCGCGGGGTGAAGGCGCGTCTGCGCCCCGGAGGCGTCCGGATTCAGCGCGTCGCGAGGACCCGATCAGTGCGCGCGGCGGGCGCGCTACATTCGCGGTATGCGCGGCCCGTTGACGAGGACTGCATCGATCGCGCTTGTGTGGCTCTGGGCGGCCATCGCAGGTGCCCAAGAGCGCGAGTCACGCACTCCGTACGACGTCGCAATCCAGTGCGCTCGCGTACACGACCATGCCTGCATCGTTCGGACCCTTCGGCATCCGCGCCAAGCACGAGAGTTCGAGCTCCTGATGGGCGCGCTCTGGGCACTGCACGATCACGAGGGCTACGCACGGATCCGCTCGCAGTACTGCTTCCTGTACAGGTGCCGTGAAGACGAGCGACCGGGGCATTGGCGATGGCTGTGATCGAGATGTTGCGCGCGTGCAGCGCGAACTCGCTCGTTGGCCTTCCGCGCGGCCGGCTCGCCGGGTCGATCCTCCTCGTACCTGTGCTGCTCTTCGCGACGGGCCTCGGTACGTCGCCTCGTTTCTATCTCGCGCCGTCGACGGGCACGACGGCGGGACCCGAGACGGTGGCTTGCGATGCGATCGCGCTGGAGCTCGAGCGGCGCGGGGGCCGCATCGGACCGGCAGGCGAGTCCGAAGCCGAGAGCGTCCGTCGCGCAGCGGCGCTCGGCGTCCCCGCCTTCCGGCTGGAGTGGACGCCGACGTCCCCCGCCGCAAGCGCGAGCGACGGCTCGATTCGGCTCGTCGCGTTGCCATCGGGTCGAGTGGTCGCCGAAGCGGAGCTCTCGCTGCGAGACGGGATCGGCGCGGCCGCAGCGCGCCGCATGGCGCTCCCCGTCGTGGATTGGTTCCTTCGTGGCATCGGACGGAACTGATGCAGGCATGCGAGGCGCCCGCGCGCGTGGAGTAGGGCGCGCCCGTGGACGAAGCGCTGAGCTGCGCGCCCCGCCGCTCAGATCGTTCACGTTCACGACCACGATCACGATCACGTTCACGACCGTTGCGTTCGACGACGACCCACTCGACGAGCGCTGCCCGACGAGACGCGCCGCCAGACCTGCATCGCTTGGTTGACCGCTGGGCCGCTACATGGCCATTTGTGGCCATGACCTCCGTCAAGATCGCCGAGCTCGAGGATCGACTCTCCGCCACCCTGCGGAAGGTCGAGCGCGGTGCGCGGGTGGTGGTGACCGACCGCGACCGACCGATCGCGGTCTTGTCGCCCATCGAGGCGGACGACGACGTGGTCATCACGCCCGCCCGGCGCAGCTTCAAGGCCGTGCGGGGCAAGCGCTACGCGCGACCAGGGACGGACGTGGACGTGCTCGCCCTGCTCGCGGCCGAGCGCGGGGACCGGTGAACGTCCAAATTGGACGCCCAAAGCGACTCGCGGGACACGATTGATCCGCTCACCCTCGCGCCCGCCGACGTCGCGCACCACCATGGACGCAGCACGCGATCACAACGCCACCGCGGCGGCGAAGCGCGCGTCGAGCCATGTCTCACGCCACACCCACTCCGCGTCCCAGCCGCCTTCCCACGCGGGTGCGCCGTCGAGCACGATCCGGGCGCTCGGGAGCCTGTTCAACGGGGCCGGCGTCCCGGGTACGACTCCCCGCTCTTCAATAGCGACCCGCGGCACGAGCTCGACGAGCGCCACATCGAGATGGTGCGCGATGCGCGTCATCGCCGCGGTCTGAGCGTTGAGGCGGTACGTGAGCATCTGATTCACGAACCACGCCGAGTGGCAGAGAAATCGCACCGCACCTCCAACGACTGCTTCGGCATCCGCGAGCGCGCCTCAGCAACGGTACCTCACGAGTTCGCCGCACGGGAGCGGATCGAATCCGAGTCGCGCGTTCGCTAGCCGACGCGCGAAGGCTTCGACTTCGCCACCAGGAGACGGCTTCGAGCGCCCCGAACCTGCGTCGCACGGGGCAATTCACGACCTCCCGAAGCCCAGCGCTGTGCGCTGCCTGCGGTCCGTGATCGCGACCCGCGCGACCGCGGCCCACTCCTTGTACCAGCGCCACATCGCGTCTTCGTCGTTCGCGGCGTCGGCGACCGATGGCAGCGGGGTGCTGTCGGCGCGCTCGATGCGGCCGAGCAGGGCGCGCGCTTCGTCGAGCCGCGCGGACGTCAGACCGCGCGCATTCAAGAGCGCGCGCCCTTCCCCTTCGAGCACCTCCACGCGATCCACGAACGTGCGGACGCCCATCACCACCTCGAGGCCGGTGCTCTGCTTCAGGTTCTTGAAGAGCACCGCGTGCACCTCGGGCAGGCGCGCGCGCAGCGCGGCATCCGCGATGGGAAACCAGAGGTTCTCCCAGGCGTCGAGTTCTGCGATCAGCGGCGCGGTGCTCGGCGCCTGCGCGAAGCGACCGTCGTCGCCCACCGCCATCACCAGCCGCCAGCCGCGCTCGATCTCCCGGTCGGTCAGGCCGTGCACCGCGAGCTGCTCGCGGATCACCCGGTGCCTCAGACCAATCAAGAACGTCGTCACCGTCTGCATCTTCTGGGTCATCGAACCGCGGGGCATCACTGCGTCCTCTCTCGCGGCGCTCTTGCCGCGGCGCGCTCGCATCGGAGGTTCGGGGTCGCCGTTGCGGACCCACCGGGTCGAGCGATCGGGCACCGCGGGGAAAGGCGTTCGAGGAACGGGGACAGCGATCGCTCCCACCGGGGACACCACATCGACCTACCGGGTACAGCGATCGGACCTACCGGGGACGGCGATCGAGCCTACCGGGCACAGCGATCGGACGTTGGGGGTACGGCCTCTTGCCTACCGGGTCCGCGTCGTACCCCGAGTCGATGAATCCCCTCCCCCATCGAGCCCCGTGCGCTTCCCCGATCGACGACCGAGCGCAGCAGAACGACGGGCGCACGCCCGCTTTCCGGGGCGCACGAGAAAAGTGATCGGACGTTCGCAACGGCCGACCGGCCCCGTCGACACGGACGCCACTCGAGCGAGGAGCGTCCCACGGTGGGCCGCGACGAAGCTCGGGGTGGAGTCGGGGTCAGCCAGTGGGCGACCCCGAAGCGAAGGAGTCGATCATGGAAGTAGGAGACAAGGCGAAGCGGGTTCTGGTGTTCTTGGTGGGCTTGCGGGTGCACGCCATCGCGGTCGCGCTCGAAGCGTTCGGGCTGACCGCCGCCGAGCTGCAGCGCGGCTGGTCGCTGTTCGGCGACGTGGTGCGCACGAAGCTCGCGGTCGGCGGCGCGCCCAGCCCCGCCATCGTGAGCGAGCTCGACGCGTGGGAGAACGTCTGGTTCCCCGTCGTCAGCGCGTCGCTGAAGGGCCGCTATCCCGACGTGCATGCGGTGGTGTTCAAGAACCTCGCGCAGTCGAGCGGCCTGTCGGTCGTGATGGTGGTCCGCACGCTGATCGAGCGGCTGGACGGACTGTCTCGCCCGATCGCCGAAGGCGGCGTCGGCGCGCTGGCGACCGAGGTGCTCGCGCTGCTCGCGTCGCGCGGCCTCACCGCGGCCAAGCTCGACGAAGCGCGCGTGCTCGTCGAGCGCTTGGGCACGGCCGAGCCCGCATCGAGCGTGGCGCACGAGCCGACGAGCGCAGAGCAAGACGCCGCCGAGCGCGCGATGTGGGCGTGGTACCTCGAGTGGAGCGAGATCGCGCGCGCCGTGATCACGAGCCGCCGTCAGCTGCGCACGCTGGGCTTCCTCAAGACCGCGCGCGGAGAGGTGATCGAAGATCCCACCGCGCTCGACCCGCCCGCGCCGGTCCCGCCGAGTGACCCCGTCGAGCCCGAAGACGACGGCCCCTCGCCGTTCATCGACGAGCCGAGCGAGTGAAGCCGGCGCCACGCCCCGCGGCCACCAGGCCGCGGGGCGTCGGCGCGTGCGCGCAGCGAGGCGCTCGCGGCAGGTCCGAGAGAGCGGAGGCCGCAGGCCAGATGGTCGAGCGAGACGCGAGCGCGTCACCCGTGCGTTGGCGAGGTCATTCAGGGGAACACGACCCGCACCGGCGTGGCGGACATGGCGCTCACGCCGTCCCCGAGCGTGCCGTCGGGCATCTGACCCCAGCAGTAGACCTCGCGCGAGGCCGTGAGCGCGCACCACACGTTGGTTCTGCCCGCGAGGTCGACGACGTCGGTGAGCCCTGTGACCTCCACGGGCACCCGCGAGCTCTCGGTCCGCCCGTTGCCCAGCTCGCCCACCGTCCCAGCACCCACGCAGAGCACGGTTCCAGCGACGGTGCGCACGCAGGTCGAGCCGGCCGCCATCGTCCGCGGCAAGACCGCACCAGCTGGCCACACCGTCGCCGGCACCGGGCTGGAGCGCAACATGACGGTCGTGCCGTCGCCGAGCTCGCCCGAGTCGTTGCGTCCCCAGCACCAGATCCCCGACGGCCTCTGCGCGCACATGTGCAGTCCACCCGCGACGAGATGGGTCGCGTCGTCGATGATGCTCACCGTGACCGGCGAGAGGCTCTCGGTGGTGGTGCCGTTCCCCAAGAGGCCTTCGGTGCCGCGTCCCCAGCACCGGACATCCCCCGCGCCGCGCAGGGCGCACGCGCCCGTGTCCGCCAACGCGACGTCGACGGCGTCATCGACCCCCGCGATCGGAATCGCGGTGTACTGGGGCATCGTGACTCCGGGACCGAGCACCGAGCTGACGTGGTTTCCCCAGCAGCGGACACCACCACCACGCTCTGCGAAGCACCCCGAATCGAGCCCAGCGGCGACGGCGATGGCATCGCGCGCATCGGTTCGAACTCCCACTGACCTCGCTCCACCACATGCGAGCCGGTCGC
>CAYZQM010000160.1:0-6817 GCA_964480175.1 uncultured Sandaracinaceae bacterium
GCTGCTGCTCGACGTGCTGCCGCTCTCGCTCGGGGTCGAGTCGATGGGCGGCGTGGTGGAGCGCATCCTGCCTCGCAACACCGCGATCCCGACGGAGGCCGCGCAGGTGTTCACCACGTACGCGGATCAACAGACCGGCTTCGAGATCCACGTGGTGCAGGGCGAGCGCGAGCTCGCCAAAGACTGCCGATCGCTCGCGCGCTTCACGCTGCGGGGGATCCCTCCGATGGCCGCCGGGCTCGCGCGCCTCGAGGTGCGCTTTCGGGTGGACGCGGACGGCCTGCTCACCGTGAGCGCCAAGGAGCGCACGACCCGGATCGAACAGGCGATCGACGTGAAGCCCAGCTACGGGCTCGACGACGCGGAGATCGAGCGGATGCTCCTCGAGGCCTACGAGGTCGGGGAGGCGGACGTGGTCGCGCGCACGCTGGCCGAGCGGCGCGTCGAGGCGTCGCGCGTCGAGCTCGCGACGAACAAGGCGCTGGACGAGGACGGCGATCTGCTCGCGCCCGCGGAGCGCGCCGCCATCGACGCCGCGCTGGCCGACGTCGCCTCGGCGCGTGCGGGCGACGATCCCCGCCGGCTCCAGGCGAGCATCGACGCGCTGGAGTCGGCGACGCATCCGTTCGCCGGCAGACGCATGGACCGCGCGATGCAGCGCGCGCTCGGCGGACGAGGGCTCGACGACGTCGCGTCCAGCACCGAGCACGCGCGCGGCATCGAGCGGGCCCACGAGCCGCTCGTCCAGAAGGACGAAAGCTGAGGACGCCTTGCCCAAGATCCGTTTCATCAAAGAGAACCTCGAGATCGAGGTGCCCGCAGGGACCACGATCCTGCAGGCCGCCAAGTCCATCCACGCGCCTCAAGGCGATCGCTGCGGCGGCGTCTGCGCGTGCTCGACGTGCCACGTCTACGTGACCAAGGGCCTCGAGAACACGAGCGACGTCGAGGACGAGGAGTTCGACATCCTCGACAAGGCGTTCGACGTTCGCTCGACCTCGCGCCTGGGCTGCCAGGCGAAGGTCAGCGGCGACGTCGAGGTCGAGATCAGCGACGAGAGCTTCCAAGCCTTCCTCGACGAGCACCCCGACGATCAGGCGGCCGCGCGGGCGTTGCGCGAGCGCCGTTGACGTCCCCGCGGCGTCTCGGGGTACCCTCGCGTCCTGAATGGGAAGGCGTCGGACCGCTACGAACCCCGCGACCTCGATGCTCCTCACCCTCTCGACCACGGTCTCGGGCTGGCTCGGCTTCGGCCCTTCCAACGGCGCACCCCGCCCGATGCTCATCCGTCTACCACGCTCGAGCGCGGCCGAGCGTACCGTGCGGGTGAAGGCTCGGTGGCGGATCGCGGGCAGCGAACGGAGCACCTCGCAGAAGCTCTTCGTGAGCGACGGGGTCTGCCTGCTCCCCTGGGCCCGCGACGCGCGCTCGGTGACCATCGAGATGGATCTGCCCGACGCGCCGAGCATCGTGGTGAACCGCGCGGCGTACCAAGGCGAGGTCCTCGAGCTCGAGTGACGGCCCGACCGCGGGCCGTGATCGGCGCGTGTGCGCTCAGGCCATGGCGTCGGTGTCGTGTGCGGACGATCGCGCGCGGGCTCGCGCCACACCTCGGGGCCGCAAGCGCACCGCACCGACGTCGTGCCGATCCAAGCGTCCCCTCCACGTGCCGGTGAGCGTCCCTAACGTTCACGACCTCACGGTTCGTCCGTCACGCCGCTGACGCTCGCTGGACACGGCCCCGAGATCGCGTACACCCGCGCGCTCGCACGGTTCTTGCCATCGGGCGGAAAGCATGTCCGTTCGCTCGCTTGCGACTCTCAGGAGGCCCTCGTGATGTTCTCTCTTCCTCGCTCCCTCTCGCCGCTCGCGGTCCGTGGCCTCGCGCTGCTGACCCTCGCCGCTGCGATCTCGGTGCCCGGCTGCTTCGAGCCGCGTCCGCCGATCAACCAGGTCCAGCCGAACGTCGTCGAGAAGTCGGTGTTCGCTGGCGAGTGGTACTACCAGCAGACCGTCATCGACTCGCCGTACAGCGCGGGCTTCACCTTCGTCGGTGAGCAGCGCTCGCTCGAGCGCATCCGCTGGGAGATCCAGGAAGACTTCCTCATCGCCCGCCGCTCGTACGAGTTCATCGCGGGCTCGGAGCCCACGGGCATCACCGGCGTCGCGGAAGACAACGCGGTCGTCGCCGCGTACCGCATCACGTCCCACTTCGACATCCGCCGCGCGTACAACCCGCTGACCGGCGAAGAGCTGAACGTGGTGATGGAGAACTCGACGGACCGGCCCTGGTACCAGCGCCAGTTCATGCGCGTCGACTGGTCGACGAACCTCGCGAACGCGACCGACATCTTCGCCATCGCCCGGATCCTCGACGGCATCCAGGCCGAGCCCGTCGCGTACTACGTGCAGGATCCGACCGACGAGAACCGCCCGCGCTTCGAGGTCGATCCGAACGACCCGACCGGCGGCATCCACTACATGGACATCGTCAACCGGCTCTTCGTGCAGCCGTCGACCTCGTACATCCCCGGCTTCGGCGAGATCCCGTCCTGCTACCTCCTCTACCAGAGCCACCTCGACTGCGCGGCCTCGGAGGTCACCGTCCGCAACTCGTTCCTCCGGGTCGACGAGAGCCGGGACTACGAGCCGACGCTGTACAGCGGCGATCGGATGGAGCGCTTCGGCTACTTCGTCACCGAGCGCGCCGGCTACGACGAGCACTACGGCGTGATCGAGGGCGCGCGCTTCCGCTTCGCCAACCGCCACAACCTGTGGATGGCGAGCCACCGCCGCGGCGCCGACGGCGCGGTCATGACCTGCCACGAGGACGCCGACTGCGACGACGGTCGCGGCTCCGTGTGTGATCTCGACTACGGCCGCGCGCGCCGCAGCTTCGGGCCCGAGGGCCTGCAGGGCGCGTGCACCATCCCGTACCGCGATCGCGAGGTGCGCCCGATCGTCTACTACACGACGATCAACTTCCCCGACGATCTCCTCCCCGACGCGGAGCACTTCATCGGCGAGTGGAACACCGCCTTCGTCGACACCGTCGACGGCCTGCGCGAGCAGGAGTGCTTGGCGCACGGCGGCAGCGGCTGCGAGTCCGAGCGCGGTCGCTCGCCCGAGATGTTCGTCATGTGCCAGAGCCCGGTGGCCGAGGGCGACAACCCGCTCTGCGGCGCGGTCGGCACCATCGCCCGCCCGGGTGATCTCCGCTACTCGATCATCGGCTACGTCAGCGAGCCGCACCTCTCGAGCCCCCTCGGCTACGGTCCCTCGTCGGCCGATCCGACCACCGGCGAGATCGTGATGGCGAACGCGTTCGTGTACGGCGCCGCGATGGAGACCATCGCGAGCTACGGCCGCGACATCGTCCGCCTGCTCAACGGCGACATCACCGGCACCGAGATCTCCGAGGGCCTCAACGTCGACGAGTGGCTCGCCCGCATCGAGAGCGGCGCGGCGGCGGAGCGCGAGGGCGTGCACGGCCACGGTCACGCGATGCCCATCGACGGCA
This sequence comes from uncultured Sandaracinaceae bacterium, assembly GCA_964480175.1. Lineage (GTDB taxonomy): Bacteria > Myxococcota_A > Polyangia > Polyangiales > Sandaracinaceae > CAYZQM01. Next base: position 3,521 of record CAYZQM010000160.1, read on the forward strand.
CCGACGTCGAGCGCCTGAACGCGGCGATGCACTTCGATCGCTTCGCGTCGGGGGATCCCTCGAGCCCGCCGAGCTCGTTCGCGGAGACCATCGATCGCTTGGACGTGGCCGAGCGCCGGCTCTGGAACGCGGGCGTGTTCGGCCGCGGCGACGACCGGGGTGACGCGCGCCTCTCGACGATCGAGGGCACCGACATCGAGCGCATGCTCACCAACCGCGAGATGCGCATGCTCGCGAACATCGATCCCGCGCTCCCGGTGGACGCGAACATCCTCGCGGCGGCCTCGCCGGTTCGCGCGGGCGGTCACTTCGACCGTCGCGACGCGCTCACCCAGCTGCGCAACCAGCTCCAGGCCGAGGCCTGCATCCTCGATGCGGACTTCACCGATCAGGGCCTGCTCGGCCTCGCGCGCGCCATCCAGGCGGAGGCGACCACGGGCGACGGCGTCATGGAGTGGTACGGCGTGCCGTACACGCTCGTCGATGGCGACGGCAACCTCGACTACGACCTGGTGCGCACGATGATGCGCCACCCGATCTTCCAGGCCGTCAGCGGCCACGAGGTCGGTCACACCATCGGCCTGCGCCACAACTTCTCGGGCAGCTACGACGCGATCAACTACTTGCCCGACTACTGGCGCCTTCGTGACGACGGCAGCGTCGCGCCCCGCGCGTGGGATCCGATGACGCCCGCCGAGATCGACGGCCGCATCACCGAGTACGAGTACTCGACCACGATGGACTACGGCGTGAACTTCGTGGTGACCGATGCCAACGGCATCAGCTACTACGACAGAGCAGCGGTCGCGATGGGCTATGGCGACCTGGTCCAGGTCTTCAACAACGCAGCCGACGTCGACGAGGTCGCGTGGTGGGCGGCGATCCAGAGCTTCGGCTGGCCCGTCCCGCTCGAGCTCAGCTCGTTCACCGGCGGCCGCGTGGCGGCGCACGAGTACACCGACTGGCTCGAGGTGGTCGGTGATGCGGACGCGATCGCGGATCGCTCGCTGGTTCCCTACACCAGCCTCGTCCCCAACACGGCGCTGCGCGCGCAGGGCATCAACGAGCTCCTCTCGTCGGCGGACGGTCGCCCCGTGGTGCCCTTCCAGTTCTGCAGCGACGAGCAGGCGGACCTGAACCCCGACTGCTTGCGCTACGACCAGGGCGCGGACGCGTACGAGACGGTGCAGTCCGTGGCGGACAGCTACTGGTACTACTACCCGTTCACGAACTTCCGGCGTCAGCGCATCGGCTTCCGCACGGACACGGTCGCGACCCGGGTGCACGACCGCTTCTTCGAGAAGTTCGCGCGCGCCAACCAGATCTACGCGCTCTACCGCCCGCTGATGGACGACATCTTCGCGGGGCAGGCGGGCTACGACACGTTCTGGACGCGCGCGGACGGCATGGGCGCGTACACCCTCGCGGTCGGCGTGGGCATGACGACGCTCACCCACACGATTACCGCGCCGGAGCCGGGCTCGTACGGCACCACGACGCGCGGCGACGGAACGCCCGGCTTCATCCGCACCGGCGCCGGCAGCCCGTTCGATCCCCGCACCATCGGGATCTTCGACGGACGCTTCATGGAGACGACGTGGGACTTCGACGCCGGCTACTACTGGTTCGATCAGCTGGAGCGCGTCGGGTACTTCTACGACAAGCTCGCCGCCATCCACGTGCTCGTCGATCCCACGACCTACTTCCTCGGTCGTGACACCGACGTCGACATCCGGGGCTACCAGCTGAGCTTCGCCACCACCTTCCCCGAGGCGACCGACGGCTTCTTCCGCGGCATCCTCGGTGAGGACTGGGCGACGATCGGTCCGCGCTTCGGCACGGGCGGTCTGGTGTGGCCGGACCCGCTGAACCTCGAGAACGGCGACATGACCGGCGGCAACCCGCTCGATCCGGCCGTCGGCTTCTCGCTCCAGCTCTACTCGGCGGTCCTCGGCATGGCGTACATCCCGCAGACCTACGACCAGCACTTCCTGCAGAGCTCGCGGATCTGGATCCGTGGCGGCGCGGAAGAGATCGAGCTGCCGGTGGGCGTGCCCACCGTCGAGTTCACCGACCCCGAGACCGGCTTCACGTACGTCGCGCGCTCGTTCCCCGATGGGGCGCGCGAGACCGGCGTCGGCGCGCAGCTCATCCTGCACGCGCAGCGCCTCGAGGCCCGCAGCTCGTTCGCCGAGCGCGATCGGTTCATGGACCAGCTGAACCTCGTCCGCCGCTTGAGCTGGATGTACGGCTTCGGCGTGCAGCCCCTCTCGCCATGAACGGCTGATCGAGCCGCTCACGCGCGGCTCGATCACGACACGACGACGGCGTCGTCCCTTCGGGGGCGGCGCCGTTCGCCGTTTCGGGCACCCCCGTCGCGCCCGAGGGTCGTGGTATCGTCTCGGCCGATGCACTTGCTTTTGGGTCGGAGCGCGCTCGCGATGGTGCTCGCAGCGTCGCTGCTCACGCCAGCGCTCACCGCGCTCGCGCAGGACACCTCGGACGACACGGCCGCGCACCTCGACGCGGACACCGCGCGTCGCGCGCGCACCGAGTACGAGACCGGCGTGAACGAGTATCGCGAGGGTCGCTACCGCGAGGCGATCCGCGCGTTCCAGGTCGCCGCGTCGCTCACCCCGAGCGCGGACCTCTCCTACAACATCGCGCGCGCGTACGAGGAGCTCGCGCGGCGCGAGGGCAACGCGGCCGACTGGGACGAGGCGATCTCGTACTACCGTCGCTACCTCTCGGACGCGGTCGATCCGCCGGACCGCGCGGAGGTCGAGGCGCACATCGCCGAGCTCGTCGAAGCCGCGGACGCGGCGCGCCGTGCTGCGCTGTCGCGTCCGACGACGGGGACGCTCGCGATCCGCGCCGACCACGACGGCGCGCGGATCCGGGTGGGCGACGACGACGTGGGTCTGACGCCGCTCGCCGAGCCGCTGGTGCTCGCGCCGGGTCGCTACCGCGTCGAGGCCGAGCTCTCGGGCTACGTGCCCTACCGCGGTGAGGTCACGGTCGAGGCGGGCGTGCGCACCTCCGCGAACGTCCAGCTGATCCCGGCGACCGGCTACGAGTCGGAGGTCGGCACGCCGATCTTCGCGTGGGTCTCGTTTGGTCTGGGCGGCGCGGCCCTGGTGACGAGCGTCGTCTTGGGTGCGATCGCGGCGTCCGATCAGTCGGCGGCGCTGCAGCCCTTCGACATGGCGCGCCTCGATGCGGCGCGCGGACTGGCCGGGTGGTCGGACGCCGCGCTCGGCGCCGCGATCGGCTTCGTCGTGCTGGGCGTCGTCCTCT
>CAYZQM010000160.1:6827-7844 GCA_964480175.1 uncultured Sandaracinaceae bacterium
TACTTCGCCGAGAGCGCGGCCGTCGGCACCACGGTCACCCATGGTCCCCCCGATGGCGATGGCGATGGCGATGGCGATGCCGGTGGAGATGACGCCGTCGACGCCGACAGCGATGCTGCGTCCAGCGACGCGCCGACCGACGAGGTCGCACCGGCGCCGTCCGAGACCGAGGCACCGGCCGACGACAGCGCCGCCGAAGGTGCCTGACCGCGTCGGCTGAAAGCCCGGATCTGTCGGGCCCGATCGTGTACAACCACCCCGCTTCGGCTCGCCCGCGTGCTGCGAGCCTCGAAAGGACAGCGATGGCCAGCCTCAAGGGAAAGACCCTCTTCATCACCGGCGCCAGCCGCGGCATCGGTCACGCGATCGGCCTGCGGGCCGCCGCGGACGGAGCGAACGTCGCGATCGTCGCCAAGACGGCCGAGCCGCACCCCAAGCTCCCGGGCACGATCTTCTCGGCGGCCGAGGACATGGAGAAGGCGGGCGGCAAGGCGCTCCCGCTGCAGGTCGACATCCGCGACGAGGGCGCGGTCCTCGACGCGGTGAAGAAGACCGTCGAGACCTTCGGCGGCATCGACATCCTGGTGAACAACGCCAGCGCCATCTCGCTCACGGGCACGCTCGACACCGAGATGAAGCGCTACGACCTGATGCACCAGATCAACACGCGCGGGACCTTCCTCTGCAGCAAGGCGTGCATTCCGCACCTCAGCAAGGCGGAGAACCCCCACATCCTCAACCTCTCGCCGCCGCGCTGGTTCGCGCCCCACGTCGCGTACACGATGGCGAAGTTCGGCATGAGCATGTGCGTGCTGGGGATGCACGAGGAGCTCCGCTCCAAGCGCATCGCGGTCAACGCGCTCTGGCCCCGCACCGCGATCGCGACGGCTGCGGTGCAGAACCTCCTCGGCGGCGACGAGGCCATCAAGGGCTCGCGCACCGTCGAGATCATGTCCGACGCCGCGCACGCGATCTTCAACAAGCCCTCCACCGAGGCGACGGGCAACTTCTACATCG
>CAYZQM010000160.1:7854-8533 GCA_964480175.1 uncultured Sandaracinaceae bacterium
GGATCTGCTCCGCGCCGAGGGCGTCACCGACTTCAGCAAGTACGCGGTCGATCCCTCCGCCGAGCTCTTCCTCGACTTCTTCGTCTGATTGGCGCTCCCTCCGCGCCGATCTCGAACGCCGATTCGCGTACCCTGAGCGTCGATGTCCGGTACCTCACGCATGGATGCCCAGACCGGGATCCTCGGCACGGATGGCATCCAGCGGGTGGTCGTGCGGAGGGTGCTCGTGCGCGTGAGCGTCGGCCCCGATCGCGGCGTCGAGCAGCGTCTCGATGGCGGGACGCTGCTCATCGGCACCAGCCCCGATGCGGATCTGGTGCTGCGCGATCCCACCGTCTCGCGCATGCACGCCGAGCTCGCGCTCCTCGCGAACGGGGTGCGCGTGAAGGATCTCGGATCGACCAACGGCACGTTCGTGGGCGAGTCGCGCATCGAGTCGGTCGTCGTGCCGGCGGGCTCGGAGTTCCGGGTCGGCAAGACGCGGCTCGAGCTGCTGGCCGCGGACGTCCCGCTCCCCGACGCACCCTCGGCGAGCTCGCGCTTCGGTGGCTTGGTCGGCGCGAGCGCGCCGATGCGCAAGGTCTTCGGTCAGCTCGAGCGGCTCGCCGTCGCGGACGTGCCGGTGTGGATCTGGGGCGAAGTCGGGACCGGCAAGACGGAGGCGGCGCGCGCGCTGCAC
>CAYZQM010000160.1:8543-15746 GCA_964480175.1 uncultured Sandaracinaceae bacterium
ATTCGCCGCGGGCGCACGCGCCGCTGATCGTCGCCGATCTCGATCCCAGTCACCCGCCGCAGCACATCCACCAAGCCTTCGAGGCGGCGCGGGCGTCCGGCGCGGGGACGCTCTTGCTCGAGCGCCTCGACGAGGCGAGCGTGCTGCAGCTCGACGCGGTGCGGGTGCTGCTCGATCGCACCGAGCGGGAGCGCATCGACGTGCGCTTCTTGGCGACGTCGCGGAAGGATCCGCGCTCGGCCGTCGAGGCGGGCCTGCTCTCGCGCGACCTGTTCTTCCACCTCGCGGGCGCGCGGGTGCACATGCCGCCGCTGCGCGAGCGGCTCGAAGATCTCCCGCGCCTGGTCGACGCGCTCGCCGAGGCGCTCGGGTACCCCGATCTCCGTCTCTCTCCGGCGGAGCTCGCGCAGCTGCGAGCGCAGGATCTGTCCGGCAACGTGCGGCAGCTCCGGCGGCTGATCGAGGAGGCGCTCCTGCGCAACCAGAGCCGTCCCTCCGCGCCGCCGATGCCGGGGGAGGTCGCGACGCACGAGCTCAACGAGCTGCCGTTCAAGGAGGCCAAGGAGAAGCTCCTCGACGCGTTCGAGGCGCAGTACGTCGCCCAGCTGCTCGATCGCGCGGGGGGCAACGTCTCGCGCGCGGCCGACGAGGCGGGCATCGATCGCAACCACCTCGCGCGCCTCGCCAAGAAGCACGGCCTGCGATGACCGAGGTGCTCGAGCCGCTCGAGCTGCCGTCCTTCGAACAGGGGCCCCACGTGTTTCTCTCCGGGCCGATGGGCGCGGGCAAGAGCACGGTCGCGCGAGCGCTCGCCGCGCGCCTGGGCCGCGAGGCGCTGGATCTGGATGCGCTCGTGGAAGCGCGCGCGGGCACGTCGATTCGTGCGCTCTTCGCGCAGCAGGGCGAAGCCGCGTTCCGAGCGATCGAGGCGAGCGTCGTCGAGGAGCTGGCCGCGCGAGACGAGCCGCTCGTGGTGGCGCTCGGCGGCGGGACGGTGGTGAACGCAGCGACGCGGCGACGTCTCCTCGAGCGCGGCGTGATCGTGCACCTGACCGCGGACCTCGACGTGCTCGTCGCTCGCGCGGCCGTTCAGACGCGTCCGCTGCTCTCGGGATCGACGGAACCGCGCGAGGTGCTGGCGTCGCTCCTCGCTGCGCGGGCGTCGGCCTATGCCGAGGCTCATCTGCGGATCGACACGAGCGCGCGATCGCCCGACGAGCTCGCCCGCGTGATCGAAGACGGCCTCGCGGCGCGACCGATCCTCGTCCCGCTGGGCTCGCGCTCGTACTGCGCGCGCTTCGCGTCGCGTCGCGCGCTGATCCCGGCGCTCGCACGCCATGCCCGGTCGCTCTTCGTCGCGGACGAGAACACCCGCCACCTCGGCGCGGAGCTCGCGGACGCCACCTCGAGCGCGCTCGTCGTGCTGCCGCCGGGCGAGCAGCACAAGAACGTGCACGCGCTGGAGCGCATCTGGGACGCGGCGGAGGCGGCGGACGTGCGGCGCGACGGGGTGTTCGTCGCGATCGGAGGCGGCGTGGTGGGCGACGTGACCGGGCTCGCTGCGGCGACGTGGCTGCGCGGTGTGCCGTTCGTGGTGGTGCCGACCACGCTGCTCGCGATGGCCGACAGCGCGATCGGCGGCAAGACGGCGATCGATCGCGGCGCCCGCAAGAACGTCGTCGGCGCCTTTCATCAGCCGTCGTCGGTGCAGATCGACGTCGAGACCCTCGCGACGTTGCCGGCGCGTGAGCGACGCGCGGGCCTCGCCGAGATCGTGAAGTGCGCTTGGCTCGCCGGTGAGGCCGCGCTGTCCGCGCTCGAGCTGGACGCCGCGGCGCTCGCGGCGCACGACCACGACGCGACACGACGCGCGCTCGAGATGGCGGTGCGGGTGAAGGCGAGGGTGGTGGCCGCGGACGAGAGCGAGCAGGGGGCGCGCCGCGCGCTGAACCTCGGACACACGCTCGGTCACGCGTTCGAGAGCGCCAGCGCGTTCTCGCTGCTGCACGGCGAGGCCGTCGCGCTCGGGCTGGTGGCGGCGCTGCGCCTCGCGTGCTCGATCGGCGCGGCCGACCGTGCGGCGCTCGAGCGGGTGAGCGGCCTGCTCGGCGCGCTCGATCTGCCGGTCGACGTGGCACCGTGGCTGGCGCGCGAGGACCTCGTTCCACACCTGTCGTCCGACAAGAAGCGCGTCGGCGCCGACGTCGCGTTCGTGATCCCGAAGGGGCCCGGCGAGGTGGGCATCTTCCGGTGCAGTGCGACCGATATCGTCGCGGCTGCGCGCGAATTTGGATCGAAGGGGCCGACCCAAGTACCTTAGGGGTCGGAGCTCTCTCGCGGAGTTCCGTCGCCGGAGAGATCACATGCGCCGCTTCGCCCTCATCGCTTCCATGCTCGCGCTCGCCGTCGGCTGCGCGCCTTCGAACCCCGCGCTGGTCGTCGACGGCGTGCTCGCGCCGACCGACGACTGCGTGTTCGATCCCAGCTCGGTGATCTTCTCCCTCTCGCCCACGCTCGACACACGGGTGTATCCCGCGAGCATTCGGCCGCAGGGCATCCGCTACCTCGCAGCGATGCGCGTGACCAGCCGGCTCATCCCGCTCTTCAACGATCGCTACCCGCTGCGCGCCGAGCCCAACGTGCTGACGCTGCAGTATGCCGACATCGAGATCCTGTCGGTCGACGGCACACCGTTCGACTTCGCGGGCCTGCCCAACCCGTACCGGATCACGACCGCCGCGACCATCGCGCCGGGCACCAGCTCCGCGGGCGCGTCGGGTGTGGCGAGCCTCGAGGTCATCCCGCCGCTCTACGGCGACTCGCTGGTGGAGATCGCGGGTCGGGTCTTGGTGTCCGTCCGGCTCACCGGCACCACGTCGGGTGGCGCGACGATCACCAGCGGCGAGTACCTCTTCCCGATCGATCTCTGCCCCGGCTGCTTGCTCGCTTGCGATCCCTCGCTGACGACGGTCGAGCCCACCTGCTTGGTCGGCCAGGACCGGACCACCATCATCGGCCCGAACGCCGACCCTGCCGACAGCTGCGTCGAGATGCCCTGAGGACCCGCGTCGCGACACGAATGTCGCGCCCGATGAGGAGAGGCTCCGCGATCGCGCGGGGCCTTTCGTCGTTCGGGGGCTGGCCCAAATCCTGCGAAGACGCCCGCCACCTCGATGGGCCAGCTTTTGACTTCCACCGGCGGTGATGGGCTAATCTCGGGTTCGATCTTCTCGCTCCGGAGGCTTCCCATGAACCGCACGCTCGTTCTCGGCTCGACCTTGCTCGTCCTCTTCGCGATCGCGGGCTGTGACGAGCCCGACGAGCGACGCGACACGGGCGTCGACACCGGCAGCGTCGACACGGGGCCCTTCGATGGCGGTGGCGGGGGCGGCGACGTGCCGATCGTGAACCCCGACACCCCGACCTCGACGCGGGTGTGCAGCGTCGGCGCGGCCGGCTGCGACATCATCCGGCAGGACTGCGCGCCCGACGGAGCCACGGCGCAGGGCTGCTACCTGTCGGGCGACGAGACGAGCGCGGAGACCGTCTGCGCGCCGAGCGGTGTGATCACCGAGGGTGCGACGTGCACGGGCCTGAACGACTGCGCCGAGGGTCTCGGATGTCAGGACGGCGTGTGCCGCCAGTACTGCTGCATGGAGGCGGACACGGACTGCCCGATCGGCTACCGCTGCATCCCCTACCGCGATCCCGCGACCACCGGCGGTCTGCTTGCCGTCGGCGTGTGCGATCCGCCGGTGAGCTGCAGCGTGATCCCGAACTCGGGCTGCCCCGATGGTCGCGCTTGCCAGCCCGGGATGGACGGCACGCTGAGCTGCGTGAACGCGGGCACCGCGAACGTCGGTGACGACTGCGGCGGCAGCGTCGGCTGCATGCCTGGCGCGGGCTGCTACGGCACCAGCGCGGACGACCTGCACTGCATCGCGTTCTGTCTCATCTCCGATCCCGATTGCGCGGACGGGACCACCTGCACCGCGCAGCCTGCGGTGGTGGGCGGAGGCTATGGCCTCTGCACGCCCAGCACTTGAGGAGCCATTGAGCGAGCGCCGCAGTTTGGCCTTCCGCTCGTCGCTGGTGCTCGCGGTGCTCTCGCTGAGCTCCGTGCTGGGATGCACCGTGCTGGGATGTACGGTGCCCGACCCGGGGACCGACGCGCCCCTGCCGCTCGACACCGCGCTGACCGAGGGAGGGATCATCCGCGATGACGTCGGCAGCGCGAGCGACGCCGCGCGGATCGACGCGGGCAGCGACGCGGGCGTGCTCCGCTGCACGAGCGACTGTGATCCGCGCTTCGACGCGGACGGCTGCGTGGACGACCTCCGCTGCACGCTCGCAGCGGAGGAGCCCGCCTGCAGCGACGCGTTCGGCGCGTCCGAGGCCGGTGAGCCGTGCACGTCGGTCGATGGGTGTGCGCCAGGCCTCGCGTGCTTTCGCGCGTCGCGGAGCGCGGGCGGCGTGTGCGGGGTGATCTGCTGCCCGGGGGATGACGCTGCGACGTGCGAAGGGACCGCGCGCTGCGGTGGCGATGGCACGCTGGTCGACGGCACCGCGACCGCGTGGGGCCGCTGCGTGGTGCCGCGCACCTGCAGCGTGCTGAGCCCCGAGCTCACCTGTGAGGCGCGCGAGGGCTGCTACATCGTCGACGGCGTGGGCGGCACCGAGTGCCGCATCGCGGGCACCGCCGAGGCCGGAGAGGCGTGCACCGTCCCCGAGGACTGCGCCGCGGGCCTCTTCTGCGGCGGGCTCGCGACCCGCACGTGCCTGCGGGTCTGCTCGCTCACGATGACCCGCGCGTGCTCGTCCGACGAGCGCTGCGTCGCCCAGACGTACTCGCCCGAGGGGACGGGCATCTGCGTCGCAGCGACCGGCGCACGCCCGTGACGCGTCGTCGCTTCACCGGAGGGTGAGCGCGAGCGCGATCGAGCGACCGGGAAGCGGCGCGCCGAGCAGATCGAGCCCGCGCGCGTCGAAGACGTCGCGGATCGTGAGCGACACCTCCGCGTGCGCCATCACCTCGAGCACCACCCCGAGCCCGAAGCGCGCGCGCTCGGGCAGCGCGACGAGGTTGGCGGAGTCGGCGAACGTCGAGGCGACGAACTCGAGGTCGACGAACGCGCGCAGCGACGTGATCGGATCGCCGGGCATCAGGCGCACGCCCGCGCGCGCGGCGGCTGCGAGCGGGGGACGCAGCGGCAAGAGACGCTCGGTGCTCGCGTCGCGTGCGTCCAGCGCGGTGAGCGCGCCCATCAGCTCGATCCACCGGAGGATCGTGCCCGACACCCGCGCCTCGAGGCCGAGCACGCGCGCAGCGTCGCGGTTCTCCGGGACGATCTGGCTCGCCTCGGTGCGGCGGTAGACGACGAGATCGGTGATGGCCGTGCCGAACGCCCGCAGCTCGGCTTCGCCGCGCAGGGCGTGATCATCCGTGCTCCCGCTGGCGACCAGCCCGAGGTCGCCGCCGAGCGACTGCTCCGGGCGCAGCGTCGGGTTGCCCACCAAGAACGCGCGATCCCCGAAGAGCTCGAGCATCGTCGGCAGGCGACCTGCGGTGGAGAACGAGGCTTGGATGGCGAGCCACGGGAGGGGCGCGAGCGCGGCCGCGAGGCGCGCGGTGGGCAGGACGGTGAGCGGTCGCTCGCGATCGATGGCCTCGGTCGCGGCGCTCGCGAGCTCGACGCGGCCCGAGCCCCGGATCTGAAGGCGGGTGTCGTCGATGCGCAGATCGAGCTGGGCCTCGGCCGCGAGCGTGCCCGCGTCGCGCTCGGCGCCGCCCGGGGCAGGTGCGAGGCGATCGCTCAGCGTCACCGACTCGTGCGCGTACGTGCCCACCGCGGCGAGCGCGAGCTCGGGGACGATGCGACCGCGCACCGCCGCACGTCCGTAGCCGCGCACCAGGAGATCGTCGGTGTCGCGCGGGAGCAGGCCGAACTCGGCGAAGGGATCGTCGAGGCGACGGCGCTCGAGGCTCACGGCGCCGGTGATCTCGGCGCGCAGATCCCCTTCTTCGGCGCGCGACCAGGGGCGATCGTCGTCGAGCCAGCCCAGCGTCAGGCCGAGCACGTAGCGCGATCGATCCCGACGCCCGACGGGCATGTCCGAGCGGCGCGCCGGCAGCGCGTTCAAGCCACCCACGCGCTCGAGACCGATGCCCGCGAGCTCGACGTGGGTGCGCTCGATGCGGGTCGCGAGGTGCACCGCGACGTTCACGTCGGTGTTCTCGGCGCCGAGGCGCAGTCGATCGCGGTCGTCGCTGGGATCGAGCGCGGTACGTCCGTCGTCGAGATACGGATAGCGGCCCGAGGTGCTGGTCGCGCCCGCGGCCGCGAGCATCGAGAGCTCGCCCTCGCGCACCGACGCGCTCGCTCGCCCTTCGTAGAGCGCGAAGCTGCCGACGCCGCCGCTGAGCTCGAAGCCCGAGCCCCGCGCTGCGCGAGGGATCAAGTGCAGCACGCCGCCGATGCCGCCGCTGCCGAGCCACACGGGCGCGCCGCCGCGGTAGACGTCGACGCGATCGAGCACCCACACCGGCAGGGTCGAGAGATCGAACGCGCTACCGTCGGGGCTCATCAAGGGGACGCTGCCGAGCAGCACCGTGGTGTGCTCGGCGCCCGCGCCGCGCAGGCCCAATCCTGCGAACGCGCCGGCGCTGCCGCTGCGCCTGGTGATCGCGCCGGGCACCTCGAGCATCAGCTCGTCCAGGCTCTCCATCGCGCGCGGCCGGTGATGCGCATCGACGCTGGTCGCGGACGTCGTGGGATCGAGCTCGCTACCGGCCGCGATCGGGCGCGACGCGGTCGCCTCGACCTCGAGCTCCGCCTCGTCTTGCGCCTGCGCGTACGGGGTCCAGAGGGCCGTGCACGAGAGGGCCGCCAGCGCGAGCCATGCGGCCCGGTGGCTCACGGCTCGGCTGCGCGGGCGGCGAGCATGCGGTTCACCCGCTCGGCGTCCGCGGTGCGACCGATCTCGAGGTACGCGTCCATCAAGCGCATCAGCTCGGCGTCGCTCGCGCTGCCGTCGCGCATGCGCGGCTCGAGGCGCGCAGGGAGATCGTGCCCGGGCGGGCTCCAGTAGCGGGTCACGTAGCTCATGGCGTCGCGCGCCTCGAGCGTGTGCCCGTAGTCCTCGGTGATCTGCGGGGTGAGCAGCCACGAGGTGATGAACATGCCGCCCGTCAGCATCAGGGCA
>CAYZQM010000161.1:0-12734 GCA_964480175.1 uncultured Sandaracinaceae bacterium
GGTGTCCGTGCAGCCACCGCCACAACACGTCGCGTCGTCCCCGCACGCCGTCCCGCAGGTGCCCGCGGCTGCGCTGCAGAACGCATCGCTCGAGGTCGCGTCGATGCACACGCCTCCACAGCACGAGAGCCCGGCGTCGCACACGTTCCCGCAGCCGCCGCAGTTGGCCTCGTCCGTCATGAGGTCGAAGTCCTCGTCGGGCGTCCCGTCGCAGTCGTCGTCGAAACCGTCGCAGAGCTCCATCATCGACATCGGGGTGACGCATTCGACCGCGCCGCCCGCGACGCATTGGGTCACCCCGGTCCGGCACACCCCGAGCATCGTGTCGTCGAGGCAGACCTCGCCGGTGCCGGGCACGTTGTCCTCGATCCCGTCGCAGTCGTTGTCCGCGCCCGCGTTGCCGCACGTCTCGTCGGACGGCATCCCGAAGTTCATGCAGAGGTTCGTCGCGCAGTTGAGCATGCCCACGTCGCACTCGCCGAGACCGGCCTGGCGCACGTCGCCCGGAAAGCACGGGGTGCCGGCGGTGCACGTGCACTCCTCGTCGATCAGCTCGTCGCAGTCCTCGTCGCCCGCCACGTCGGCGCCGGTGGTGCACACCTCGGCGCCGGGGGTGCGCGCTTGCTCGCAGTCGCCGTACTCGCCGTCCACGCACGCCTGCACGCCAGCGCCGCACGCGCCGCGGCACACGTAGCGGCCGGCGACGAGGGTGCAGCCCTCTTCGCCTTCCGGATAGCAGCGCCGCGCGCTCTGCTCGTCGGTCTGTCCGTCGCAGTCGTCGTCCTCCCCGTTGCACGTCTCGGCGACGGGCGGCGCGTCGCGCCGGCAGACCGGGGTCGCGCCGCCGTCTGGCGGGCAGATGAGGTGGGCGGTCGCGCAGAGCCCCACCTCCCCGTTCACGCACGTCACGCGCTCGATGTCGTCGATGGTGCCGTTGCAGTCGTCGTCCATCCCGTTGCAGGTCTCGTCGCCCGTCGGCACACAACCGTCGGTGTCGCGTCCCGTGTCGATGGCGGCGTCCATGCCCGCGTCGACGTCGCCCCCGTCGATCGTCCCGCCGACGATGCAGTAGTTGCGGTAGCAGACCCGCCCTGCCGGGCAGTCGCCGTCGTCCTCGCAGCGCGGCGTCGGGTTGCTGTTCTCGTCGATGGCGCACGCGGGCGTGAGCAGCGCGGTCGCCGCGAGCGCGGTGGTGAAGAGCGAGCGAAGCAAGGTGCGCATCAGAAGCCGTCTCCGAAGGTGCCGTGAAGCGTGAGCAAGCCCCCGTCCGGTGAGACCATCGGGAGCACCGCGAGCGGCGAGCTCCCGTCGTCGTTGCCCGCGGCCAAGAGCCAGATGAGACCCCCCGCGGCGAGCACCCCGCCGCCGATCAAGAGGATGCTGGCGGCGAGCCCCTCCGCGTTGCCGCGGTCGCGGATCGCGTCCAGCTCGTCGCGCTGCGCGGCCGTCTCGATCGGCTGTCGGTAGAGCTCCGCGTCCGCGAGGTAGAGACCGCCGGCGATGCCCCCGCCCACCAGCGCCGCGGCGCCGACGCCGATCAGCACGAAGGGCACGGGCGAGAGGCTGCGGCTCGGCGGCGTGACCCGGCCGCCCGGCGGATCGTCCGTCCCGCCGCTCGGCGCGGCCGCGGGCAGCCCGAAGGCCTCGCGCAGCATGCCCTCGACGTTGCCCAGGATCTGCGAGCTCGCGTCCGCGCCCGCGGCCTCGCGGGTGGTGCGGCGGATCGTGTTGTCGCGCGAGTCGAAGATCAGGATCGTCGCCTGCAGCGTGTCGCCCGCCATCGCGAGCGAGGGCACGAGGATGATCTGCGAGTCCATCTCCGTCGCGACCTGCGTGAGGCAGGGCGCGGTCTCTCCCATGCAGCCGAGCGCGAGCTGGATCTGCTCGAGATCGAGCGCCACTGCGCCCTGCACCTCGACCACCTCGAGCGAATCCAGGCGCGCGCGCACCGTTCGGTCGAACGCCGCGCCCGTGCCCTCGTCGACGCCGGTGCGCTGGGTGGCGAGGACGGTCGCGGTGGGATGGTCCTGCGCGGAGGCCCGCGGCGCGATGGCCGACGTGAGGGCCAGGGCGAGGAACATCCCCGCAACAGGGCGAGAGCACAGCGTCATGGGCGAGGATCCTGGATAGGGAAGAAGGAAGCGCTTTGTTACCACCGGCCGGGGGTCGCCGACCAGCCACAGCGCCCAAGCACGCATCATTCCGTCGACCGCTCGCGCGGCGAATTCGATGACGAACGTCGCTGCGGTGTGGTGGTCGCGCGTCCGCGGCGAGGGGCATCGCGGTGTTTCCGCGCGCTGCTCGCCGGATCGGTCGCACGCCAGACGCGCGCGCTGGGGTCGCCGCGCTCCACCCGCACGCGCTCTCCACGGGCTGCGACCCCACACCTCGCGGTGTCGCACGCGGGCCCGATCCGACACCTGGGATCGCGCCGAAGCGAATCGACGCGCATGCGCGCAGCGCGCTTCGCAGCGCACGTGCGCGTGATCCCGACATGCGACGACACCGCGACCGCCGTTGGGCGCCGTGGTATCGCTGCGCCGACATGGCCGCGCCCACCATCCTCAGTGCCGTCCGCGACCTCGATCGCCTCCGTCAGATCGTGGCGGTGCTGGTTCGCCACGGCTTCGGCGAGATCCTGATGCGCACCCCGCTCGCCTCGCTCGTCAGCGGCAAGGCGGAGAGCAAGGGCACGCTCGGCGAGCGCGCGCGCTTGGTCATCCAGGACCTCGGCCCCTCGTTCGTGAAGCTCGGACAGATCGTCTCGACGCGCCCCGATCTCTTTCCGCCCGAGACCATCGTCGAGCTCAAGAAGCTCCAGGATCGGGTCCCCGCGGTCTCCTACGACGACATCAAGAAGCAGGTCGAGGGCGAGCTCGGCGTGACGATCGAGGAGGCGTTCGAGAGCTTCGATGCGATGCCGCTCGCGTCCGCGTCGGTCGGCCAAGTGCACCGCGCCAAGCTGAAGGGCGAGGACGGCATCGTCCGCGACGTCGTCGTGAAGGTGCAGCGTCCGATGATCCGCCAGCTGATCGAGCGGGACGTCGAGCTGCTCTACATCCTCGCGCAGGCGGTCGAGCGCGCGATCCCCGAGTCGCGCTTGTACGCGCCGGTGAAGATGGTCGAGGAGTTCGACCGCGCGATCATGGCCGAGCTCGACTTCGGGCTCGAGGCCGACCACGCGATCCGCTTCGCCAAGAACTTCGAGGGTGAGGCGAACGTTCGCTTCCCCAAGATCCACCGTCAGGTCTCGGGCAAGCGCGTGCTCGTGATGGAGTTCTTCGACGGCAAGAAGGTCTACGACGCCGTCGCCCAGGCCTTCGACGCCGACAAGATCACCCGCGCGATGCTCGGGGTGATCATCAAGTCGATCTTCGAGGACGGCTTCTTCCACGCCGATCCCCACCCCGGGAACATCCTGATCCTCGGTCAGCCCGACGCGCCGGTGATCGGCCTCATCGATCTGGGCCTCGTCGGTCGCCTCACGCCGCAGCTCCGCGACAAGACCGTCGATCTCTTGGTCGCGTGCATCCAAGAGGATCACCGCGGCATCGCCGATTCGCTGCTCGCGATCGGCACGCCCACCCGAAAGGTCGACCGCCGCGCCTTCGAGGCCGAGGTCACGCGCCTGTCCGAGAAGTACCTCGGCAAGCAGCTGGTCGACATCGAGCTGAGCGCGCTGCTCCGCGACTTCGTCGACGGCGCGCAGAAGTACGGCATCGAGATCCCGCCCGACTTCATGATGGTCGGCAAGGCGGTCGCCACGATCGAGGGCGTGGGCAAGGAGATCGCGCCCCACTTCGATCTCTACGAGGAGATGAAGCCGTACTTCTTGCGGCTCATGGCGCAGCGCTACGCCCCCGAGCGGATGCTGCCCGAGCTCCTGCGGAGCCTCTCGCGCATCAGCGGCGCGGCGACGGAGTTCCCCGAGCAGGCCCAGGAGATCCTCGAGGACCTGCGCAAGGGTCGCCTCGAGATCCGCACCCGCGATCCCGAGGGCGCGATGCCCTACGACGTGCTCGGGCGGCGCCTCTACAGCGGCCTGGTCGTCAGCGGCCTGATGATCGGCAGCGCGAACCTCTTCGCGGCCAACAGCATCTGGCTCGGCGGCCTCTTCTTCGTCGGTGGCCTCGTGTGGGGCGGCGGGCACATCGTGCTCTCCGCGTGGCTCACCCGCGTGCGCAAGAAGTGAAGGCCATCGTCAACATCGACGTGTCCGACCTCGCGGCCGCCGAAGCGTTCTATTGCGAGGCCTTCGGGCTGACGGTGGGGCGCCGCATGGGCTCGGATTTCCTCGAGCTGCTCGGCGCCCCGTTCAGCCTCTGCCTGCTGGCCAAGCCGGGCGCGAGCAGCGACGTCTTCGGGGGCTCGGGGACCGAGCGCACCTACGCGCGCCACTGGACGCCCATGCACCTGGATTGGTGCGTGGACGATCTCGACGAGTCGGTCGCGCGCGCGGTGGCGGCCGGGGCGAGGAAGGAGGGAGCACGCCGCGAGGATCCCTACGGATCGATCCAGCAGCTCGCCGATCCGTTCGGCCACGGGTTCTGCTTCATCCAGTTCAACGCGCTCGGGTACGACGCGATCACGACGGGCTGACCCCGCGACGTCGTGCGTCACGACGGCTCGACGGTCCCTCTGCGCGAGCTAGGGTCCGCGATGCTTCGCTCCCGTGCCTTCCTCGTGTGCTCGATCGTCTGCGCGCTCACGCACCTCGGCTGCGCCCGCGGCCTCGTCGAGGAGCCCGACACCGGGCACGTGACCATCGCCGACAGCGGCGTTCGGCCCGACGTGCCGATCGACGCGGGCGGTGGTGGTGGCTTCGATGCGGGCGGTGGTGGCTTCGATGCGGGCGGCGGCGGCTTCGATGCGGGCGGCGGTGGTGGCTTCGATGCGGGCCTGGACGCGGGGACCGCGCCGATCGACACCGGCGTCGATGCACCGGTGATGATGCCCGACGTGCCGGTGTGCACCCCGAGCACGATGCAGATCTTGGTGAACCCGAACCTCGACGCGTCTCCGCTCGGTACGGGATGGAGCCAGGTCCCCTTCGATCCCCTCTACCCGCCGATCACGGACGATCCGCCGCCGGGCCTCGCATGGCAGACCGGCAGCGCAGGCATCTGGCTGAGCGGCTTCGACGACGCGACGGACTCGGCGTCGCAAGCGGTGACCATCCCCGCGGGCACCAACCGCTTGGTGCTCCGCTTCTACTACGCGATCGGCACCGAGGAGACGACGACGTCGACGGTCTACGACACCGCGCGCGTCGCGCTGGTGAGCGCGTCGGGCGCGGTCCTCGAGCCGGTCATCACCGTGTCGAACGTCACCGTCGCTCCGAGCTGGACCCTCTTCACGTACATGTTCACCAACCCTCGCCCGGGGGAGTCGGTGCGCCTTCGCTTCGACTCGGACAGCGACTTCTCGAACCCGACGTCGTTCGTCTTCGACACCATCAGCCTCGAGGCGACGGTCGCCTGTCCCTGAGCGGCTGGGCGATCGTCAGAGCTGCCAACCCCAGCCCAGCGACGCCACGTTCGCGCTCAGGCCGTTGCTCCGCTCGTAGCGGTAGTAGGTGAGCTCGAAGTAGCTGCTCGCCGCGGTGAGCGCGCCGCGCGGATCCCAGTACCAGCGCACGGTCGCGCCGACCTCGTGCGCGTCGAAGGGCGACAGATCCGAGTCCGAGGTGCGGAACGTCGCATCGAGCGGCGCGGTGATCGGAAGGCGCTCGGTATAGAAGCCGACGCCGCTCTGGTTGTGGAAGCGGTAGCTCACGCGCAGGGAGAGCTCGGGGATCAGGTACTGCGTGACGTGCGCGTCGATCGTGTGCGCCACCTGATCGAAGTCATCGACGTAGAAGCGGTAGCCCACGTCGAAGAAGGTCCGCGACTCCTCGATCGCCTGGCGCAGGCGCCCCGAGAGCGCGTGCCGCAAGCGGTGGTTGGGCAGGTGCTCGGCGACCCGGTCCCCTCCCTCGTAGGGCACCGAGTTCCAGGTCGTTCCGATCGTGCCGATCTGCGCGGTCGCGCCGTAGCTCCCGATCACGATCGTCGTGGGCGAGAGCAGCTGCGAGAGCGAGAGGTTGAGGCTCCCGGTGAAGCGCTCGTCGAGGCCCGGATCGAAGCCGTTGGGCTGCACCGGATCGAGGATGTCGAGGATGCCGTCGAACGAGAGCGTGAAGACCGCGTTGTCCTCCGCCATCTCGTAGCTCACCGCGGTGCCCGCGTAGATCGATCGGAACTGCTCCTCGACGTGACCTCCCCAGTGAAGCGTCACCGCCGAGTCGTCGCTGGTGGGCACGCGGCTGTACACGTCGAGATCGATCGTCTCGGTGTCACGCGAGGCGCTCGAGATCGCGTCGAGCGCGTCGGGCGAAGCGGCGGTCACCACGTCGACCGGCAGATAGACGTCGTGGCTCACTCCATCCGGCTGGACGATGCGGGTGTAGAGGACGGGATTGAGGATCAGCGCCTCTTCACTCCCCGGCCCCCAGCGCATCGGGCCGGCTTGGCTCTGAAAGCCCTGTCCGGTCTGCTGGAACACGCCGAAGCGCATCGCGAATCGATCGAGCGACCAGCTCGGTCCCGCGCGCGAGACGACGATGGTCCCGTCGTCCTGGACCTCCAGGATCTCGTCGACCGGGACGGCCTGCGCCGCCGCGATCGAGGGCGCGAGCCAGAGGCCGCACCACAAGAGCCAAGCGCGCACCCGCTTCAGGTCCCGCAGCCGCAGCCGCCGCCCGCCGCCATCCCGTCGCCACCCGCCGCGCCCTCGCGCGCCCAGTGGAACTTGCGCATCGCGCGCGCCCCGACGGAGTCGGAGCTGGCGTCCATCGCAGGATCGGCGAGCGTCCCCCGCTGGTAGCGAGGCACGATCACACACGAAGGCAGGGCGATCAGCAGCAAGGCAAGGACGAGGCGCATGGCGCGCAACGCTGCGCCGCAGCGACGCGCTCCGCAACCACTCCCGGCGGGGCGCGCAGGTGGTGCTCGTGGAGACGGGAGGAGGGAGACGCAGGCACGAGCAGGGGTCGATCGAATCCGTTCACGACCACGTTCACGACCACGACCACGACCACGGCCACGTCGGTCTCGGCGACAGGTGGCGGGGGTATGGGCCCGGGGCCTCCCCGTGCTACACCGGCCGCCGGAAGGTCCACCGCCATGGCTTCACGATCGCTTCGTACTTCTCTCTTCCTCGCGCTCGCCGGCGCCTCGCTCTTGCCCGCGTGCGATCCGCCCGTCGTGATGCCCGACGCGGGCACCGATGCGTACGTCACGCCCGACGCGGGACCGCCGCCCGTCCCCTACACCTGCGAGGCCGAGCACACGGTCATCGACGGCGTGCTGGGCGAGACCGAGTCGGTGACGTTCGATACGACGATGACCCCCGAGCGCCCTCGCGATCTGGGCCTCGCGTGCGGCAACACCGACGGAGAAGGAGTGCGCTGGGCCCGGCAGGAAGTGGTCGAGTACCACGTGCCCGGCACCGGTCCCGTCGCGGTCGAGTTCAGCGCGATCAACGCCGCGACCGCGATGAACTTCAACACCGTGATCCAGGTGCGCACCGCGTGTGAGGTCGTGCCGACCCAGGCCTTCCCCCCGACCTGCATCGACGACGCCACACGCACCGACCCCCGCTCGAGCGGTGCCTTCCAGGCCAATGGCGGCGACACGCTCTACTTCATCATCACCGGCTACAGCGATCCGGAGCCCGTCGCGATGCAGGTCGACGAGGGCGTCATCCAGGTCGACTTCACCCCGCGGGTCAACACGCCGCCCACCATCACCTCGGCGTACGCGATCGTGAACGGCGTCGCGATGGTGCTCGGCGCCGAGGCGACGGACGCGGAGGGGCCGATCTTCGGCTTCGCGCTGAAGCTCTACACCGCCGCCGGTCAGATCGACTTCGACAACGACGGGGACGCGGACGACGACGACATCCTCCCCTTCGGCTGGGAGTCGGTGACCGGCACGGGCCCGTACACCGCGACCTCCACCATCACCCCGATGGAGGACGGCTACCGCCTCGCCGAGTTCTGCGCTCAGGTGGGCTGCACCGACGCGGCGATCGCGGTCTTCGACCGCCAGTACTCGCCCAGCGAGTTCCTCCGCTTCCCCATCATGCCCGCGACCCAGGTCGGCCTGGGTGACGCGTGCAACGCCCTCACCGAGGTGTGCACGCCCGGCCTCAACTGCACCGGCGGCACCTGCACCATCAGCACCGCCGTGAACAACGCGTGCATGAACGCGATCAACATCGGCCTGCCCACGCCGGTGGACGCGACCCCCACGACGGTCACCGTGATGAACTCGCTCGGCCGTGGGTCGGGCACCTTCAACGGCCCCTGCGGCGGCACGGATCCCGTGATGGCGACGAGCGGCCACGAGCGGGTGTACTCGCTCACCATCGACACGCCCGGCACGTACCGGCTGGATCTCACCACCACGGGCCCGACGACCGCGGCGCGCGACACCGTGCTCTACGTACGGGGCGAGAACTGCTGGGACAGCCGCGCGTCCAACTCGCTCGCGTGCAACGACGACACCTCCATGGGCGTGCTCAGCAGCACGGTCGACCTCGAGGTGACCGAGGGCACCTACTACATCTACGTCGAGTTCTTCGGCGGCGTGATGACGCCGAGCGCTTCGTTCGAGCTCACCGCGACGCTCACGCTCCTTCCGTGAAGGGGCGCGCGAACGGACGAGGTCTGCGCACCGCGATGGTCGCGCTCGCGATCGCGGGTTGCGGCGCGACCACCGAGAGCACCGGGCCGTGCATGACGGATCTCTCGTGCCGCGGGGATCGCATCTGCCACGAGGGCCGCTGCCGCTTCGAAGAAGAAGTGCGCGCCGAGCTCGCGGGCACGAGCGTGAGCACGGGCGGCGAGACGCTGGCCGACGCTGGGGTGACCGAGTCCCCCGATGCCGCCGTCGTCGCCACCGAGCCGGCGCGCGGCGCCGCCGAGGGGCTCGCGGCGTTCATGGGCGGCGCTCGGCACACCGGTCGCGCGGTCGGGGTGGGCCCGAGCGCCGAGCCCACGCTCGCGTGGACCTACCGCACCACCGCCCGCATCTACGCCGCGCCCGTCGTCGGACCGGACGGAACGATCTACGTCGGCTCGCGCGACCGCTCGTTCGTCGCGCTCGCGCCCGACGGCACGCTCCGCTTCCGCTACACGGCCGCCGACGCGTTCTACGGCGCTGCGGCCGTTGCGTCCGACGGGACGATCGTCGTCGGCAACCACGACGGCTCGGTCGTCGCGCTCACCGCGCTGGGGCAGGTGCGCTGGCGAAGGACCCTGGGCGCGCCCGTCGACGGATCGATCAGCATCGAGCGCAGCAGCGGGACCATCTTCGTGAGCAGCGACGGCCTCTACGCGCTGAACCCCGCGGGCGAGGTCCTGTGGCACGTCGCGAGCGCGGGCGCGCTCCGATCACCGCCCGCGATCCATCCGCGCGGCTACGTCGTGGTGGGCACCACCGACGGTCGCGTGATGGCGGTGAGCTTCGACGGAGAGGTCGCGTGGGAGACCCCCGCGGGCGCGAGCATCGACGGCGGCGTCGCGATCGCGGACGACGGAACGCTCGTGGTCGGCACCGACCTCGGACACGTCGTGGCGCTGAACCCCGACGGCACCATCCGCTGGCGCTTCGAGGTCGGAGGCGACGTGCGCGCCACGCCGGCGATCGCGCCCGACGGAACCGTCGTGGTGGGCAGCGACGACCGCATCATCTGGGGCATCACGGCGGCGGGCGTCGAGCGCTTCCGGCACCGCACCAGCGGCCGGGTGCGCAGCTCGGCGCTGATCGACGCCGAGGGGCGCATCTACGTCGGCTCACAGGACGACTTCCTCTACTGCCTCGCGCCCGACGGCACGCTGCTCTTCCGCAAGAACCTGGGCCACGACGTCGACAGCTCCCCCGCGCTGAGCGCGGACGGAACGCTATACGTCGGCGCCGACGACGGCGGCCTCTACGCGCTTCGCTGAGCGCGGCGACCTTTCACCGCGCGAGCGCCCAGAGGAGCCAGGTGGCCGCGATGCTCGCGGCCGTCGCCCCGCCGATCACCAGGCCGTAGGCGCGGCCTCCGGTGCTGAACGCGAGCACCACTTTGGTGAGGGCGTTGGTGCTGAGGCACGCCAGCACCCCGATCACGGCGACGGCCGTGTCGATGCCCCCCGCGACCTGCACGCTCGCGACCGAGGCGGCCGACGCGTGCGCGTCCGCCAGTCCGGCGAGCGCGGCGGCTGCGAGCACACCGCCATCGCCCAAGAGCTCCTGCGCGCCTCGGCTCACGAGGCTCACGACCGCGACCAACGCGGCGAAGGTCAGCGCGCCCTTCAGATCCACCGCGCGCTCCGGCACCTTCGAGGGCTCGCCGCGCTGGGCCGCACGCCATGCGAAGAGCGCCGCGACGATCACCGCGACCGCGGCCCCCGCACCCAGCGACGGCCAGAGGCGCTCCGCGAGCGCGGGGCTCGCCGTCGTCACGATGATCGCGAGCTGGACGAACGTGGCGACGCTCGAAGCGGTCGCCGCGGCGAGCGCGCCGGGTGCTTGGCCGTCTTCGCGGTGCTCCCGGCCCATCGCGGCGATCGTCGCCGACGACGACACGAAGCCCGAGGCGAGACCCGCGACCGTCATCCCCCAGCGCGCGCCCAAGAGCCGCCGCGCCACGTGCGCACCCAAGTGCACCGCGAGGATCACCACGACCAGGCGCCAGAGCACGAAGGGGTTGATCACCTCGAGGGGATCGATCGCCTGATCCGGCAAGAGCGGCAGCGCGACGAGCGCAGCCCCCGCGACCAGCAGCGCATCGCGCAGCTCGGCCGGGGTCAACACGTCCTTGACCACCGAGTGGATCCTCGTGCGGAAGGCGAGGAGCATCGCGACCACGATGCCGATGGCCAGCGCGAGGGAAGGTCGTTGCACCGCCAGCGCCCCGAGCGCGAAGGTCAGCACGAGCGCGACCTCGGAGGTGAGCCCTGCGTCGCCCCGGTCGCCCAGCACGTACGCGGTCAGCGTCGCGGCGACGACGCCGAGCGCCAGCATCGCGAAGGCCCAAGGCTGCTCGAGCAGCATCCCAGTAGCGCCGAGCAGCGCCGTGACGGCGAACGTCCGGATGCCGGCGCTGTGGGCCGGCGGCGCCTGCTCGCTCATTCGCTGCTCGCGCTCCGCACCGATGACCAGCCCGATGATCAGGGCGATCCCTACGCGCACCTCGGTCCGCTCGAAGAGCTCGCTCACCGGTCGACCTTAGCGCGCTCTCGGTGCCCCGTTCAGAACGCGCCGCTGCTGGTGATGAGCGCGCCGCCTTCGATCGGGGTCATCGACGGAAGCGAGAGCGCGCGGCCGTGTTCTGGGCTCCTGCGGGCTCGCCGCGAGCGCGAGCGTCAGGAGCGACAGTGGAGCGTCTCTCGATTCATCGACGCCGTCGGAGCGCGAGCGCCAGCAGCGCGAGCGGCCAGGGCGCGCTCGCACGCGATCCCGCGCGGCAGCTGCAGCCGCTCGACGGGGGCGCGGCGTCGGCGCCGATCGCAGCGTCGCTCTCGATGATGCCGGCGTCGGGATCGAGCGGTCCCGCGTCGGGCGCTCCCGTCGCGACGCACGCGCTCACCTCGGCCGGGGTCCCCACGCAGAGCCCGGGGCGCGCGCTGTTGCCCTCGATGTTGCCGTTGGAGACCGCGACGACGATCTCGTCGGCGCCCGTCACGTCCACGATCTCGGCCGCGCCGATCACGTGCAGATCGAGATCGGTGCGGCGGCGAACGGTGATCGTGAGCTCGAGCGGCTCGAGCTGGGTCACATCCTCGCTCACGAGCGCGGCCGTGATCGCCGTGCGCCCCGCAGGAGGAAACGAGTAGATGCGCGTCGAGGTCGTGAAGACCCGCAGCGCGTCGTCCGAGAACGGCAGGGTCTCCTCGACGCGGGTCACCGGCGCGTAGTCCGTCGCCCGCTCGAACGTCTCACCGCTCGGTCCGCCGATCCCGCTGTAGAGGATCCAGCGCGAGAACGTGTGGAACACCTCCTCGAACTCGGCCCCTCGAGCGCTGAGCACCGAAGCGATCGCGGGGAGCCACTCCGGATCGGCGACGCCACCGGCGCCATCGACCATCGCCTCCCAGATCTCGCGCACGATGTCGTCGTCGAAGCGCTCGCTCAGGTAACGAAAGAAGATCGACACGCCGTAGGAGTAGCCGTCGGCCGGCGAGAGCGGCTCTTGATCGAGCGAGCGCTCGGGCTGCTGCATCCACGCGGCCACGAAGCCCTCGAAGTCGTCGAGATCCGAGTCGAACGACTCGGTGGCCCACACCGCGGTGGCCTCGCCGAAGTTGACTGCGCCGTCGGCGTCGTAGGCCGCCTGGACCGCGTGGAAGAGCTCGTGGCTCGCGAGGATGCGCGTCGCGATGCGGAAGCTGGGGTAGCGGTAGCCGGTGAAGTCGTTCTCCTGGACCATGTACCCGCTGCAGATCGAGCCGGTGCAGCGCTCCCGTCGGTAGGCGCCGTCGGCGCGCAGCGCGAAGTCGACGAGGTACACGTCGAAGCGTCCGTCGCCTCCGTCTCCATCGGAGGTGCCCAGATCCGAGACGGGCGCGCGGTAGCCCATCGACACGTAGTGCGCGAGCGCCGCCTCGTAGGTCTCGGCGACCAGCTCGACGGTGTCGGGGACGCCGCTGCCATCCGCATCCGCAGCGGGCACCGCGTTCACGCCAGCGCGGGTGTAGAAGACGC
>CAYZQM010000161.1:12744-15660 GCA_964480175.1 uncultured Sandaracinaceae bacterium
CGGACGTTGCCCTCGGGCGCGTCGAACGACTCGACGGTCTCCGTCGCCGCGAAGCGCCACATCTCGCTCGAGTCGACGTCGGTGGGGCGCAGCTCGACGCGCGCGACGTCGGCCTCGGGCGCGCAGCCGATCGCCAGCGCCGCCAGCCACAGCGATGCGCGCCTCACGTGCGCCTCCGTACTCGTCGCAGCGCGAGCGGCACCAGCAGCACCAAGCCCAGCGCGAGCGAGCCGGCGCGTCCTTGCGCCGCGCACCCGCAGCCGCTCGGCCCGGTCATCGCACCCGCGTCGGCTTCGCCTCCATCGAGCCCAGCGTCCTCCACACCCGCGTCGGGCATCGGCGGCGCCAGCGACGCGAGCGCGGCCGCGGGATCGACGATGCCGTAGCCGTAGAGCGGGTCGTGCCCGTTCTCGTCCGGGGTCGCGAAGCGCGCGCTCCGCGTCGTCGACACGATGGCGTCGTGCAGCGCCATCGCGGTCGCTTCGGGGTAAGCGCTCGCGAGCAGACCGACCACGCCCGACACCACGGGACACGCCGACGAGGTGCCGCTGAACGTCGAGGTGTAGTCGCCGGGATCGTCGCCATCGGGACCGGTGATGTCGGTGGTGAGCGCGCCCAGCGGCGCCACCAGATCCACCGCCGCGCCGTGGTTGGAGTAGGGCGCGGCCTCGTCGAAGATGTTGATGCCGCCGACGGTGATCACGCCGTCGATCTCGTAGAGCTCGCCCGCGATCAGCTCGCGGTTCTCGTTGCCCGCGGCGAAGACCACCACGGCCCCGAGGCCGCCGCGGCCCATCGTCTGCGCCGCGACGATGACCGCGCGCAGCGGGCTCGGCACCGCGACCGCCTCGCGGAAGCCCCAGCTGTTCGAGATCGCGACGACGTTCCAGTCGATGCCGCGCTGGAACGCCGCGACGTCGGTGGAGATCGGGATCGGCGCATCGCCCCCGGGCAACAGGCGCACGCAGCGCAAGGTGCACTCGGGGCAGGTGCCCGCGATGCCCTCGCCGTTGTCGCCGATCGCCGCGGCGACGCCCGCGCACTCGGTGCCGTGGGCGTTGCCCTCGGTGTCTGCGGGTGGGCTCGGGTCGTCGTCGTCGTCGAACGCGTCGTAGCCGGGCAGCAGGGAGAGATCGGGGTGGCTCGCGTCGCACCCGGTGTCGACGATCGCGATCGTGCTCGCGGGATCGCCGGTCGAGATCGCCCACGCCGACTCGATGTCGATGCGCGAGAGATAGCGCTGCCCCGAGTAGCGCGGATCGTTCGGAGGCACCGCGATGTCGGTGAGCGTGCGGCGCAGGTGAAGATCGGGCGTCACCTCGAGCTCGGGGTCGTTCGCCAAGCGCGCTGCGATCGACAGCCCGTCTTCACCCTCGGCCGTGACGATCGAGAGCCCAATGCTGGGCGCGATCTCCGATCTACGAACCAAGCCGCGCGCCGCGAGCGCGTCGTCACTCAGCGCTCCACCGTCGCGCCGTCGCACCAGCGCGGCATCTCCGACCCACGCCTCGAACGACGGATGGCCTTCGAGCGAGACCCGCAGGCGGTGCCCGTACGCGTCTGCGCCCAGCCGCTCGGCGCTCATCCAGCGATCGCCGTCGCGGTAGCGCGCGAGCGACGCGATCGGCGCGGCTCGCTCGGGCGCGAGCTGCGCGCTCGCGAGATCGGCGCCGACGAAGCCGAGCGCCAGCGCGAGCGCGCTCCGCAGGGCGAGGTGCTTCGTCGGCGAGATCGCGCGCATGTCAGTCGATGAAGGCCCAGCGGACCCGCATGTTGCCCGAGCCGCTCGGCGAGCCGATGCCGCCCGTCTCGTTGCAGGTCTCTTGCACGTCGGGGAAGTAGTAGCTGAGGACCTGCAGCTTCACGTGACGGCCGTCGCCGAGCGCGACGACGTACACGTTGTCGGTCATCGAGAGGCAGCTCGCGTAGGCGAAGTAGCTGGAGAGCACGGTCTGCGGACCCATGCCCGTCGCGTCGACGATGAACTCGCAGCTGTCGCCGGTGAAGTACTCCTCCGCGAAGAACTCGACGTCACCCGGCACGCTGGTCAGCGACTCGAAGGTGGTGCCGGGCGCGGTGCGGCCGGCCTCGACGCAGCCGGGGCCGGAGACGCCGCTGTTGAGGCGGATGACGAAGCGGCGGAACGCGATGTCCCAGTCGCTCGACTCGAGCGAAGTCTCGTCGTCGATGCGCACCACCTCGAGGCCGTCGTCGGTGAAGCGGGCGTACACGTAGCTCTGGGGAGGCGCGCCGAAGCCGCCCGCGGTCGCGTCGATGTGCGTGGTGAACTCGCCCGCCGTCGTGCCCTCTTCCGTGATGAGCGCCGCGCTCGCGTCCGACTGGAGCATGAGCATCCCGATGCTCTCGTCCTGGCAGAGCGCGTCGTGCGGAACGCAGCTCGGCGCAGGCGGCGCGTCCTCGACGCCGCCGCCGGTGTCGTCGGTCGTGCCGCCGGTGTCGTCGGTCATGCCGGCGTCGGTGCCCGGAGCGGGGCCCGACTCACAGGCGACGATGAGCGTGGCGGGGAGCGCGATGCGAACCAACAGATCGATGAAGCGGTGGGACACGGTGACCTCGAAGAAGGGGGGCAGGGGAACGAGCGCAGGGACACGAGCGCTGCCCTGCAGAAGGCAAGGGCAGCCAGCTTACACGACGCCGGCGGTCTTCACGACAGCCAGACGGGGAGCAACGAGAGCAGGATCAAGAGCCAGCCGAGCGCATCGATCAGCTGATCGACCCGATCGGCGTGGTGCGCCATCAGTTCGGCAGCGTGAGGATCGCGACGTGCGCGAGCGGCTCCACGTCGTGGGTGGAGAAGAGCACGAGGCGCCCGCGGTGCTCGAACGCCCGCAGGTGGCGCGGCTCGAGCGGCATCGTCTCGATGAGCGTCGACCAGGTGTTGGTGCTCGGCTCGTA